>JAUNNY010000040.1 GCA_030531215.1 Erysipelotrichaceae bacterium
CTAAATTCAATATATTCAAGAAATTGTTTGTTGTTATTTGTTGCATAAAATAAATCTTTATGTGAAATAAAAATTTTTCTATAAGCACTAACAAATGTTTTGATTGTATCTTTACTATTATCAAAATCTAATCTATCTAATTCTTCAATTAATAGTTTTTCAGCATCTTTCATGAACTCATTAAATAATGATTCAGTAGTATCGTAGTGTAAGTAAAAAGTTTTTCTGTCAATATTAGCTCTTTTAGCTATTTCTGATACGGTTATCTTTTCGCCTTTTTTAATCATTTCAAAAAAAGTGCTTTTTATTAGGTATTCAGTTTTTTCGTATCTTTTATCTTTCATACTCAATTTCTAAATAATGTGGAATAATCAACATTTATTAAATTTTGATGTTCTATCCGACTTATTAAAGATATTATAATACTTATGCATATAATATTCTACATGTGTGGAATAACTGTGGAGGATTTATGGAAGATAATAATCAAAACGAAATAATGTCTATGACCATAATTGCAAACTCTGGTGAATGTAGAGCAAAGGTTTTTGATGCATTAAGACTAGTTAGAGATACTGGCGATTATGATGGCGCAAAAAAATTATTAGATGAAGCAGAACAATTTTCTTTAGAAGCACATAAAGTTCAAATGGATTTACTTGTTAAACAAGCAAATGGTGAACAAGTACAAGTTGATGTTTTGTTAGTGCATGCTCAAGATCATTTAATGACGACAATGGTTGCTCAAGAATTAGTAACTGAAATGATTGAATTTTATAAACCAAAGGAGAATAAATAATGAAAATTCTATATTGCATTCATCATAGTGATTGTTCAAACGGTCTATTAGCTAATATGATTGAAAAAGCTAAAGCCGAAGGAAAAGATTATGAATTTAAACAAATTCATGTCGAAGAATTTCCTAAATATAAAAATGAATATGATTGCATGATTTATGGTCTACAAGAAAAAGGTTATCTTTCAAGAATTAAAGATGATCTACAAGGATTTCCATGTTGTGAAGTTGATATGACTGCGTTTGCAACAAAGAATCCTACAAAAGTATTTGCTCAAATTGAAGCAATGAAAAAATAGTAACAACATTAAAAGTGTTACATAAATTACGAAAGGGGATAGGAATGAAACTGTTGTTAATTTGTGCCGGTGGGTACAGCACAAGTATGCTAGTTAAGAAGTTAGAAAAGTATGCAGCAGAAAATGGTATTGATCCATTTATTTGTGAAGCACACGCAACTACAGAACTAGCAGAAATTAAGGACCAATTTGAAGTATGCTTATATGGTCCTCAAGTAAGTAATCGTGCTGGTTGGATCAAAGAAATGCTAGGACCTGATTATCCTGTAGCAAAGATTGAACCTGCTGATTACGCAATTGGTAATGCACCAAAAATATTTGCATTAATTGATTCTATTACTAAAAAATAAGGAGAAAAATATGGATAAGATTTTTGAATCTAAACCAATGAAGGCTCTTCAACATTTAGGAGATGTCATTGGTCAAAACAAAGCTGTATCTGCTATCCAAGCTGCAATGATGAGCCTTATGGGTGTTATCATGGCTGGTTCTATTTTTTCAATCATAGCTCAAGTTCCAGTAGCATTTAATCTATGGACTGCAGAAAGCCAAATTTACACTGCTTTATATGGTGTATATAATTTAACTTTTAATTTATTATCATTATGGTTTGTATTATTACTAGGTTATAACTATTCTAAAATGTTAGGATTAAAACCATTACCAGGTGCTATAAATGCCGCTGTATGTTTCTTACTAGTTGCATCTACTGGTTGGATGACTGGTTCTATGGAAGCTCTAACTACTCAATACTTAGGTGGTATGGGCTTATTCGTAGCTATTTTAGTTGGTCTAGTATCAACATGGATTTATAATCTATGTGTTAAGAAGAATATCGTTATCAAGATGCCAGATGCTGTTCCACCATTCTTGGCTGAAGGTTTCAGTTCTATTATTCCTTTAACATTATCAGTTGTTGTACAACTAGTTATTAGTGTATTAATTTTTAATTTCACAGGTGTTGGCCTTTCTGAAATATTAATCGGTTTATTCTCAGCATTAATGAACTTTGGTACAAGCTTCCCAGCAATGATAATCATTGGTTTAATTTGTGGTTTATTCTGGATCTTTGGTATTCATGGAACTATGATGGCATATGTTGCTCTTATGGCTCCATTAATGGCTGTTATGACAGAAAACGCAACTGTTTGGGCTACTACTCAAGATATTACACAAATTGCTTATAATCCAGTTATGTTATTTGGTTTCATGGCTTGTGCTGGTGGTACTGGTAACACATTAGCTTTAGCTATCATGGGTTTAAGAGCTAAATCTGAACAATTAAGAGCTGTATCAAAGGCTGGTTTAATTCCTGGAATTTGTAACATAAACGAACCTATTACATTTGGTTTCCCAATTATGTATAATCCTTTGATGGCTATCCCTTACTTACTATCAATCGTAGTTGCAATGTTATTAGGACATGTATTCTATAGCATTGGTATTTTATATCCATCTGTAGTTCCTTCTATGGGATTGTTACCTATCGGTATCAATGAATTAATTGGAATTCTACCTTGCATTAATATTGCTTGGTTCAACATTTTATTCCCAATTATTGTTGTAGC
>JAUNNY010000010.1 GCA_030531215.1 Erysipelotrichaceae bacterium
ATGGAAGTCCAAACGTTTATCCCACGATAGTTCAACCTGTGACTACGTTTTTACCCCCACGGAAGTTCACATTACCATAATTAATAATTTTAGAAGGAAATTTCTTTATTTCCTGTAACTTTCATATAGACAATTAGTGAGATAATTGTAGCTACTGTTAAGATTGTCGCATAAGCTGCCGCAATACCATAGTTACCACGAGAAACATAAGTATAAGTCGCAAGTGTCAACGTAATAGTATTTAAGTTATACAAGATAACAGCTGTAGATAACTCAGTGATGATTGTTACCCAAGACATAATAGCACCAGACAAGATACCATTAGCCATCATTGGCACCGTAATCCTAAAGAAAGCTTTAAGTTTAGAAGAACCAAGTGATATAGCAGCTTCTTCAATAGACATTGGAATCTGTTGCAAGGTTGCTGTTGAAGATCTAATAGTATAAGGAATACGTCTTATAACTAAGGCAATAATCATAATGATAGCTGTACCAGCTAATACTAATGGCTTCTTATTGAATGCCATAACTAAAGCTATACCTACAACCGAACCTGGAATGATGTATGGAATCATCGATAATGTATCAATGATTCTATTCATTGTATTATTTCTTCTAACTACTAGGTAAGAAATAAGAACAGCTAATACGATAACGATAATTAATGCTAAACCACCAATCAAGAATGTATTAGGAATGGCTTTTGTTAGATGGGTAAATGCATATTTATAAGAATCTAATGAATAACCATCTAAGAAGATCTTTCCTGAAGTCTTCAAGAATGATGTGTAAATTACATATAGTTGTGGTAGGAATGCAAGCGCTACAACAAACCAACAATAGAAATTAATCAAAACAGCTTTAATTCCGTGAGGTTTCTTTCTTTCAATTGAATGCATAGCATTCATTGTGAAAGTGAACTTACCATTGATGTATCTTTGCATCAAGAAAATAATAGCTGTAATTACAATTGCGATGATTGAAATAGCAGCACCAAAATTATGATTACTACCAGTTTCCGCAAAGTATGAGTTATAAATAACAACTGGGAATGTTTGGTAACCTTCACCAATCAATAATGGTGTACCAAAATCAGCGAACGCTCTCATAAATACCATCAATGTTGCCGCAATAATTGTAGGCATACATAGAGGAATAACAATCTTGAAGAAACGTTTAGCACCTGAACAACCCATATTTTCTGAAGCTTCAAGTAAAGAATTATCAATATTCTTTAAAGCACCAGAAACATATAAGAATACAAGTGGGAATAATTGTAAAGCTAATACTAGTAAGATACCGTTAAAACCATAAATAGATGGAAGTCTAACTGGTAAAATACTTTCAATAAACTTAGTTACAATACCACTTCTTCCTAGTAACATAATCCATGAATATGCACCAATAAATGGAGCAGACATAGAACATAAGATAATAATAACTTGTAATAAAGTTTTGCCTTTAACTTCGTACATTTGATAGAAATAAGCTAAAGGAATACCAATTACTAATGTAAGTGCGGTTGCACATATAGATACTTTGATTGAATTGAAAATTGATTCAATATAATATTTTTGACTAAAGAATTTTTCGAAAGCAGCTAAAGTAAACTTGCCATCCGCAAAGAAGGCACTAATCAATAGTTTAACTAATGGATATAGTAAGAATAAACCATATGCTAGTAATACGGCTATAGAAACTATTTTCCAAACATCTATATTTTTCTTGGTTTTGTCCATCTTTTACTTAGCCTCTTTTTTATAGATATCTAAATCGTTAACTACACCTTCTACTAAATTGTAACTACCAGTTTCATCAAAAATATTAATCTTTTCTTTCTTAACACCTAAAGTGATTTCTGTTCCTTTTGGAATGATAGAATCAATTAAAGATTCTTGAACGATTTCAGCTTTTTCGCCATTTTCAAAATGAACAAAGTAATGAGTATTTAAGCCTAGGAATACAGCATCATCAATAACAGCCTTGATGCCTTCTTCACCATTAGTATTAACAACTAATTCTTCAGGTCTAATACTTGCGATTACTTTTCTATCTTTAATTTCTTCTTTTCTAATAGTATCTAACTTAGTTTCATATCCGCCAGGAAGTATAATATAAGCTTCACCATCCTTAGCAATTAGTTCTGCATTAATAACATTTGTATGTCCAATGAAAGTAGATACAAATAAGTTAGCAGGACGTTGATATAAAATCTTAGGAGTACCAATTTGTTGAATATCGCCAGCGTTCATAACCGCAATACGATCAGAAACAGCCATAGCTTCTTCTTGGTCATGAGTAACATAAACAGTTGTAATGCCTACACTATTTTGAATTTCTTTAATTACTGTACGCATTTCAACACGAAGTTTTGCATCCAAGTTACTTAATGGTTCATCCATTAAAAGTACATCTGGAGTAATCGCTAACGCACGTGCTAAAGCAACACGTTGTTGTTGACCACCTGATAATCTTTCAGGCATACGATCGCGATATTCATCAATCTTCATTAATTTTAAGAATTTGTCTGTCTTAGATGCGATTTCTTCTTTAGGAAGTTTACGATTCTTTAAACCGAAGGCAACGTTATCCTCAACGGTCATATTTGGGAATATAGCATAGTTTTGGAAAACCATACCTATATTACGTTTAGCTGGGTCGGCATCGTTTATTCTGTTGTTTCCAAAATAAAAGTCTCCACCTTCAATTGAATTAAAACCAGCAATCATACGTAATAATGTTGTCTTACCACATCCAGATGGACCAAGAAGGGTGAAAAACTCACCCTCCTTGATATCTAGTGATAAGTCAGAAATTATTGTTTTATCGCCATATTTTTTTACAGCGTCTACTATTTTAATATTTACACTCATATTTCTAACCCCACTTAATTTAAATTGTTTTGTTGCTACTATTATTGAGCAGCTGTGAACATTTCAGTCCACTTCTCTTGCCATTCAGCTTTCTTTTCGCCACAAAGAGCCATGTCTTCGTAAGCTACATTGATCTCTGAGAATGGTTTCATTTCTTTAGCTGTGTTTTGGATAGCTGGATTAACTGGACGAGCAGTAGTCTTAGCGATTTCAGCTTGACCTTCGTCAGAAATTAACCAGTTAATGAATAATTTAGCATTTTCCATATTTGGAGCGTTCTTGATAATACCAGCACCAGCAGGTAGCCATACAGCACCTTCAGATGGATATACTAATACAACGTTATCAGCACCATCAACTAGTAAGCTTACGCATGGATCTTCATAAGAAACACCAACAACATATTCGCCTTCTACAACACCCTTGTAGATAGCAGAAGATGAAGATAATTGAACACCATCTAAGTTTTCAATGAATTTGCCAACCCATTCCCAAGCTGCATCATCATAAGGTTCATTGCCCATAACTAATAGCATATTAGTTAATTCAGCCCAAGCACTTGAAGAGTTTGCAGGATCGCCCATTGCGATGTGACCCTTTAGTTCAGGTTGTAATAAATCTTCATAAGAATCGAAATCATTAATGTCTAGACCTAATTTTTCATATTCTTCAACATTAACTAATAAAGCTGCAGAACCATCTAAGCAGTAGTGAGTTGCAACACCATTTGTGTTTTGATAAGCTTCAGGAAGCTTGTCATCACCTTCAGCAGTGAATTGTTCAAATAAATCAGCCTTATTTAAAGCGTTAGCATAGTTTAAACCACCATATAGAACGTCGCCTTGAGGATTATCCTTTTCAGCATCAATTCTTTCTAAACACTCACCAGTACCAGCACTTACTACTTGTACATCAATGCCGTATTTTTCAGCGAATACATCAGTAGCAGCGATTAGCGCATCAGAGTTAGGTGAATAAATAACTAAACTTCCTCCACCTACAGTTTCTTCAGTAGTTTCTTCACCAGTTTCTTCAGTAGCATTACCGCCACCACAAGCAACTAAACAAAGAGCTAATAAAGCAACCATCATTAGTTTTAAAAACTTCTTCATTTTTACCTCCTAGGGAATAAAACCCTGTATATAAATTATATCAAAACTGAAAACGTTTACAAAATGGTAATAAAAAGATGAGCTAATAAAGCTCATCTTCTGCATCCATAAACTCAAAACTATAATCTTTAATAAATACTAGATCACCATTCTTACAACCCTTTTGTCTTAAGGCATCATCTAGTTTCATCTTTGATAGAGTTCTAGAGAATTTATATACACTATCATCATCTTTGAAGTTAGTGTTGATAAATAATCTTTCAATACGTTCAGACTCAACACGCCATACACCATTTCCTTCGTTGTAGATAGTAAATTCTTCAGGCTTTTCATATGTATAAACAACATTATCATTACTCTTATCTACATCATATAGAGGGAAATAAGGAAGAGTTGCTAACATATCTTTTGCTTTATACAATACAGGTTTCAATCCTTCATTGATAATTGTGGTAGTTTCAAATACTTCTACATCAGGATATTTTTCCTTGAATCTATTGAGATTAACTTTTTCTTCATCCAAATCCATCTTATTAGCGATTACTATTTGTGGACGTAATTCTAAGTTACCAGGATATTTCTTAAGTTCATCATTGATGATTTCGTAATCTTTTACAGGATCTTCTCTACCCATATCTAGGACATGAATAATTAATCTACATCTTTCAATGTGTTTTAAGAATTCGTGACCTAAACCTTTTCCTTCACTAGCTCCTTCAATAAGTCCTGGAAGATCAGCCATAACAAATGACGAATCACCAACCTTTACCATGCCAAGTTGAGGCTTTAGAGTTGTAAAAGGATAATCTGCAATCTCAGGTTTAGCGTTTGATACAACTGATAGTAAAGTTGATTTGCCTACTGATGGAAAACCTACTAAGCCAACATCTGCTAATAGTTTTAATTCAACTAATACCTCTTTGTCTTCACCAGGTGTACCAAGAGTCGCATGTTCTGGAGCATTATTTCTTGAAGATTTAAAGTGGAAGTTACCTTTACCACCTTTGCCACCTTTACATATTACTTCTTGTGCATCGATAGTATTTAAATCCGCAATGACTTCATCATTGCTCAAATCCTTTACGATAGTACCTAATGGAACTTTGACAATGACATCTTCAGCATTAGCACCATACATATTGTTACCTTTGCCTTTTTCTCCGGATTCGGCTCTAATCATCTTAGAAAAACGCAAATCTAATAATGTTGATTTATTAGTGTCTACTTTAAAGATGATAGAACCACCATCACCACCATCACCCCCACTAGGTCCACCTAGAGGATTATATTTTTCATGTTTAAAAGCGACGATACCATCGCCTCCATTACCAGCTTTAAGTTTTATAGTAACCTTATCTATAAATTGCATAATAACCTCAAAATAAAAGCCCGTAGACCGGGCTTTAAATAATCAATTAAGCTTGAGGATATACAGAAACTTGTTTCTTATCCTTGCCTAGATGTTCAAATCTTACAACACCATCACAAGTACAGAATAAAGTATCATCTCCACCCTTTTTAACATTTGTTCCAGGATGAATCTTTGTTCCTCTTTGACGATAAATGATTGAACCAGCTGTAGCGAATTGACCATCAGCTAATTTAGCACCTAAACGTTTTGATTGAGAGTCACGTCCGTTCTTAGTAGAACCAACACCCTTTTTAGAAGCGAAATATTGAATATCTAATACATATTTCATGTTTTTTACTTCCTTTCCACTTTTATGAAGTCTCTATACGATTCTTCAATAGTTTTTAATTGAACCATTACTAGTTCAAAGTAGTCTTGAACCATTTCACTACTTGAATGATTACTGATTGTAATCTTATTTGTTAACTGTTTAATTTTTACATCTTCATCAAGCATATCTAATGCATTCATGAAGCCAAACATAATTGAACTTACCGAAGCACATATTAGATCTTTACCATATTCATCACTGTTGGCATGACCCTTTACAGATAATGATATATATTGATCATTTTTTACTTCGTAAATTACTTTAATCATTAACCAATCTTTTCTACAGTTAACTTAGTGTATGGTTGACGATGACCTTGTTTACGTCTAGTAGAACCCTTCTTTTGTTTATACTTGAAGATAACAATTTTCTTTTCTTTGCCTTGTTTTTCAACTTTGCAAGTAACTTTAGCACCTTCAACGTATGGAGTTCCAAGAGTCAAACCATCATTTTCGATAGCAACAACTTTATCAAAAGTATATTCAGCACCAGCTTCTACATCTAATTTTTCAACGTAGATAACTTGACCTTCTTCAACTTTTAATTGTTTGCCACCAGTTTCAATAATTGCGTACATAATAAACCTCCTTAATTTAGATTCAGACTCGCCATGAAGGTGATCATAAGATACTTAAACCTCTTTTGAGCGGTTATAATCCCCTCTAAGGAGGGACTACAACGTTCATATCATACCAAATCTATAAACAGTTTTCAATAAAATCAGGATAAATTAGAGATAAAAGTTCTAAATTGAACGCCTATATTCACTTAAAAATGAGAAACCATATAAGTTTTGTTTTTTATTCACATATACTTGATTAAAAAATTAAAACACATCAACATCATTGTCTTTGACGGTTTCAATCATCTCTTTTACAGTCACATCGTCTCTTGAAACCAAAAGTAATTCACTAAAATTATCAACTTCTGTAGTTTCTTTGTAAAATTCACAAAAAGAAATGACATACTTATTATCGATATATCCGTAGGTGATGGAATATCTTTTGTTCTTATAATTAAATTCCATTTCACGACCTGTTTCAACCAATTTTTTAAATTCTTCAATTTTCATTTGTTTATCTCCTTCTCAGCGCCTCTTATAGGCGTGTTATCTGTAAAATGAATATCGTGTTCATGTGGAACGTTAGGATGCATTTTAGGATTTCCATGATTGGTATAATCTATGTCTAAATATGCTTTACCTTTAGAATCATAATAACGTTCTTGTAGTATTTTACCACCATCACCCAATTTAGTTTTAACACTATTTGATTTTGCTGTCATTGGGATCTTTTTATCTTTTGTTATTGTTTTGTATGTGACACTATTAATACTCTTTGAACCAGCGGAATTATAGTCAATTCCATTCTTTGGATCTTCTCCAAAAAATTGAATATTAAGCTTATACTTAGTATTGCCACTTGTTCCATTAAAGAATCCACTATTAGCTTTCATCCCCATATCAATTTTTTCCAAAATAATGTGAAGTATTAGAAGGGAAGAATACATATTTTTGATTATTATTGTTTAAAATACTAACAATTTCTTTTGATAAAGATCCATAAATAATAATTAGAGATGGTTCTATTCTGGCAATCATCTCTTTTAGTCCGTTAGCAAATAAATATTTATCATATTCTTCTTTTGAACATCCAAGATTTCCTACCGCTCAATTAAATAGTTAATTCCGTTTTTATTGATTCTGCGGAAATTACATAATAATATGCATAAATATATGAAAATATTAATATCTATAATTTGAGTTAATTATTATCTCTATGACTGCAATGCGTCAAAGAAGCTATTTTTTTACTTAAGCTGCTATTTAGAGCGTTTTTCTTTAATCTAAACGTCCAACTTCCAATATTACCTGGCCTATTAATAGTATATTTATCATCGAGTCCTAAATAATCTTGAATCTGGCACATAAATAATTTCGCGACGGAATTCATACCTGTTCTAATAAAACAGTAATTATATCCTTCTTCTTTATTTAAACCAAAATATTTCTTAGCATAATCTAAATCTTGCTTCTTAGTATTCTTAATCCAACCCATAATTGGTTCATTATCGTGAGTTGAAACATAACATACACAGTTTTCAATATGATTATGTGGTGAATGATAACTAGATCCATCATCAGCCATAGCGCATTGTAAAACTCGCATGCCTGGGAAACCTGAATATTCTAAAAGTTCTGTAACATCTTGATCGATAATTCCTAAATCTTCAGCTATAAAATCGATGTCTTTGCATTTTTCTTTTAATACTTTGATAAAATCTTTTGATGGCCCATTAACCCAATGACCATACTTGGCAGTTTTTTCGCCATATTTAACAGCCCAATAAGTTTCGAAACCTCTAAAGTGATCAATCCTAACAACATCAAAACATTTAGAAACATTTTTAACTCTATTTATCCACCAAGCATAGCCGGTCTTTTTCATATATTTCCAGTTATACAAAGGATTACCCCACAACTGACCTTCCGAAGAAAAATAATCTGGAGATATGCCAGCAACTTCTTTAGGAACTTTCGTTTTTTGGTCTAACACAAATTGTTTGCTATCCGCCCATACCTCGCATGAATCTAAAGCTACATAGATAGGTAAATCACCTATTATTTTTATACCTGAATCATTAGCGTATTTTTTAAGCTTATAAAATTGTTTAAAAAATAAGAACTGAATAAACTCATAATATTTAATATCATCAACTAATAATTCACTATATTTTTTCATCGCTTTGTCTTTACGTAAGATAATATCTTTATCATCCCATTCCAACAAAGCTTTCATATTAAAGTGTTTCTTAATAGCCATGAACATTGCATAGTCAATCAACCAATCACTATTATCTTTTACAAATTTATTAAATTCTTTTAAATATTTCTTATAACCATTCTTATAAGCCTTATATAAGATTGGATATCTAGTCTTGTAGATATAACCATAATCAACATGTTCATCATCTTTGACCTTTAAAGATGAAACATCTTTTTTAGTTAATAATTTATCTTCAATAAGCAAATCTAAATCAATGAAATATGGATTACCCGCAACACTAGAAAAACACGAATATGGTGAATCACCATAACTAGTATGGCCAACTGGTAAAACTTGCCAATAAGTTTGTTTACTCGCAACCAAAAAATCAACAAACTTATATGCTTGTTTACCTAATGTTCCAATGCCATAGTTAGATGGCAAAGAAAATATAGGAAGTAATATACCAGCGCTTCTGTTAATACTCATATATATTCCTCATACCTTATAATAATATCAAAGGTACTATATGACAAAAATATCTAAATTATTATTCATAATACTATTATTAATAAATCTTGTCGCATGTAATAAAACAAAGATTGAGACAGTAAAATCATCAGATGAAATCTATGTTCGAAAAATAGAAAAGCTAAGTGATGATTTTATTATGGCTGCCGATATTTCTAGTATCATCTCTTTAGAAAATAGTGGCGTAAAATTCTACGACTACGATAATAATGAACAAGATATATTTAAAACTCTAGCCCAAAATGGAATCAACTATATTAGAGTAAGAGTATGGAACGATCCTTACGACAGTAACGGCAATGGTTATGGCGGTGGAAATTGTGATATCAACAATGCTTTGGAAATCGGCAAACGTGCAAATCAATATGGCATGAAACTTATCGTCGATTTCCATTATTCTGATTTCTGGGCTGATCCAAATAAACAAATGGTACCAAAAGCTTGGAAAGACTTAACAATTGAAGATAAAGCTCAAGCATTATACAAATATACAAAAGAAAGTCTTCAATTATTAAAAGATAATAAAGTTGATGTCGGTATCGTAACTTTAGGAAACGAAAATAATACCGGCATGGCTGGAGAAACAATATGGATGAATATCATCTATCACCTAATGGCTTCTGGAGCAAAAGCAGTTAGAGAAATTTATCCTGATTCTTTAATCGCTGTGCACTTCACTAATCCTGAAAGCAGTGATGCTATGTTAAATATTGCTAAAAAACTTGATTACTATGAATTAGATTATGATATATTTTCAACTTCATATTATCCATTCTGGCATGGAAGTTTAGATAATCTACATAATGTATTAGATACCATAGCTAATACATATAATAAAAAAGTTATGGTTATGGAAACATCTTATCCATACACGGAAGAAGACTATGATTATTTTGGCAATACTATTTCTAGTAAATCTTCTACACACCTATATCCTTTTTCAATACAAGGACAAGTTAATTCTTTATTAGATATCATTGAAACGATAAACAATACTACAAATGGTATCGGTATTTGTTATTGGGAACCTGCTTGGATTCCTGTTGGTCTAAATTCTTATGAAGATAATCTTAAGATATGGGAAAACTACGGCTCTGGATGGGCAAGTAGTTATGCAAAAGAATATGATCCTGATGATGCCGGAAAATACTATGGTGGTTCAGCAGTAGATAATCAAGCACTTTTTGATAAGAATGGCTATCCTCTAGAATCATTAAAAGTATTTGCTCTAGCAAGATTAGGTAATGAAATAGAACTACAAATAGAATCAATAGACGAATTAAATCTTAAATTTAATTTAAATGATGAAATAATCTTGCCAGAAAAAATAGCAGCCAATATGAATGATGGTTCAAGTCGGCTTGTAGATGTAACTTGGGAAAACTATGATAAAAACATAAACACACAGGTTGGTATTTATGAGGTCAAAGGAAACGCAAATAGTCAACCAGTTATATGTAATATCGAAATAAATAGACAAAATCTAATAGAAAACCCTTCTTTTGAAAACGATGACAATAAAACATATGTGCCAACATCTTGGAAGGTTATTGATTATGGTAATGAAGATGAATTATACGTTGAAGATAAAGTATCTGATTCTATAGATGGAAGTAAACATTACCACTTCTGGGCGAGCACTGATAAAACAATCAGTTTTAATCTTGAACAAGAATTAACAGACATCCATGAAGGAACATATGAATATAACATATCAACTATGGGTGGTGACTGTATCATTATAAGCACATACATTTACGTCAAGATAAACGATGAGATTGCCTACCGAAAAGATGCACCATTGTTCACTACTTATAATGATTGGCATACTTCAACAATTTCCAACATCGAAATAAAAGATAACGATAAAATAGCAATAGGAATTCATATTGAAACATTTGGTACAAATAAAGGAGCTTGGGGGAAGATAGATAATGCGATATTTAATGTTTGTGAACAAGAAAATTAGTAAGATAATTATATTGGTATTAGTCATGTTGCTATCGAGTTCATGTACAAATAAACATATAGACACAATTGACGATAACTATCGCGTTTTTTATCAAATCTTTGTCGGTTCTTTTTCCGATTCAAACAATGATGGTATAGGTGATCTTAGAGGTATCATCAATCGTTTTGATTATCTAAATGATGGCAATAGCGAATCAAAAACATCATTAGGAATTCAAGGTATTTGGTTATCTCCTATCTTTGAATCACCTTCTTATCATAAGTATGATGTTACAAACTATTATAAGATTGATGAAGACTTTGGCACGATGGATGATCTTAAAGAATTGATAGAGTTGGCTCATTCAAGAAATGTCAAAGTAATTCTTGACCTAGCAATTAATCACACATCAACTGACAACGAATGGTTTAAACAGTTTAAAAACGCTCATATTAATGGCGAGACAAACAATCATTATTATGATTACTATGTCTACAAAAATGCTGACGAAGTTATTCCTGGTAAAACTTGGAATTATTTGGGTAAAACAGAAAATTATGAATGTAACTTCTCTACCAGTATGCCAGAGTTAAATTTTGATAACCCAGTAGTTAGGCAAGAAGTATATGAGGTTGCGAAATATTATTTAGATTTAGGCGTTGACGGTTTTAGATTTGATGCGGCTAAATATATCTATTTAGGTGATGATAAACAATCAACCGATTTCTGGGCAGAATTCATCAATAAACTTCAAAAGATAAAAGAAGATGTTTATGTTGTTGGTGAAGTATGGTCTTCAGATAATGAAACCTACACTTATATCAGCGCTCTAAATTGTTTCAATTTCACTTTAGCTAATGCCGAAGGAAAGATTGCGGAAACTGCTAAAAATGGTGATGTGAATTTATATACAAAATATATCGTCAATTATCAAAATAAAATAAAGTCTTTAAATGAAGATGCAATGTTGATGCCATTTATTTCTAATCACGATATGGATAGATCAGCAGGTTTTCTTATGATGGCAAATAAGTTCCCATATGTTGCGGCTAATTTGTTGCTGTTAGGTCCGGGTTCTCCATTCATCTATTATGGTGAAGAAATTGGTATGAAAGGTTCTAGAGGTGGTTCTAATACTGACGCTAATAGAAGACTTGCAATGCGTTGGGGCGATGATGATACTGTTAATAATCCTGAAGGTTCAACATTTGAGGAAAAGAAACAAACAAATGGTACTGTAAAAGAACAATTAGAAAATGAAGATAGTCTATTAAACTACTATCGCAAACTAATTGATTTAAGAAATAAATATCCTGAAATAGCTAGAGGAGATTATGATTACTATAAAGACAGCACAAATGATATGGGAGGATTTATAGTAACATATAACGATGATGTTACAGGTATCTTCCATAACTGTTCATTAACTAATGAACAATCAGTCAACTTAAGTAATTACGATTTTGAACAAATAGCTGATTATATAGGCTGCTCAGATATCGCAAAACTTGAAAACAATATCTTAACCTTAGGACCTCAAACTTCTGCAATCTTAAAATAAGCATACTAAAAGCTCCATATGGAGCTTTTAATTGATATTAAACTAATAAGTTCTTTTCACTTTCTACATCGAACATGTGCATTACATGAGCTTTGAAAGTGATATAGATATCGTTACCAGCTAATAATTTAGTTCTTTCTTCATGACTTAATTCAGCTGTTGGAACTCTAACAATAAGTGATGTTCCATCTTCTGTTTCAACATGTAAATGAACTTCAGAACCCATCATTTCATTTACTTTTATCTTACATTTAATAGCATTTTCATCAGCTTCATTAGTTACACTGACATGTTCAGGTCTAACACCTAAGATAATATCTTGTGCTTCAACATTCTTTTCTTTTAAAGCATCACCTTTCAAGCCATCTACAACAAGTTTTGTACCAAATGGTGTTACATAATATTTGTCATCTTCTTTAACTAAAGAAGTCTTGATAGTATTCATCTTTGGTGCGCCGATGAATTCGGCAACGAATAAATTATCAGGCATATCAAATACTTCATCAGGAGTACCTACTTGCATGATATAGCCATCTTTCATGATAACAATTCTATCACCAAGAGTCATAGCTTCTGTTTGATCGTGAGTAACATATACAAATGTTGAATCAATCTTTTGTCTAAGCATAATGATTTCGGCTCTCATTTGATTACGAAGCTTAGCATCTAGATTTGATAGAGGTTCATCCATCAAGAAGACCTTAGAATCCCTAACCATTGCTCTACCGATAGCTACACGTTGTCTTTGACCACCAGATAATGCTCTAGGCTTTCTTGTAAGATATTCAGTGATGCCTAGGATTTCAGCAGCTTCAGTTACCTTCTTATATACTTCATCTTGAGGAGCATTCTTTAATCTTAGTGGGAAAGCCATGTTTTCAAATACTGATAGATGAGGGTACAATGCATAGTTTTGGAAAACCATTGCGATATCTCTATCTTTTGGTTGTAAATCATTTACTACAGTTCCATCAATTGAAATAGTGCCTTCTGAGATTTCTTCTAGACCAGCAATCATTCTTAGAGTGGTTGATTTACCACAACCAGATGGTCCTACGAAAACTACAAATTCTTTATCTTTAATGTGTAAATTGAAATCATGAACGGCAATTACTTCATGTCCATGTTTTTCTGCATTATAAATTTTCTTTACATCTTTTAAAATTACTTCTGCCATATTTTTCTCCTATCCTTTTACTGCTCCACCAGTTACGCCTTCTACATAATATTTTTGTAGGCACATAAACAAGATGGTAATTGGGATGGCAACGATAACGCCACCAGCACAGAACATCGTATAATTTGCAGCCATTGATTCTGGCTTAGCAATTAAGTTTTGTAAACCAACCGCTACATTCATACCCATACTCGTATTGTGAGCAAGATACTTAGCTGTCATGAAGTCTCCCCATGGAGCCATGAATGCAGTTAAGATTGTATAGATAACAATTGGTTTTGCTAGAGGCATTATTACCTTATAGAATACTTGGAATCTATTAGCACCATCAACTCTAGCGGCTTCATCTAATGATCTAGGAATTGTATCAAAATAACCTTTAGATACGTAATAACCCATAGCACTAGAAGCAGTATATACAAGGATTAATCCTGGTATTGAATTAGCGCCAGTCATACCCAACCAACTAAATACTTTGTAGATTAATATCAATGATAAGAATCCAGGGAACATTCCTAATACCAACATCGCATTCATCAAGAATCTTCTTCCTCTAAATCTTAATCTAGATAAAACATAAGACATTGATAGAACCATAATTGTTTGAATAGCAGCTGTAGCTAAACCAACAATGAAAGTATTTTTAAACCAAACTGGGAAATCGGTTTTGGTAAACAAATTGATGTAATTATCTAAACCCCATTGTTTTGGAATTAGATAACCAACTTGATATGTACATTCACATCTTAGTGATTCCAAAACCAAACACACAAACGGAATTAACCAAATACAAGAGATGACAATCAAGATAAAATATACTAAGCCATTAGATAATCTATTCTTGGCTTTTAAACCCATATGTTTCTTTTCCATTATTGATAGTCCTCCTCATTTCTTGTCGAAGGTATAACGTTGTAGACAATTAATGATAATACTGCAACTACAACGAATATCATAATACCGATAACAGAAGCTAGATAATATTTGGATTCAGCACCAGTTGTAATCTTGAATAGCCATGTGATCAATAAGTCGGTATCACCAGCTGCTCCACCACTAGTTAATAGTAGTGGATTATCTGGTCCGCCTGCTGTTAACAAGTAAATTACATTAAAGTTATTTATATTACCAATGAAGCTCGTCAACAAATATGGCCCTGTTACAAACAACATATAAGGTAGTGTAATCCTAGAGAATTGTTGCCATGCATTAGCACCATCAATATTTGCGGATTCATATAGATCAGCAGGGATATTCATCAAGATACCAGTTGTAATCAACATTAGATATGGGATACCAATCCAAATATTGATTATAATAACCATCACTCTAGCTAATGTACCATCTTCCCAGAATCTGATAAAATCACCCGTTGAAGTAAAGACACCATTATTTAATAAGAAACCATTAATTAAACCAGAAGTAGAGAATATCTTTGATATATATAGTAGTGATATAAATTGCGGAACAGCACTAGTTAATACTAAGATACCTCTCCATAATTTCTTAAACTTGATACCTTTCTTGTTGATTAACATTGCTACAAACATACCTAAGAAATAGTTTGTAAATGTCGCAAAAACAGCCCACATTAATGTCCAAGATAATATTTCACCAAAAGCAACAGATAAATTATCATTGCCTAGATTTAAATTAAATAAAGAATTGAAATTAGTTAAGCCTACCCAACTAAATAAATTAGAATATCCATCATGAGCACCATCGTAATTGGTAAAAGCAACCAAGATCATAAAGATAATTGGAAAAATAGTAAAAGCACTAATACCAACTATAGGAAGCGCTAATAAAGTTTTATGGAACTCATCATCAAGTAATGATTTTAAATCATCTTTTCCTGATTTAATCTTCTTTCCAGATTTAATGATGTTCTCCATTGTCTTATTTTGTTTAATATTTAAACGATAAGTATAAATAAAAGCAATGATAAAGATAACAGTTAGAACACCATATAATAAACATTTGAATGAATCATCATTTGCTTGCAAAACATAAGTATCTAGAACAGGGTCATAGACGCTTACTGTAGCAGTATCGCCTAATGTTATTAGTTTGCCCAGCCAATAACCACCACAAATAAACATATAGCCGATGAAGACAACTTCAAACACTAAAAATAAAATGCCTTTTACTATTTGTCCTCTAGTTAAATGTCCAAATCCCATTACAAGAAATGATGTTTTTGTTTTATAATCTCCGTTTTTAAAGATATTAAAAATATCAACAATATCATTCTTAACTGCTATAAAGAAATTACGAATGATATTTCCAATTGCTTTTAATAAGTTTAAAAGCCAACCAGGAATAGCTTTAATGATATGGATGAGTTTATATAAGAAAGCTTGAAATTTATTTAGACGTAAAAAATCTAAATCACTTAAGTTATCAAACAAACTGATTTGTTTTTCTGCTTTTGTGCTCATCGTATCCTCCTTTCAAAATAAAAAATGGGTAGATAGTCATGACTATCTACCCATAAATAATTTAATTATTGAGCAATTTTAACTTCTTTGCTTGTTTCGTTGAATGAAACTGTGTAAGTACCAGGAGCAGCAAAGATGAAGTTGTTATCAGTATTGCCAGCATCTTCACATGCAGCAGTATCTAATAATTCAGCACCTTCAACAACTTGAGCATAACCTAAGTCGTTACCCCATTCACCAGCAACAACAATACGACCACCCATGTAATCAGATTGTTCAACATTGATTGTTACTGTCCAGTTTTCACCATCTTGGCTCATGTTAGAATCTGTATTATCCCAACCGTTCCAAGCACCAACGCAACCATATCCGCTTAATGCGAATAGAGCATCGATTGAAGCCTTATAAGAATCTAGACCAGCTTGTAAATCTTCATCAGAAGTAGCTTCTTCACAAACAGTACCTAAAACCTTAGCGATATCCCACCAAGAACCATGGATTTGGCCTTGAGGAATAGCATAAGCATTTTGAGAAGCAAGAGCAGCTAATGTAGGATCAGCTGTAACTGCTGGATCTGCTTGAGCAACTTTATTAGATGGACCCCAACCAACTAGATTGAATCTAGCTAATTGACATTCTTCATTAGTTAAGTATAGAGCTAATTTTTGACAAACAGCAGCTTTCTTAGCATCAGCTTGAGGTTTAACGCCCATTAACTTATTGCCAGAGAAAGAACCTAAGTGGTAAGTTTGACCATCAACTGTGAATGAAGGAAGATCAGCAACGCCCATGTTGTCGCCTAAGATATCCTTAATAGTTGAAGAAGCCCAAGTACCTGTAATAACTACAGCAGCACCTTTAGAGAAATCAGCACCATCACTTGAAGAGTTAGCACTTGGTGATTTAGCTAGGATTTCCATACCCTTCATAGCTACTAAACCTTCAGCAGAATCAAATGTATCGTTAACACTAGTGAACTTGCCATCAGAAGCAGTTGTCCAATCAGATACACAACCAGTAGCGAAGAAGAATGCAGCGTTGTACCAAGCAGAAGTCTTGTATTCCATTGAGAATAACTTATTGTTATCTTCACAAGCTTTAACTAAAGTAGCCAAATCATCAATTTGATCTTCTGAAATGACTGACTTGTCATAGTACATAAAGTAACCATTATCTGAAGTCATTGGGAAGCAATATACTTTACCATCAACTGTAGCGGCATTAACTGAACCAGCATCATTAGCTTCAGTAACTTCAGCAGTAGTTTGTTCACCTAGAGCATTTAAAGCACCAGCTTGAACTAATCTTGCTAATTGGTCTTGAGCAAAACAGAAAATATCAGCACCAGATTCAACGTCTGTAATCATAGTAGTTGCAGAATCAGCTTCTGAAATACCTTCGATTGTAGCGTTGATTACGATACCAGGATTTTCTTCCATAAATTTGTCGATTTGTTGTTTTGTTAAATCGGCAACACCTTCAGATTCAGATACCCATAAAGTTACATCATAAGTACCATCTAAAGTGTTTTCTGATTGTCCATCATTAGCAGTTTCATCAGCCTTGTTTCCACAAGCAACTAGAGAAATAGCCATAAGAACAACCAACATAATACTTAATAGTTTTTTCATTTTTTCCTCTTTCTATGCAATATAAAAATGTACACGCTTTCATTATACACTTTTTGTCCTAACTTATGTATTCTATTGTCGATTTGTTGTTTATATTAGTGCAAATTACACTATAATTTCTTGATAGCATTTAATACTGGCAAAGTTTGACCATCATAATCAAAAATTGCTTGATTTGCCCATTCGTTTCCTAATGGTCCTTTTTCTTTGACGTATTCTATTCCCTCATAAGTTGCCCAGCCTGAACCATCATAAGGTATAAGTTCGCTTCCCCAATAAATAAACCCTTCTAGGTCATCTATCCTTTTTATTAATTTACCTAACGAATCGAAATAATCGCATTGCCCTTGCCTACTTATGTCAAATTCTAGATTTGGTATAAGTTCTTTTTTTAATGCCATGCCTTTTCTTTGGTTATCGGGAATATTTTCTTTATAATCATCGATTGTAAATGGATACGAAGTCTCTGCTATTATAACTTTCTTATGATATTTATCTATTGTCTTGATTATATTATCTTCTAGAAAACGTAATCCTTTATTCCAAATTTGATAATAAGACATACCAATATAATCGAAATCCATTCCTCCATTATTAAAATACTTTTCAAACCAGGTATCATACAATTCTTCATTAGTTCCATTATCTAAATGAATCATCGTTTTTATATTGGAATCAAAATCATTAACTGCTTTGATCCCACTATTCACAAAACTAACAAGATTATCAAAATGTTCTGTGTCGCCAATTGGCCATAACATGCCGTTAGTTATTTCGTTGCCTATTTGTACCATTGTGGGTCTATATGACAAATTATTTAATACAAAATAAGTAAAATCATATATTTCTTCTACTAATTCATCAACACTTTTTCCTATCCAAGCTTTAGGCATTGTTTGTTTACCAGGGTCAGCCCAAAAATCAGAGTAATGAAAATCTAGTAGATAAGGAATCTGATACTTCTCACAATAATCTACATTTCTCTTAAGATAACTGATATCACATATTCCTCCACCATACTCTTTTTTATTTATAGAATAAGGGTCATTAAAAATTCTTAATCTTATTAGATTAGCGCCATTATTTTTTACTATTTCAATGGCGTTTTTCTCTTCGCCATTTTCATAATATTTGCCACCTAGCTCATATATTCTAGCTAAGGCAGACATATCAAAACCTTTAATCATCAAATTTCTCAAAATCTTCCATCTTAAAACGACGAGACATATCTAAATATTTAAGTCTAACTTCCTCGTTTTTCTCTAAAACTCTTTTTTCATCACCATGAAAAGAGCACCGTAAGCAATAGTATTCTTTCTTATCTGGATCATAAAACATGTCCATATCGATATCGCGCATAAAACATTGTGGACAACGATAGTTTAATTTAATTTTTCTAGCTTGAGCCATGTTTTAACATCCTCCTTCATATTTACAGTTACATCGTATTCAAGAGTGAACATTGGCGAGAAAGCATACCCTTCTCTAACAATGCCTACACAATCATCATTTTCACAAGTCATGACTACTTTAGTATCAATAGGTGTAACATCAGAACTTATTTGTTTTGAACCTTCCTTAATAATTTCGCGACATTTATATTCATAATTCATAGTTTGTTCATCATTATGAAGAACAATAGAACCCATATCTTCAGGATATTCAGTTGTTCCATATGTAGCTACCATATATTCCTTGATAGTTATTTGGGCATTCTCATCACTAGTTTCAACAATCTTTCTAGTTACTTCTATCTCACTGCTTCCTTGTTTAAAACTAATAATAGAAACTAACTTAATTGTTAAATCAGAAAATTCAATTTCAACAGGATCTAAAGTTAGTGTTCTATTACCATTATCATTATTAAAATGAGCGTGAGTTCTGCATAAACACAAATCAACTTCTTCACCATTGTGGCATATCTTGCCACTTCTAATAGTTCCTTCACCCGCATAGTGTGTAAAATAACCAGCACGATACTTTTCTTGGATTAGATATGGGTATGAAACATCTTGAATATGTTTACTACCAACACCCATTTCATAGTCAAGTTTAGATACATAAGGTCTTAAATCGACCAAAGCACCACCTTGATCCATATTGATACAAGCACGCATATAAGGATCAAGATACCAGAATAATTGTTTATTTGAACCATACAGGATATCACGCCATAAAGCACACTCAGGTTCTTCATAAGTTTTAATTGAACGATAATGGTCCGCAAATTCAGCCATTGTCATATCTACTAACTGGCCTTGTTTCTTTAATTCGCCATAATAGTTACAACCATCTTTGTATGCTTTTTCTAATAATTCATAAGGTTGTTCCCAACGTCCCATTTTGTTCATCCAGCCTGGACCAACAAATACCATGTTGTAACAATAACCATTATTAAATTTTTCTTGATAACGGTATTGATCAACTAAGTTATAAAAATATGGAAATTCCCATGTTTTAGTATCGTAAATCATACCTCTTAATACATTTTGAGGATGAGTTCCAAAGTTTGAACCATTGCCATCGTAACAAGCCAATAAATCTCTACTTAAATGTGGAATCGCAACAATACCACTGTCCTCTTGTTTATTTGCCGCTGGTGCATGTGTGTTTTGCTTACTTGGAATCCATGGAGCCCATGGTCCACCATCCATCAAAGTGTACCAAGAGTTATTACAAGTATGATATGCCTTTGGTCCTTCTTCAAAACAAGTAGCTACCGCACATTTAACACTAGGATATTTTTCTTTAATATAATTGATCAGTTCAGCATCCATATAATATGAACCAGTTGATTCAGGATAAAAGCCAAATTTCTCATAAAACTTTTCAAAAACATCATCTACTATATTATGTTTATCTTCTTTAGAAAACATCCAAATACAAAACTCTTTGGTCTTATATTTCTTTCTAAATTCTTCACAAGGCAAACCTAGTAATGTCAAAGCTATTTCATCACCATATTTTTCATGATCGTGTTTTGCGATTTCTACGGCCTCATCATTGAACAAAGAAGAATAAGTCATTTGAATGGTTGTCTTTAAGCCACACTCATGCGCAATCCTTTGTTGCGTTATAAAAATATCTAAACTTTCATTTAGCAGTTTTTGATCACCCAAATCTTCTTGTTTTCCATGCCCTGTTACTTTTTGTGAGTACTCGGGAACCATTTCAGGACGATGAATAAGATTAAGAATTAATTTTGCCATATCATTTCTCCAAGAATTTATCTTTAAACATTTGTTTTTCTTTTTTAGTAATTCCCATATGTTCAAGCATCTTATCTACGCTTTTATATTTCTTTTCAACTTCATCATAGTATGCATTGATATATTCAACATATGTTCCATCATAATTAGGTATCATGTTTGCACATTCGTTAGTATATAAATAGTCTTCGATGATATCTTTTCTATCGACATCTAAGCACTCAAGAACTAAAGCTGTTCCAATTCCACATCTATCTCTTCCTAATGAGCAATGCCAATAAGTTGCTTCTTCACTTTGTAAAACCTCTTTCAAAAAATAAGCGTATTTACCACATGTGTAATCACTAACTAGTGTTCGATAAAACTCACACATATGGGTAATCTTGAAATCGAGGTTTTTCATTTTTTTATCTAGCTCCGCAAAGAACTTCTTCATTTCTTCGACAGATTTTTCATCTTGAGTTACACCAATAGTTTGTGATTGTTGAACACCATTATAAATGTATCTAGTATCTAGGTAGATTTGATCAGGTTTTTCATACTGTTCAGTTTCAGTTCTAAAGTCAAATATTGTTCTTACATGATATTTTTCATACAAATCTTTAATATCGTTTTTACTAGCTTCATATAATCTTGAACCTCTGATTAAACAATTGGGTTTAATCGCAAAACCATCTTTGTTTCTTATTGCGCAAAGATCTCTTACGTTGTATAGTTTTTCAAATTCGAGTTTCTTAGAATGCATCTTATTTATCTTCTAATTGTTCGTCATAATCTTTGTCAAGTTCAAAAAAGAACATTGAACCTTCGCCATATTTAGATTCGACGCCATATCTAGCATTGTGAGCCTCCAAGATGGCTTTAGCGATAGCTAAACCCAAACCTGTAGAATTAACATTTCGATTGAAATTCTTATCAACTTTATAATATCTATCCCAGATATATGGCAAAGCATCTTCTTTGATTCCTTCACCATAATCTCTAACTTCAAGTCTGATTTTATTTTCATCATCAAGCATTTTAATCTCAATCAAGCCGTTATCATCAGAATGCTTAATCGCATTAGAAATAAAATTATAAACAACTTGCGACATTTTAATCTCATCAGCATATATTACTACATCAACTAAATCGCTATTTAATGTGATGTTTTTTTCTTCAATTAATTTTGACAATAATTCAACTACATCTAATACACATTGCTTCAAGTCGAAGTTAGCTTTAGTCAAAACGATACTTCCTGATTGTAATTTTGATAATTCAGACATATCTGTAACTAGTTTATTTAAATAATCCGTTTCTTTAATGATGACATCTAAATGTTCATTGCGTTTTACAGGATCATCACCAGAAATATCTTTTATCATTTCCGCATATGCTTTGATCATTGTTAGTGGTGTTTTAATATCGTGAGATACATTAGCTAATAAATCTTTTCTCAAATCATTAATCTTAGAAAGCTTATCGGTTGCATCATCAAGTGTCGAAGCAAGTTCGTTTATTTCTGAATATGAATTAGTCTTAAATGAAGCATCATAATTACCTTGAGCAAGTTTATTAGCTTCTTGTTTCATATCAACAATAGGTTTAGAAATTCTTCTCGATAAGAAAAACGCAAGTACTAAAGCTATAATTACTGCAATAATTGCAACATACAAATATTGATTTAAAATAAAACTAACGTATGATTCAATAGGCTCTAATGGTGTGTTAATTAATAGATAATAATTAGCTAAATTAGCTTTAATTTGTCTACCATATAAAGCCATTTCTTTATCAATAATGGTAGAAGGAATTTCCATTGATAAAGGTGATCTATCCTTTAATATTTCAATCATCTTTTGCGGATCTTTTTCTATTACAAAATGCTCATTATCAATTTCGATATCTTTGTCAAACATACAAAGTTGACCTAAAGAGTCTGATGAGTATATCTCTTTACCGGCCTCGTTATAAGCGATTACGCAAACATTGTTTCCGATAACAAGTTTACCGCTATCATCAATATCTTTTTGTGTAACTTTGTTCTTTAGAATTAAATCTTCAACTGTGTAAGAAATTGAATCGATGGTTTTTAATCTATCATCCTGATAATATGGCTTAATAATAGCCACCAATAAAATTCCTAATAAACATAGGATAGATAATGAAAAACCCAAGAAGTACAGCCAGGTATGAAATCTTATACCCTTCAAATCAAACTTCAAATTTGTAACCCATTCCTCTTACCGTAACAATGTTGTCACGATACTTGCCAAGATCATTTCTTAACATCTTAATATGTGTATCTACCGTACGATCATCGCCATAGAAATCAGTATCCCAAACAACCGATAAT
Organism: Erysipelotrichaceae bacterium; assembly: GCA_030531215.1. GTDB lineage: Bacteria > Bacillota_I > Bacilli_A > Erysipelotrichales > Erysipelotrichaceae > Colivicinus. The sequence goes on from JAUNNY010000010.1 coordinate 23,332, forward strand.
ATCTTTTCTCTAGCCAAAGCGATGTTTTTATTTTCAACTAAATAAATAAGTAAATCTAGTTCTTTAGGTGTAAGCATCACTTTTTCACCATCAATTGTTACGGTTCTACCATCACAATCAATAACCAATGTATCAATGACATATTTGTCATTACTATGGATATGGTGACGATCACAAATTGCTTTAATTCTTGCCATTAATTCTTTTGGTGAAAAAGGCTTTGTGACATAATCGTCAACACCCAAATCAAAAGAGAACAATTTATCATCTTCTTCTTGTCTTGCGCTAAGCATGATAACAGGAACATCTTTAATTTCTTTAATTTTCTTACATGCTGAAAAACCATCTAGTTCAGGCATCATGATGTCCAAAATAACACAATCAAAATCATTGTTCTTAATTAATTCAATCGCATCTTTACCATTACTAGCCTCATAGCACTCATAGCCAGATACTTTCGAATATTCTTTTACAACCTCTCTAATCTTAATTTCATCATCGACAATCAAAATTTTTAACATAAACTGCCTCCTATAAAATCGTTATCTTTCTAACTAGACAAGAACCTTGTCTTTCGATTTTTCCTTCAAAAGTCACATATTTATCTTTTGCTAATTGGCCACCAATATTACGATATAAATCTGGCATAATCGCTAATGATAATTCACCTTTATCATCTATTAAATCAACAAAAGCCATATCGTCACCTTTTTTTGTTTTTAAAGATTTGACTCTTTTTATCTCGCCAAAACCATTTACATAACCACTTGTATTAGCTAAATTATAAAGGTTATCACAATTAATATTATATTTCTTCTTTAAAGAAGCAATCGGATTATAACTGAAATAGAAACCTAAAACCTTCTTTTCATTTTCCGCTAAAACCATGTAATCATCTTTTAATTCTTTAATTAGTGGAACATCATCATTATCCAATATTGATATTTCATTTTTATGAGCATTTGCGTACATTAAGACATTTTCTAAATATTCAATCATTGTATGTCTACTTTGATTGAATTCATCAAATGCACCAGCATAAATCAAGTTGGTAATAACTCCTTTATCAACTCCTACTCTAACAAGCCTGCAGACGCTATCGATGTAATCGAGATATGGGCCATGATTTCTTTCTTCAATTATCTTGTTTGCAGAAATTGAGCCAACGTCTTTACATACTGTAAACGGCAATATAATGGCATCATCTTTTATTGCATATGTTAATTCAGATTTATTCATTGAGATGCCTTTTACTTTTTGGCCGATATTCATACACTCGCACAAATAATCATATGTCTTACCCTCAGCGCCAATTGAGCCATTCAACAACGCTTTATAGAAGTATAAAGGATAATTAGCTTTTAAATAAGCCATCTGATAAGCAATCAATCCATAAGCAATAGAATGTGATTTATTGAAACCATAATTCGCAAACTTCATTATCAATTCATAAATCTTATTTCCAAGCTCTTCACTATAGCCATTGTTTTTACAACCAGCTATAAAATCAGGATAAAGTTTTTCTAGCTCCGAAGCTTTCTTTTTGGACATCGCTTTACGTAGGACGTCAGCTTTGCCATAACTAAATCCAGCAACACTTCTTGCGATATCCATAATTTGTTCCTGATAGACAATAACCCCATATGTTTCTTTCAAGATAGGCTCTAATGATTTATCCAAATATGTAATCTTATCAGGACGAGCTCTATTTTCTAAAAAGACAGGGATATTCTCCATTGGGCCTGGTCTAAATAAAGCGATAGTCATGCCAATTTCTTCAAAATATTTAGGTTTCATCTTTCTAATCAGATTTTGCATACCACTAGACTCTAACTGGAAAACACCCAAAACATTTACATCATCTATCAATTTGTATGTTTTTTGATCATCCAAAGGAATCTTTTTGATGTCAAAATTCTCTACAGTATTTATGTCGTCGACAATTTCCGCAATAATACTAAGATTTCTTAAACCTAAGAAGTCCATCTTGATTAAGCCCATCTCCTCAAGATGTTCCATCGTGTATTGGGTTGAATAAATATCATCTTCAATGCTCATCACAGGAACTACTTCATTAAAAGGTTTATCTGACATAACAATACCTGCTGCATGAGTAGAATGTTGTCGAGGATTTCCTTCTAATTTCTTGGCAATCGCAAATAATTTGCGATATTTACTATCAGCCTCAATTCTCTGTTTAAATAAAGAAACATTATTGTATGTGTAGTCTAAAGTAATATCTGATGCATTAGGAACAAGTTTACACAAACTATCAATTTCGTTTGTAGAATAATTTAGAACTTTGCCAACATCTCTTAAAACTTGTTTAGCTTTCAAGGTTCCATAAGTTACAATATGGCCTACATGTTCAATCCCATATTTATCTCTAACATAACGGATAACTTCATCTCTTTTATCATCAGGAAAATCAGTATCAATATCTGGCATCGATATTCTTTCTGGATTTAAGAATCTTTCAAAGATTAGACCATACTTTAAAGGATCAATTTCAGTAATGCCTAGACAATATGCAACTAAAGAACCTCCAGCACTTCCTCTGGCAGGACCGACTAAGATATTATTTTTCTTTGCATAAAGAATAAAATCATAAACAATCAAGAAATAGTCTTCAAAATGCATTTTCGTGATTATTGATAATTCATATTCTAAACGCTTGCTGTAAGCTTGGCTTATTTTACCTTGAAGTCTTTTACTTAAACCAACTTTACATAATGAAGTTAAAAATTCTTTACTTGAAACGCCATTCTTACATTGATATTTAGGCAATGTAGTTTTATAGGCTAAGTCAACATTGCACATTTCTACAAGCTTATTGATATTTATGATATCGTCTTCATCGTATAGTGTTCTCATTTCATCAGACGATAATAAATATCTACCACTATCATCACTATTATCTGGTTCACTTATCATGCGTTTGTCTCTGATGCATTTTAAAATATCATATACTTCTTTATCTTCTTTATTGATAAAAAAAGTACGATTTAAAGCAAAAGTAAAAATATTATTATCATTTAATATTCTTTTAATCTCAACATCTCTAGACTTATTCATAGCAATATTGTGATCTACTAAGCCAACAATATATTCGCTAAATAAGTCATTCTGTTTTCTTAAGGCTTGTTGAATATCTAATTGCTTATCCAAAGCATAAGTTAATGGCATATCATCAGATAACAAACAAAGAATATTGTGATTACGATATTTGTTTAACTCTTCTATAGAAACTGGCCCATATTCATGAGTACAAATATAGCTAGATAGACCCATTAAATTTTTAAAACCTTCATCATCTTTGGCATACATGACAACATCTTGCTTACGGCCGTCGTTTTCCACAAAAAACTCCAAGCCAAAGACTGCTTTAATATTATTTTTCTTGCACGCTTTATAGAAGTTCATCGAACCAGATAAGACATTTATATCGACTAAACCCAAAGCCTTATAGCCATATTTAAGACCACTATTAACAATATCTTCAATCTTGCACATGGAATTTAAACAACTATGGACACTTCTAATAAATAAAGGACTACTCATAATTCAATTATACTTGATAAGACAATATGATAAGATAGTAATATACCCTAGGGGGGTATTTATGGAAAAGATATACGAAGTAAAAGGAATGACCTGTGTCATCTGCAAAGCCAATGTCGAAAAGACCTTAAGTAAACTTGAGGGTGTTAATAGTGCAATCGTTTCATTAATGGATAACGAGGTATTAATAGATTATCTTCCTGAAAAAATAGATGAAAAAACGATGCAAAAAGAATTAGAAAAAGAAGGATATGAATTAGTCATCAACAAGGATAAGAAAATAGATAAAGAAATATATAAGATGTTTATTTCGATAATCTTTACTATTCTTCTTATGGTTATTGCAATGAACAAAAAATACCCTTATATTCAATTGCTACTAGCTTCTATAATTATCATTTTAAACATTCGTTATTATAAATCGGGTTTTAGTTCTTTAATTAATAGACATCCTAATATGGATGCGCTAGTATCAATATCAAGTTTTGTATCTTATCTTTATTCTTTATTAACGCTACTTCTTAATAAAGATAATCATCTATATTTCGAAACAAGTGCTATGGTACTAGTCATAGTATCTATAGGAAAATACCTAGAAGAAAAAAACAAGAAGAAAACAACCAAATTCATTAGAGGCCTTTCAACATTAATACCTATGCAAGCAAACCTCTATGAAGATGGAAACGTAAGAATCATTCCTATTGAACAAGTTAAAAAAGGTGATCACCTATTAATCAAACCTGGTGAATCAATTCCACAAGATGGAAAAGTAATTGAAGGAAACAGTAACGTAGATGAATCTTTAATCACTGGTGAATCAATTCCGAATAAAAAAGAAAAAGATTCTATGGTTATAGGAGGCACTATCAATATTGATGGTCAATTAATAATTGAAGTAAATAAAAACGCGAATCAAACCACCCTATCAAAAATAGTTTCATTAACTAAACAAGCAACCTTAAAGAAAATACCTATTGAAAGATTTGCGGATAAAATTGCGAATTATTTTGTTGTGGCAGTATTAATTATTTCTTTAGTGACATTTATCATTTGGATGGTTATTTCAAAAGATATAGAAAAAGCCTTGAATTTTTCATTGTCAGTACTAGTTATTTCTTGTCCATGCGCTTTAGGTTTAGCTACACCGAGCGCTATTGCAGTATCTTGCAACACAGCTACCAAAAATAACATTCTAATAAGAAATCCTGAAATACTTGAGCTAGCACACAATATTAAAACAGTAATCTTTGATAAAACTGGAACCTTAACTGAAAATAAACTTAAAGTCGTTGAAATAAAACAACTAGATGATAATTTTAAAAAAGTTTTATTATCTCTTGAAAAAAACTCTGATCACCCTATGGCTAAGGCCATTCAAGAAGAATTTAAAGAAGAAACATTTGAATTATCTAATATTAAACAATTACCTTCTTTAGGCATAATCGGCGAATACAATGATGATAGATATTATGCCGGAAATCTAAAACTGTTGAATCAGATGGGTATCAATATAGATATCGAAGATAACAGCTACTCTTTTATCGGCGTTGGAAAAAATAATATACTACTTGGCTATGTTTTCTTAGCTGACCAAATTAAAGAAAGCAGTTATGAAGCTATTAAACAATTAAACAACAATAAAGTAAATACCATTATGGCTACAGGAGACAATGAAAAAGTCGCAAGAAAGATTGCCTCAACACTAAATATTAAAGAATATCACAGCGAAGTTAATCCACAAGATAAACAAGATTTAGTTATCGAAAACAAAAAATACGGAGTTACCGCAATGGTAGGCGATGGTATTAATGATGCTGTTGCGTTATCTAGCGCAGATATTGCCATAGGATTAAACAGCGGAACTGATATTGCTACTGCAGCTGGTGATGTTACGTTATTAACTAATAATCTAGATGATATTAACTTCTTGATGAAACTGTCTAAGAAGACAATGCGAATCATTAAACAAAATATGTTTTGGGCTTTGTTTTATAACGCCATATTTATTCCAGTTGCAGCAGGATGTTTATCAAACAATGGTATTGTGCTAAACCCTATGATTGGTTCAATAACTATGTCTATTAGTTCAATTATTGTTATAAGTAACGCTTTAAGAATAAAAAATATAAAGGAGAAGAAAGATGAAAACAATTAAAATTGATGGAATGATGTGTGAAAGATGCGTAGCGCATGTAAAGAAAGCTTTAGAAAGTATCGGTAATAATGTCGAAGTATCTTTAGAAGAAAACAAAGCTACATTAGAAACGGAAGCAGATGATAAATTTATCACACAAGTCATCGAAGATGCTGGGTATGAAGTAGAGGAAATAATCTAATGCAAGATCACAAACAAGTTAAGAAATACTTGTCTATAGCTAGAGGCCAATTAGATGGCATTATCAAAATGATAGATGAAGATCGTTATTGTATTGATATCTCTGACCAATTAATGGCAACAAGAGCCTTACTCAAGAAAACAAATAATCTTATCATAAAGAATCATATTGATAATTGTGTAAAAGATGCAATAAAACAAGGTAATGATGATAAACTAGATGAGGTAATAAAAGTATTAGAAAAACAAATCTAAAAAGGTGAAAATATGAAGAAAAGAACAGAAACCAGGCCTATTAAAGTAGGAAACACACAAATAGGTGGCCAAAATAAAGTTGTCATCCAATCTATGACCAATACTAAAACAAAAAATGTTGAAGCAACCATTCAACAAATTTTGCGTTTAGAAGAAGTCGGCTGCGAAATTATCCGTGTGGCTGTTCTAGATTTAGAAGATGCTAAAGCAATTAAGGAAATCAAGAAACAAATACACATCCCACTAGTAAGTGATATTCATTTTAATCCCGACTTTGCGATTGAAGCAATTAAATCTGGAACAGATAAAATTAGATTAAATCCAGGTAATATTGAAAACGAAGAAAAAATAAAAGAAATCGTAAACTTATGTAAAGAAAGAAATGTTCCAATTAGAATAGGTATAAATGCTGGCTCACTTAATAAAAAATATGAGCACTCTGAAGAATCGATGATAGCTTCAGCTAAAGATCATTTAAGAATTCTTGAAGCTCTAGATTTTCATGATATTGCCCTATCATTTAAATCTTCTGATCCAATCGAATGTATCAAAGCATATCGTTTAGCAGCTGAGAGTTTCCCATATCCATTACATTTAGGCGTTACTGAAGCTGGGGGTCTATTAAATAGTTCAATCAAGTCATCAGTCGCTTTAGGAAATCTTTTATTAGATGGAATTGGTGATACTATACGTATCTCTATATCTGATGATCCTGTTGAAGAAGTAAAAGTTGCAAAAAAACTTCTTAGAGTCTGTGGTTTACGCAACGATGTCCCTAATTTAGTTTCGTGCCCAACATGTGGCCGTATCCAATATGATATGCTTCCTATCGTCAAACAAATGGAAGAGTACTTAGAAAAAGTAAATAAAAACATTACGGTAGCCATAATGGGATGCCCTGTAAATGGTCCTCAAGAAGCTAAACGAGCCGATGTAGGAGTTGCAGGTGGAAAAGAAAGTGCCATCTTGTTCAAAAAAGGACAGATTGTTACAACCATTCCTCAAGACAAAATAATGGAAACATTGGTTAAGGAAATAGAAAAATTCTAACAAAAAAGAGAATGAATTAATCATTCTCTTTTAAGTTTGCCTGCATGGACAACATAACTCGTGTGACTTCCCACGACAAGCCTATTAACAATATTAATCAATGGAGAAAACAAATAAGGTAAGAAGATGAAGCCGATTATCAGCAACAAATTATCTTTGGTGAACATTGAATACATCTCACCGGGTAATAATCTAATTAAGAAAGTTGATAACAAGAAGAATACTAGAATAGAACCCGCGATGTAGCATAGAATTTCGTTCTTAAAATTTATAAGGCGTTCATTAAGCAAAGCATTATCTAAACAAACAACGAATAAGAAATAGCTTAGTTTAGGAAAATAATAAGGAATACTAGATCTAAATAGGAAAAAGGAAACTAAACTATAAGACAACATGGTTGTCGCCAATAGGCGCCAATAGTTGATGTTTTTTCTATTCGCAAATAATATTGCAATGCCAATTACAACCATACCAACACCAACAAAATCTAAACCATTTAACAATAAACACCATCCCATAATAACTAAATAGTAGTTAACCATCAATATCTTTTTCATCTTCTATTCACCTCACGAACATATCTTAGCAAATTCACATTCACATATTGTCCAAATATTTGGACAATGTTAAAATAAGATTATGCACGAGAATAATCGATCAAGAATCTTATCACTAATAAAAATATTAAGAGAAAACACCGATATCGACCATCAATTATCATTGAAGAATATTATTACGCTCTTACAAGAAAATGATATTGAAATAAAGAACCGTAAAACACTATATGAAGATTTCAAAGTTCTAAGCGATTATGGATACCAAATAGAATATGATGAAGGTTATTATCTATCTGAATCGCCTTTTACGATTTCGGAAATTAAGGTTATTGTTGATTCTATTACTTCCCTAAAAAATATCGATGATAAAGTAATGCATAATTTATTAGCTAAGTTATATTCATTCTTGTCAAAATACGAAAAGAAATTATTGGTTAGTCTTGAATATCATAGCAAACACCATGATAAAAAATTTATTAATCGTCTTGAAGATGCTCTACAAGCTATAAATAGTCATACTTATATATCAATAAAGCGTAATAATAATGAAGATGAAATAATTGCGCCATTGTTTTTATATCGTAGTAATGACTATTATTACATGTACTATCACTACAAAGGAAATAGTAAAATTTATCACACAAGGTTTGATAATATTTCCTCAATAAAACTAACTGATACTATTGATGATATAAGCATCAGCAAACAACAAATAATTAAAAACATTAACGAGTCAACTAATTCATTTTATTCCAGTAAAGCAGAAGCGATAGATTTTACAATATGTGAAGATAGTGAATATCTACGTCAAAGATTAATAGATGATTTCCCTAATATCATTTTTACTAAAAAAGGATTTAATATTAATGCTAGCGTTAATGAAGCATTCTTTTCTAAATGTGTATCATATGGCACAAAAATAAAAATTAACGATACAAAGATCGCTAATTCTTATTTAGAATATTTAAATAAAATAATTAATAACCATACCAGCAAGTAACATCATAGCCAAGATTTTCAATCGTTAAAGCATCAGATACCGTTACTAGTTGGAAACCTTTTTCTAATAACTTAGGAACTATTTGTTCAACAGCAATGGCGGAATCACTATATATATCATGCATCGCCACAATAGCACCATTATAAGCGTTATCTAAAACTGTTTGGACAATACTATCAACATCTATATCAAGCCAGTCACCCGAATCAACACTCCAGCATATTGCCGGAATACCCGCAATCTTATTTATCGTATCGTTTGTTAACCCGCCTGGCGGCCTGAATAGTTTCATTTCATAATTGATATGATTTTTGAAAAAATAAATCGGACCATATATTTCATTTTTAATTTGTGATTCCGAAGATAAGTTAACTAAGTACTCTTGATTAGAAGTATTTGAACCATACTCATTTCCTTTAGAAATAGAATCTTGCAAGAATGCATAGAGAGCCTCACTATTTTCTAAATAATCTCCTGGTACAAAGAAAGTTGCTGTTGCATCATATTTAGCCAAAGTATCGACAATCTTGCTTGATGTAGCTTCTCCAACATATATTGGGCCATCTTCAAAAGTTAAACATATATATGGCTTAGATGAATCTAAATATTTAGGTTTAACATATTCTTCGTCAGGATAGCCAAAATTCATATTCATAAATTTTTGTACATACTTTAAAGGAATATTTACATCTAAATCATATTCATTAAAGTGGGCAATTAAATCGGTATCGCCAATAAGATATGTTATTTCATCAACATTGATATTATCGGACGTTGTTTCTTCCATAAAGCTAGTTTTATAGTACATATCTGGATTAGTTTGTTTTATCGTGTATCGCAAATAGTCAGATAATAAAGTTCTGCTTTCTTCGTTTAAGGAATCAAACTTTAGTTCATTATATGAAGAATCAACAAAATAATTATTGCCATCACCATATTTGATTAAAAAGTAATCACCATAAGGAACTAAACTATAATCATAGACATTACCACTATCATCGTTATCACATATACTCTTCGCAATCTTTTTACCATATGCACTATTAGGATAGTAAATCTTACAAGACAATGTTTGATAAGTTTTCGCATCATTATGAACTGATTTATGGCCAATAAATTTAATACTCGGAATTATACAAAAAACAATTATTAAAATAGCTATAATCAAGCTAAGTAATATCAAAGGTTTCTTTATCTTCAAGCCTTTAGTCATATTTAGAATTATACAACATTAACTAGTTATTTTGTCTTTTATATAAGTAGATATAAAATCGATAATTAACATTAATACTATTGCGATCAAAGAATACGCAAAAACAGGAACTAAGTTAGTCGGGTCACTTCTTTGACTAGAGGCTATCGCTGAACCTAAGCCCAATTTACCTGAACCCGTAATTATTTCAGCCATAATTTCAATTTTGAAACCTAAACCAAAACAAGAAGATATTCCTAAAATTATCGAAGGAACAGCTAGAGGTATTTTTATATTTTTATTACAACTAAATACATTGTCACCATCTACTTTGGATGCTTCGATAATCACTTCATCAATATTCTCTATTCCAGATACTATGGCTTCATAAATAATAGGAAAACAAACCAAGAAAACAATGATAATTGGTGAATTTTCAATTCCTACTAAAAGCATAAATAAATAAATAACACTAGCAGTAGGAATTGACTTCATAGTTGAAATAAAAGGAGATAGTATTTCCTTAAATTGATTACTATTACCTGCAATAACACCAAATACAAAAGCAACAATAAAAGCAAATAAAAAGCCAAACAACAAGTTTTTTGCACTAACTAAAATACAATCATATAAATATGAACTTCCTAATATCTTGCCAGTATATGATAATGTTTCAAATGGACTAGGCAAGATAAAAGAACCTTGTTTTATTAACATACTGGCGATTTGCCAAATAGTAAATAACAATACAAGGCCGATAAGACGATAAAACAATTTATTGGAAGTAAATTTCTTCACTAGTTTCTCCCATGCCAAACAAAGAGATAAATTTATCAATAGCTGATTTATCTTCTACAGCATTATTATAGCCTATGCCAACTGTATTATTGTTTGACAAAGCGGCGATATCAGCATCAATATTACCAAACATTGCTTGAGCTAATTCATCAGACAAGCCCGCTTCTTCAATTTTAGTTTTCATAATGTCAGGATTTTCTAATAAAGCGTCAATGTCGCCCTTCAAGCTTTCCACAAATTCAACAACATCATCATGTTCAACACTATTTTTAACTAGTAATGATGCTTGGAATATTTTTGTTAGAGAAAGATCTTTGTACGCTTGTTGAAGATTCTCATATACATAAGCATCCTTATTCTTAGAGAAAGCAATAGTTAAAGAAGGTTCAGCCAACAAGACATATTCTGCTTCAGAAGTTTCTGAAACAAGCTCTCTTAATGCATCTGATGCGTCATTGACATAAGTAATGCCTTCATTGAACCCATCACCATAAACATAGTGGAATAATAAATCAGGAAGTGAGCCTTCAGAAAACAAAACAATCTTATCGCCGGCATCCATATTTGCATCATCATCTTTGCCAGTAGCACATACAAAGAAATTTCCATATGTAATAAACATAACTAATTTGTAGTCGATGCCCTTTTCTAACAAAGTAATCGCCACATTAGTTGGAAGAGCACAGAAATCAGGACCATCCTCACTTAAAACTTGTGTTTTAATAGCGCCCGCATCCGCAACATCAAATCCATCTAACTTATTATAAAAAACCATGGCTGGTGCTCCTGATGGACATAGAATGGAATAATGTTTTTCTTCTTCTACTATATTTTCTTGATTTGTTTTATCACTAGAACATCCTACAAGGACTAATAATGCGACTAATAAATAAACTAATTTTTTCATATTCATCACCTCAAAATAATTATATTAAGATATAATATACGTGTATGTGATTTGAATCACACTCATATGAAAAATATCTTAGAAACTTTAACGAAGCAACAAACAAACAATTTGTTATATAAGACATATAAAAAAGATGCCATTATTTTTCATGAGAATGATACTTGTAAAAACATCGGTATCGTAATTAAAGGAAAAGTATGTATTAGTACTTACCTAGAAAATGGTGATGAAGTTATCTTCAATCTATTAGATGAAGATGATATCTTCGGCAACAATCTGGTCTTTTCTTCTAAGCCATACTATAAAGGCGATATTGTTGCAAAACAAGAAACGACGATATGTTTTATTGATAAACGCACTTTAATTAAACTATTGAGAACAAACGAAGCTTTTTTAATTAAATATCTTGAGATTCAATCAAATTTTGGTAAGGAACTAAACAATAGGATCAAACTTTTATCAATGAACGAAGCTAAAGAAAGACTATTATTTTATCTTCATATAAACAATAACACTATAAACTATACATCCATATCTGCTTTAGCTAATATTCTATTTTTGAAAAGAGAAACACTTTCTAGATTAATAAATAAACTAGAAAGGTCTAAAATAATAATTAGGAAAGATAAAACAATTATACGATTGGAGAAATAAGATGTATTCATTTGAGAACGATTATTCAGAAGGCGCTTGCCCACAAGTATTAAAAGCTCTAGCAAATACTAATTATGAACAAGTACCAGGATATGGCACAGATAAGTTCTGTGCTAAAGCAAGCGAATTAATTAAGAAAGAACTAAAAAATGATAATGTTGATATACATTTCATCCCTGGAGGCACTCCATGTAACACTTTAGCTGTTTCTCTATTAAAACCTTACGAAGCCGTGATAGCTTGCGAAACTGGCCACATCAACGTTCATGAAACAGGTTCTGTAGAATCTACAGGTCATAAAATCCTAACCGTATCAACAAAATACGGAAAGATTAAACCTGATCAAATTGAACAAGTTGTTTTAGATCATCCTGATGAACACATGGTAAAACCAAAGATGGTTTTTATTTCTAACCCTACCGAACTAGGAACTATCTACAATAAACAAGAATTGATAGAAATATCTGAGATGTGTAAAAAGCACAATCTATATCTATATTTAGATGGCGCAAGACTTGGTTCAGCTCTCGTAGCGGAAACAAATGATTTAACTATGTCCGATATTTGTGAATATACCGATATGTTTTATATTGGTGGAACAAAAAATGGTGCTTTGTATGGCGAAGCTTTCGTTATTAAAAACGATGAATTAAAACCAAATTTCAGATATCTAATGAAACAGAAATTATCTATGATGGCTAAATCTCGCGTTATGGGTGTTGAATTTATAACATTATTTACTGATGATCTATATTATAAACTAGCCAAACAAGCAAATTTCTGTGCTCAAGCACTTAAACTTGTTTTAAAACACTACGGCATAGAAATGTATATTGAAACATACACCAACCAAATATTTGCAATTGTAGAAGACAAATTATTGCGTAAAATAAAACAAGAATATATCGTTTCTGATTGGGCTAAATATGATGAAACACATACCGTCGTCAGATTTGTATGTTCTTGGAATTGTAAGAAAAATAATATTAAAGATTTCTATAACTTCTTAAAGAAAATTTAATTATTTGCGATAGTAACGATAATAAGCTTCATCTTTTTCTTCATCAATATAGACACTATCTTCATATAAGAAGAAATTAGATGATTTATACAGATCTAGAAAATCATTTATATCTACTGCAAAATAACTGCCGTTATCATAACGGCAGATTTTTTTATCGCGTAATATGAATTGATCTTTGCCATTACTGGTGATTATATCGCCTTGTTTTAAATAAGCTAAAGCTTCTGCTACGCCACTTAATTTTTCCATTATAATATTCCAAGCCCTTCTAATAAGGTTTTAAGTCCAATCAAAAACAAAACAGATCCACCAAAGATAATAGCCTTATTTTTAAGCAACAAGGCAATCTTTTTCCCTAGGCTGTGGCCAATTAGGCATATCAAAAATGTACATCCCGCAATAATTAAACAAGATAAATATGAATTAACAGCTAAAGAAGGAAGTGTCACACCTACTGATAAAGCATCTATTGAAGTTGCGACTGATTCAGTAAAAAGAATCTTATAAGAGAATGATTCACTAGTTGCTTCTTGTTCGTCATTGTTCCTTATCCCTTCTATAATCATACTGATACCTAGATATCCTAAAATCATAAAGACTATCCAATGATCTATTTCATCAACATACTTAATAAAAGGCAAGAAAATCAAATAACCAAGTAGCGGCATAGTCCCTTGAAACAAACCAAAAGAAGCTGATGAGACTAGCATCATTTTCTTACTATAATTCTTGTACTTGATTCCATTAACGATAGACATCGATAATGAATCCATCGCTAAGGAAATACCTAATAAGATAACTTCAAACATAATTAATCCAAATTTATTTTGTATTTAAATATATATTTAGTCTTTTCACCCAAGATATACAACATATGATTAGTGGGAACCTTGACCAAGTCAATTAGTTCACCATTTAACTTCTTTAGGGTCTTATAAGAAGCAATATTTTCAGGAGAACACGTTATGAGTAACTCAGACATCGCGAATTCTTCTCTGGCTATCTTAAACAATATCTTACAAGCTTCATATGCGTAGTGATGTCCGCGATAATCTCGATTAATATTATAACCGACATGGCCATAATATATGTTGTCCCCTTCAATTGATAAACGAAGTTCAATTTTACCTACTTTGTCATTAGAATCGTGAAGATATATTTTGTAGTAAATCGTTGGAACACCATCGTATGAGTTTCTTTCATCAACGCGATAATCTTCAACAAGATCTACAACATCACCAGTATATCTTTTCTTAAATAACTTAGCAAAAAAGTTCATAACGATAATCTATGGATATCTCCGTCTATCTTTAATGATGCTTTATAGAAACATCTAACATCTTTATTCATTTCTTCAACATTTTTGCTTTTACACATCTCAAACGATGAATGAAGTGCCCATTGAAATAAACAAATATCAGCAGAAATTAAAGAAATACAAGAATTTAGAAGTTTTCTAAAGCACTTTCTTCTCTTATGATATAAAAAACTAGCGGATAAGTGAATATCCGCTAGTAATTATTTGATTTCAACAATTGTATCATCTTTAACTAGACATTTTATTTTATCGCCAACTTTAATAAATGGTAATTTGTTACTTACATCTATCGAACAATGATAATATTCACTCTTGTCAGTTTGGATAAAATAGATGCTGTTTCCTTCAACTACTGCTTGGGCTATGTCTTCTACAACAAAGCTGATTTCTTTAGAATCATTCACATCAATCGCATTCTTGCCAGTATAGTTTTTATAAGCTTCGTCAACACTGTCACCTACACCTACTTTTTGATAATTCTTATAAGAAACAAAGGCATAAGCTTTTATTAAACCCGCGTTATCTTTAAGGCCCATGAAATATACTGGTTCATTATCGATATTGACCATCGTTGGGAAGACTGCTGAATATCTTTTTTCTTGAACAGCACCTTCGGCAGAAGCTCTTGCTGAATATTCTTCAGCACCTGCAGAAACAATATAAATTACATCTTTATCTTGCATATCAACATAGATGAAACCAACATTAGATTCATCACTTCCTAAAGAAGTAATACCTGTATACATCCACAAGTGACCGTCTTTTTGTAAATATGCATAATCATCAGTGGTAGAAGTTTCACCTTTTTGAGAGAAATTGAAGATACCATTGATGTAACGTCCATAAGAATTGTATTGTTCACAAATTAATGATGCATCATAAACGTTATCAACCCAAGATGGAATATCTTTTACATCATAGTATTTGCATTCACCATTTATTGGATTAGTAATAACCACACCTTTTACATCAGGAGCTTTGTCAATAAAATGATATGACATAACTTCACTAACCCAATATGGATTCCAATCATCATCAACTTCAAATTTTGTTTCACCAAAGATATATGTTGGATAATTGATTCTTAAATGGAAACGTAAATTATCAAGTAAGCAAGCATTTGGCATATATCTTAAACCAGCTTCAACTTCATGAAATTTAGTTTCTCCATCAGTTACATCAACACTTATATAACCAGGTGTACCATTAGAATTTGTCATGATCCATTTGATCGTGCTCGAGAATTCAACTGGCGTTAAACGATACATTCTCTTATTGACAACAGCAGATGAATAGCTATCTGAAATATCATATTGTGAAACGATATCAGCACCCATCTCACCAAAGACACGGTCTGCTAAAGAAGTTGCGACAGCTTTATCAATGATTTGTACTTGTGTTTTATCAAATTGTTCAATATCACTTATATCACTGCTTTGAGGTATACTGATACGATTGCGATATGCGTTTAAACCACCCAGTAATGGTGTACCTATCGAACCCGCAAGCATAATAACTACCGCAACCACAATGCCTATAACAATATAAGTTTTATTCTTAAGACTATTAGGTCCACTTTTGTAATCAAAGTTTATTAACACAAATGGTACAAAACAGAATAACAAATAAATCCAAAATCCTAATGAATGTAGATTAAGTGCAGGCAAGAACATCAAATATAATGCAATTGCCCAAACTATAACAGCTACATATAATATTTTTTTAATTTTGTTCATTACCGTTTTCTTTCTTTACTTCTTCATTAACTTTAAATTCGGCATCTACGACATCTTTATTTCTTAAATTAGCTTCAGGCATCACTAGTGCAGCAACTATATACAACAATAAACCACTGCCGCAACATAATACTAGGATTGCCATAATTAATCTAACCCAAGTAGAATCAACATCGAAGTATTCTGCGATACCACCACAAACACCAAAGATTTTCTTATCAACTGCACTCTTATATAATTTTTTCTTCATTTCCATTTCCTCCTCAATTATAGATGCATTCTAGGTCCACCAAAGTGGCGCATGCCACATCGTGGTCCACCAAACCCTCTTCTAGGACCCATAGGTCTATAGCCTCTAAAAGGCGTACCGAACATCATAGGTCTATAATAGCCTCTTCTAAATGGGCTAAATAACAACCTGCCTAATAATATAATTACTATAATGAATAATATCAATTTATTTCCTCCTCAAAATATTTAAATTTTCATCAATCTTTTTAAAACATTCACCAGTGATATATGCATAAACCATAATTTTCAATGCATACATCAATTCTTTTTTATGAGATTCGTTTTCTAACAAACGATTGATTACTATTTCAATATCTTCATCATTTAATGTCAGTGAATCAATATTCTTAATTGCTAGAGCGAAATACTCATAAAGCTTTGTATCCGAGACAATATCATCACTCTCATCTTCGGTATCGCCATTGATTAGGTTCATTATTTCGCCTATTTGGTCAATGTTGATACAATCTCTTAATGCAGAAATTAGTAGTATTCTTGAAAGATGTCTCTCAGAATATTTTTTACGAACAGGTCTTTGTACATATCCTCTTTTTACCCAATTCTGAATGGTTGAGGATTGTAAACCTGTTATGGAACATATCTGCCCAAGTGATAATCCACCAGTAATTTCTATAAGTGGTCTAAATACCGCAAATACATCATCACTAGTAGAATATTCGATATTTGTACCCGGGATCATTTTGCCCATACATCCTCACCTCCTAACTTATATGGTAATTTGATTATATCAGAGGTTCATATGATTGTCAATAAATATTTAAAAATTTATTTGTTTAGATAATTATCTATTCCTGTTTTCCAACAACTTAACTTGAAACAGAAAATGTTATTTTTGGTGATCTTTATATAAAACCAACAACTTAACTTGAAACAAGAAGTTTAATATTTATATATCTTGGGTCGGATTCCGACCCAAAACATATATTATATGTCTTTTTAATTACGGAAAACCGTATAATTTTGGGAAATGTATTTCCTGTTTTGGGATCAAAAAAGGGACTATTAGTCCCAATTTAGTTTATTAGTTAATGTTTCGGCATTATTATTTTTGAAATAAAAGATTAATCTTCTTTTTTCTCTGCTGTGTCTTCTGTATATGGAGATGGTATAAGTTCTGTGCCTATGGGAAATAAAGTTTTCTTTTTTTCCTTTAATTCAAAATCAATTCTACCTACAACTATTCCATCTCCGCCAATTACTTCTTTTAATTCATCTTCAGTTAGTTCATTTAACTTATTAGTTAATGTTGTAAATTCTTGTTTTAATTCATTTAATTCTTTTTCAGTCTTTTTCATATTTAAAACCCTCCGCAGTTATATACGTATTTATCATAAAAAGGCTATAAAAAGTGACACAAAATTTTTGTCTAATTTAAGCTATTTTAAGCAAAACCATCAAAGAGGCCAAAATTCTGATTTGTGGGCTTCTCTAATATAAAAATAAAGAGAACGATTATTCGTCATATATTCCGTTCTCTTTACAATCTTCTTTAATAAATTTTCTAATATATGCGGATTTATTATATAGATTATAAATCCATAATAACTAAGCAATTTTCAGGATTGGTATATGTATCTTCAAATTTATGCCAAGTTAATGAACTATCTCCTAAGCTCACCCATGTATCTCCTTGCAAAGTATAACTACTAAAGTAAACAATATCGTATTCACCAGCAATTGTTTGCCCATCTTTTATAATAGCCTTTAATTTTCTAGAAGAATCATAAAAAAACATCGCCAGGAAGTAAAACAACAACTTTTTGATTTACAAAGATAATCATACCGCCATCAACTTGTTCTAATTCTTGTTCTTTTAATTCTTTAGTTTCTGACATAAATTGTATCTCCTTTGTTCATGTTGTTTTAGTAATCTATCAATAATATACGGATTTATTCCGTATTATTTTTATTGTGTTATTGCTATGATGCTTTGTTAGCTAATTGATACTTGCTCATCGATTTGTTTTTCTGATAATACTGTATATTTATTTTCGCCTGCACCACCATATGATGCAATCATATATCTTACATTATAGTAATCCATATTATCTCTTGTTTCTAAGAAAGATAATACTTCAACAAAACAACCAGCAAATCCACCTGCTATATTTACTGCGTAAGAATAACCTGGACTATATTTGTGTCCAGCATCTCCAGTTCCACCGCTAACTTGTTTCAATTCTTCATTTTTTAATTCTTTAGTTTCTAACATAGATTTATCCTTCTTTCTTTTAATAATTTTAACATCTTCATAATTGTATACGCAGATATTGGAAAAGGTATACAAAGAGGCTGAAAGAGCTGAAATTATGATTTGTGGGCCTCCTTAACATAAAATCTTGGGTCGGAATCCGACCCAAAACATATATTATATGTCTTTTTAATTACGGAAAACCGTATAATTTTGGGAAATGTATTTCCTGTTTTGGAATCAAAAAAAGGGACTATTTATAGTGCTACAGTAAAAGTGGACAATGGTAAAAAGATACCAGTCCACTTTTTTAATACAATTTAGTTAGAAAGGAGATTGAATGAAAGTATTAACAAGAAAAAAATAAGTAATGAGAACACCTGAAGAAAAGGAAAAGATAGTTCTTGAATATTTAAATGGTAGAGTTGGATATGCAACTGTAGCAAGATCACATGGAATAGCTAAAGGTAGATTTTATGTATGGATCGAGAAGTATCGAAAGTCAGGCATTGATGGTTTAAGATCTCAAACAGGAAGACACAAAGGTCCAAATAAAGGAAGATCTAAAAAAGGAGATGAAATTGAAGAGCTTAAAAGACAATTAGCTAAGAAAGATATCGAAATAGAACGATTAAAAAAGGTTATGTCGTGAAAGGAGTTGGTGCAAAAAAGGAATACGTTACTACATTCGACAAGAATACGAAATAATATATAAATTAAAAGATAAATATTCTATTAATTATTTATGTAAGTTAATGGATGTATCTAAATCTGGCTATTATAAATGGCTATATAGAAAGAATAATCCATCAGAAAAACAATTAAAAATAGAAGAAGATACTAAGTTCATAATAAGTGTATTTAATAAGCATAAGTCTCATGGATATAGATGGTTAACTCATTATATAAGTAATAGATATGGCATTAAATATAATGAAAACTACGTATTTAAGATATTACAGTATAACTATTTAAGATCTACTTCTAAACACTACCAATGGCAAAAACCACTAGAAGAACACGAAACATATAAGAATCTTATTTGGAATCATTGGGATAAAGTAGATAAGCCATATGAGGTAGTAGTATCTGATATGACACAATTCTACGTTAAAGGAAAAGTATATGAACTTACCTTATATATTGATGCCTTCAATAATGAAATACTTACATATGGTTTAGCATCTCGTAAAGGTGATGCCAGAAGTTATTATGATGGTTTAGGATTATTAATAAACAAATTAAAAAAGGAACAAACAAGTCTTAACATCCTTCACACAGATCAAGGCTCAGTTTATTCCTCTAAGAGCTACAACGAGCTTCTTAATAACAATAGTATACAACACTCTATGTCTCGAGCAGGAACTCCTACTGATAATCCAGTTAATGAATCTATTAATGGCTGGATTAA
>JAUNNY010000021.1 GCA_030531215.1 Erysipelotrichaceae bacterium
TTTAATCATTGCCTCAAATGGCACAGTTTTAATAGACAATATTAATAATTCAGAACACGAGTATTATTTTTTACAACCAGAGCAAATTAAAGTTGCTTTTGATTTTATGAAACCATTTAAATACAATCCTACATGCGCAATAAATGGAATATCTTATTGTGGATATTATGATGAGTTTGTAGAAATATCTGAGAAGTGGTTAGGCACAAAGGTTAGACTATGTGAGTCGAAGGATTATCACGAAATGTGGCAACAACCTGTAGGCAAAATAATGTTTAGAGTACAAGAAGAAGATATGCCATTAATTGAAGAATACTACCAAAAAAATAAGCCAAATAATATCTCTGGCTTTAAAACTAATCCTATGGCGTTTGAATTTACTGATCCTAGGGCTTCTAAAGGTGTAGCACTAGAAAACTTCTGTAAATTACATAATATTGATATTAAAGATTCTATGGCGTTTGGTGATACATCAAATGATAATCAAATGTTAAAAGCAGCTGGAATTGGTGTGTGCCTTTTAAATGGCACAGACGATACAAAAGCTTGTGCTGATTATATAACTGAATTCGATGTCGATCATGATGGATTTGCTAAATTCATTCATAAATATTTATCAGTTATTTGATTATATATATTTGTACATCCACAATCCTTGCATACAAAAAGATTTAGTGTAGCATATGGAAATGACAAAATCCTTTGAAATTCTTGATGTGACTTAACTCTTCCACATGACATAGAAACTTTAGCTTCATCATATAATTCAATACTTATTTTTTGTATGATGTATTAAAAACACTTTCTATGTATGATTTGTGCTCCACTTTCGTTTTCATCTTTAGAGCTACCACCACTGATCTGTTTTAATTCATCTTCACTAAGATCTTTTAGTTTTGATACTATTGTTTCATATTCTTGTTTTAATTGTTGTAACTCTTCATTAGTCTTATTCATTGTTATAACCTTCTTTCCATATCATTCTAACATTGAATAGCATCTTTAGTAGTAATAGAATAAAGAAGAACAATTATGTATTTAAGTAATGTCATAAGTAACACATTATCATTAGTATGTACTATCTTTACCATAATAGTACTTGGTTATTTAATAGGTAATATTAAAATCAAGGGTATTAGTTTAGGTAGTGCAGGAATATTATTAGTAGCGATCTTATTCGGTATCTTTTTTAATGCTAATCCTGATATCAGTATTGGTGATAATGTTATTAATTTGTTTAATAGTGATATAAAGTCTAAATATAGTTTGATATCTTCTATTGGTACAGTATTGTTTGTGACTTCAATTGGTTTTATTGCGGGTCCTAAGTTCTTTAGAAGCTTTAATAAGAAGAGTATGTCTTATATCTATATAGGTATAATTGTTATCTTGATTGGTGGTTTGTGTACTTTGTTGTTTATTAAATTAGATGGCAATTTATCAACTTCTTTAGCAATAGGACTTATGACAGGAGCTTTAACTAGTACCCCAGGACTAAGTGCCGCAAAAGAAGTTATAGGTGCTGATGTCGACATGATTGTTGCCGGATATGGTATTGCCTATCTATTTGGTGTATTAGGCGTAGTACTATTTGTACAAATCATTCCGAAGTTATTGAAAATAGATATAGATAAAGAAAGGGATAGCTATATAGCAGCTAACCCTATTGATGTACCTGAACTAAAAGGAGAATATATCAAATTAGATTCGTTTGGTTTCTTCCCTTTCTTTTTAGCTATCATATTAGGATGTCTAATTGGTTCTTTCTATATCCCTGGTATAAACTTCTGCTTAGGTAACTCTGGTGGCTGTCTACTTGCGGGATTGTTGCTAGGACACTTTAGACATATTGGTAAGATTGATTGTCGTATAGATGCTTCAACAATCAAGGCTTTAAGAGAACTTGGCTTAATCTTATTCTTAACAGGAGCTGGTGTTCCTGGTGGTGTCAACTTCGCTAGTAATGTTAAGCTTTCATGCTTTATCTATGGAATTGTTATTACATTAGTACCAATGATTGTTGGTTATTTTATTGCGACTAAAGTATTTAAACTTAGCTTATTTAATGCTTTAGGTTCTATTACTGGTGGTATGACTAGTACACCTGCTCTTGGAGCTTTGATCCAAACTAGTAAAACAGATGATGTGGCTAGTGCTTATGCTGCAAGTTATCCTATTGCTTTAGTGACGGTTGTTATTGTAGTCAAACTGATCTTAATGATCTTTTAGTTTGTTGATCAAGATACATAATTCTTTTTGTATTTGTTTATCTATTCCTGAGGTATCTAGGAATTGTCTATCATCTAAACCTAATAGATAATCAGTAGATTGATTAGTAAGTGTAGATATATTACATAATGTATCAATATCAGTCTTACATCCATTCTTATTCCATAACTGAATGGTCTTTTTAGATACATGTATCTTTTCAGCTATCTCATCTATTGGCAATTTCAAACTATTTAATTCAGAAACTATACGGTTATTTTTTTTTATCATTTTTACAATTAACCTCTTTATTGTAATTTTCTATTAAGGTCTCAACTAAACAAATTACACGCTCACGATATTCTTCTGGTAAATCTGTAATATCTACTCTAATTCGATCATCTATACCTAATAGATAATCTGCAGACATTCTAGTATAAATTGCTATTTTCACAATATCTTCTGCATTTGGATTACATTTATGATTAATCCAATCATCTATAGTTGCATTACGTACGCCCATCTTCTTTGCTGCTGTTGCATTGTTGTGTTTTCTTAGTTCTTTTGAAAATCTAAATCTTCTCATCTTCTTATCCTCCACATAATTTAGAAATTGATGTCTTATTATTTCCATTCAATTTCTTTACAAATACATTTTAAATAAACTTATTTAAGAAAGAGCGTATTATTTAGGGAAATTGATTTCTCACCTATTTGTACTACTAATAAAGGCCGATATCGGCCTTTATTCTTAATTAATGATTAAACAACAATTCACATTCAATAATCTAGTTATTGCTTATAGAAAGTTGATCCTCCAGATATTACTATATTTTCATAAAGATCATTAACGCTTTCTATTCCACCAGCAATTTCTTTTAACTCATCTTCAGACAAATCTTGAAGTTTATTTATTAATGCTTCGTATTCTTGTTTTAATTCATTTAGTTCTTCTTTTTTCATAACTGATACTCCTTGTTTATTCATTAAAATATACAATATTAATATTTAACATATATCATTTCTGTTTGAACAGGACCATAACAAACAGCTTGCCCAAATCCAGGTGCGTGTATCATTTGTCCACCGCCAGCATAAATACCGCAATGATTGCTATTTACACAAATATTCCCTGGTACAGGAATACTTACACGACTCCATCCCATAAATGTTAATTCTGTACCTACCCTATTAGTTGTTCCAGTTATACAATAACTAACTAAACCGGAAGCATCAAACGCATCTGGACCAACTGCTCCCTTTTTAAAAGGTTTTCCTATTAGAGAAGTTGCTCTGGCGAAAATATTACCAGGTTCTGATCCGGGAGTAGGAGAACCACTAGTACCTCCAGCGGTTTTTTCACCTCCACCGCCACTACCAACGCTGCCAGTTTGAGCAGCTTGAAAAGCAGAAACACCACCAACAACCACCTGTAACTCTTCTTCAGTTAATTCTTTAAGTTTGGTTATTAATGCTTTGTATTCTTGTTTTAATTCGTTTATTTCATATTTTGATTTCGCCACAATTAATCCTCTGGAACAAAATAAGTCTTAGGTTTATCAAAGCTATTAATTGGCGACATTAAAGGACAAAAATGTCCATTTAGTGCAAATGTACAAGTCTTTGGATCATACCGACAGTTAGGTCCACAAGCAATAACCATGGAATTAGCATCATCGCTTACTACTTTTTTATGAGAATTTAAATCGAAGCCCATGTTATTATCATATATCGACATATGTGGATATAATGCATAGTTTTGAACAGCCATAGCAATATCGCGATCTTTTGGATCGATACCACCATAGACTTCTTCTAATTCATCTTGTGATAATTCGTTTAACTTAGTAACTAATGTTAGACATTCTTGTCTTAGTGTATCTAATTCTTCTTTTGTTTTTTTCATAATATTTAACCTCAATTAAATTATACGAATATTATGTGTAATGGTATACAAATATGAGTTAAATTACAGTTTGTAAGGAAGAATTTTTCATGAATGAGAATAAATTTTCATTTTACTAAGAAGGCCGAAAAATTCTGATTTGTCGGCCTTCTTTACTTTTGGTGTTTGCATAGATAACACAATAGTTGATAAACAATATGCATAAATTCTAAATCTCAATTGTTCTTTTTGAAATAATGTCAAAGAAACCATTACTATCGGTATTGGATAACTTCCTTCTAATAACGCCAACAACATTATCTGCAAACTGTAATCCTTTGTTATTATATGAATAGTCTTTCTTTATGGATTTAACATTTGCAAGACTTCCAATAGTTTCGATAATTCTATTTTCAAATTTAGCATTACTAAAGTTATCAAATGTAACAACAATCACATCATCATCTATAGCATTAATAATATTTGTTAATAATTCGATATATGTGTTCTCATTTATATTTTTGTTTAGTTTCTCTTCCAATTTTTTATGAGAATATATAACATTGCAATTTAATGAATTGAGTTTATAAAGAAATTTCTTTTTAATTTGTGGATATGTCTTATCTAGCAATGTAGATTTATACTCTGTAGTAATATTTATCTTTTGTTTATTAGTTAAAGGCATGTTTAATACTTGTTTTTTAAATTGGTTATAAACGAGTAAAAGGTCATTCTCGCTATTAGTGAGAATTCCACCAACTACATAATAGTTTTGATCAATCGATTCATCAATAAATAAATATTTCATAATTAAGAAAAATAAAAAGTGAGAGCTCGCATCATTCTGCACATCCAGTATCAATCTACCGGCCACTTTCACTTTCCATCTATAATATAGCAAAAATATAGACTATTTTCAATTAACTATTAAATAGTTAATAAGAATTAAGAAGCTTAGAAATATTGATTTTACGGCCTCTTAATCATTTAAAAAAGTATAAGACATAAAGTCTTATACTTGATTACTTTTAATAGATAAATTGTGATTTGTTATTCGTTCTGTCCTATATACTCCACAGGAAAGAACAGTTTGTTCTGTCCTGTTGTCGGCTCTGTAAAATCACATACTGCGCCTGTAAGCTTCATTCCCAACTCCGGTAAAAGGCCGCCGATAACACATCCGAATATTTCTCCATAGTGTTTCGGAGCAACCTCCACCACAAGATATTTTCTTGCCGGCATAATCCATTTGGTCCACCCTTCCGGAGTTTCAGTATCCTCATATACCTCAATTCCTGCCAGATATAAACCTGTCGAAAAATCATTTGTCCAAGGCAGGAACGACATGGTCTCATCACTCATTGCGCCCCAGAATCCAACAAACGAACCGTCCGGGTTTTTCATTCCCAAAGGAGCAACTTCATGAAAATCTGAATTTGCCTGCTGCCACAAATCCTGAACGATATTCTTTTCCTTTGTGCATAATCCCGCTTTACCGATAACAGCAATCTTCGGCAAATCAATTAGTTCGTATTTCATCATTGTCTCTTCTTTCCCGTGCATTAAATTCTAATTTGTCCAACTCTATTTTATCAAAAATATAACCCTGTTCTTTAAATACTATAAAAACAAAGAGGCCTAGAAATACTAATTTATCTATTTCCATTCAAGTTTTTTAATTGGCTTAATATAATCTTTTATTAATTCTCTTCTGGAACTAAAAACCAATAGTTCCGATTTTGATAATGAATTTGAATTTGCTCTTTCTTCAAGTATTCTCAATGTACATATCATATCAGCTACTTGCGATAAACGATAATCTTTTTGATAAGCAAGTCTTGTTTCGTGAATTGATAGTTCAGTTGCAAACACTGTATTTAAAATATTATTAACTTCTTTTTGACCATTATCATAATAAAGTATTACTTTATCAAATAAACTAATTTCTTCATATTTATTTCTTAAAAATAATGATATTTCTTTAGCAAGTTTGGCTTTAAGTTCTAATTCATCTTTACATTCATTTTTATTAATATAGAATTGTTTGCATTTGATATTACATTTAATTGCGAAATGATATATTTTTTGAAATATCTTTTTTCTTTCTAAGGGAGATAAATTAGAGTATTCACCTCTTCTCATAATAAGAGGTTCTGAATGAACGATATGATTACATAATCCTAAATTTTCTAATTCATGATTTAATCTATTTATCTGATCTGAAATATCAAAAGACTGGTCATGAAAAACCATTGTTATTACATAATATGATGATGATTTTGCTTTCGTTCCAAAATCACCACTTTCATCAACAAATACACTTAAATATTTCATGAAAAATAAAAGCGAAGAGTATCCTTCGCCAAATCGGGTAGGCCCGGGTCTTATGACCAGCCTACTTACACTTATATAATACCATCTACTCAACAAATTAACAAATTCGAGTGAAGGCCTACATCAATCTGTACATCCAGTATCCGTCTACCGGAAACCGACACTTCTTTGCTGGCTTCATTATACAGCATAATCTGATTTTTATTATAAATAATATACAGTTAATTCAATCAATTATTCAAAACTAACAGTTAGACAAATACTAATTTTGTGGCCTCTTTGTTATTAGACAAAATAGAACAGTAAATGGAAACTTTGTGTTTTTCTTGCCTAAATAGTAGCCATTATTAACAAATTACGTATATAACTGTGTATAGAAGGAAAGGACATAAATTATGAAAACTAATGAAGAATTAAATAACCGAAAAGAACTTACAGAAGATGATCTTAAAAATGTAACAGGTGGAAACCTTACGCATGAATTTGTTGCGGCTTTATTACTAGGAGCCGTTACATATAACTATTTTCCAGATGGAGCAATTCCTGAAACTATTATTCTTGTCTGCCCTAATTGTGGTGATTGGAGAGGCTTAGTTAAAGAAGCATATGATGCAGCATATGACACTGATGAAATAAAGTGTTTCTTCTGCCAAAATAATTACAAGAAAATAGAATGGGGCATTTACAAAAAATAGGATATATTATATGAAAAAGACTAAAGAAGAATTAGATCAAATTAAGCAAGAGCTTGAAACCATAACTGCTAAGTTAAAAGACTTAAATGAAGATGAACTTAAAGAGATTACTGGCGGTTTACATGAAATACAGCCTCAATTAGCATATGATGCAATAGCAAAATATAATAACTCAACATATAAATTCGGTGAATTTACTAGTTCAGAAGGAAAGTTTATTATAAAGGATCTTGAAGTAGAAAACTTAGATACAGAAACTGAAGGAAAACAATAGTCATAACAAAAGCACTTCGATTAAAGTGCTTTTTGTATGCTTATTGAATTTGAATTGTTTGAGTTGTTTCGATTGCCTTTTGTTCACGTGTTGGAATAATAACATTTAATATACCTTTATCAAATGATGCTTTTACATCTTCAGCTTTCATGTTGTTGCCAACATAGAAACTTCTTGAACATGAACCAAATGATCTTTCTGATCTGATTAGATTACCTTTTGAATCTTTCTCTTCATTTGTCATTTCATGTTTTGCGTTGATAATTAGATTACCATCACTGATAGACATTGAAATATCATTCTTATCATATCCTGGTAATTCTATGTCTAGGTTATAGTATCCATCCTTTTCATGAACATCAGTTCTCATTACATTGCTTGATTGTCTAGGCATAAATCCTTCAAACATATCATCAAATAATTCATAAGCTCTTGGTATATATCTCATATTTATACCCTCCTCTCACCTATAGAATACCACTAAAATTAGCACTTGCAACGCTAGAGTGCTAATTCACACAACTTCACATTTTCTAGCACTTTTCTAGCATTCCTTATTATTAAAAAGTACAGGTGCAACCTGTACAATATAGCATTCCTAACATCCAAACTATGTGGAGGCAATTAGAAATTTGTTATTTCTTCGCATGGGGCATCATCTTCACGAGAATAAAAGAATCCAAACCCCGAACTACTTTTATCTAACTCATAAAATTTGGCCGGAAAGCGATAAGCACTAATATCTTCATAATATTCTGAATAACCAGTTATCTGAATAATATATTTTTTACTTGGACTTAAGTAGTAATGCCCAATTTCAAAAACATATTCTTTACCACTTTTAAAATGACAACGTTCTGTCCCACCGTTTACTTTATTTAATTCTTCGTCATTTAGTTCTTTTGTATTTAACACGATTAAACTGCCTCTTCATTAAATATACCGAAATTAGAATTGCTTATTACAATTCATAGATACTACGCGAATTGTGCATCTGAATGCATTCTACCCATATTGTCATCCATGCCATAAGAAGCAGGACCGGCAGCCATATTATCTGGGTGTAGTGTTGCTCCACCAGTAATTTCTTTTAATTCATCTTCAGATAGTTCTTGAAGCTTGCTTGTTAATGATTCAAATTCTTGTTTTAATTCATTTAGTTCAGTTTGTGTTTTCATTATTTATCCTCCAATACAGGTGTTGGATCATCTATAATAACTATTGGTTCTTCTGATACTCTGCTATTTAAATTATTTGTTTGTCTTAGGCCATATGATAAAGCACTTGGTGTGTAGTTATCAAATACTTCCATATGTGGGTAAATAGCATAGTTTTGAAAAACCATTGCTATATCACGATCTTTAGGTTCTACTTCTGGTTGT
Organism: Erysipelotrichaceae bacterium; assembly: GCA_030531215.1. Lineage (GTDB taxonomy): Bacteria > Bacillota_I > Bacilli_A > Erysipelotrichales > Erysipelotrichaceae > Colivicinus. Next base: position 8,779 of record JAUNNY010000021.1, read on the forward strand.
ATGCCACCAACAACAGCATATAATTCTTCTTCAGATAATTCTTGAAGTTTTTTATTCACTTTTAATAAATCATTTTTTAATTCATTTAGTTCAGTTTGTGTTTTTGCCATATTATGTCCCTCTTATTATTGTTTTAATCTAAATTACTTACAGGTTCATCTAGAATCAAAATTGTTGGTCTTTGAGGAAAACTAGAAACAACTGCTACACGTTGTTGTTGACCACCACTTAATCCAGCCCCTAAAAGGTGATTCTCTGTATTTCCTACTAATGGTACCAAATCGGTTAATGGTGGAAGTACACCAACTACACCACCAGTTACTAGATTTAATTCTTCTTCAGATAATTCTTTAAGTTTACAAGTTAATTCTTCAAATTCTTGTTTAATTTGTTTTAATTCTTCATTAGTCTTTGTCATTGTTGTTCTCCTTTAAATTAGTCGTCTATTGTATCTACAGTTACTTCAAATCCATTTGGATATTTTTTTGTGATTCCTTTTAAAGCCAACCCTGATTCAATTACACGATATTTCTTTAAAGCAGATTTGCCAGCTTCTTTATGAAGCGCATTATTAGTTAAGCTTTCATGTTCCTTTTTCATAAGCTCAGGCAAAGCGCTCATATGTTCAACATCTTTAATTGGTACTTTGCGATTAATGCCACCAGATACTTCCGTTAATTCTAAATCTTTTAATTCATCATTTTTCTTGTTTTCCATAAGTATTACCTTCCTTACGTAAATATATACGTATTAATAATAAAAAAGGCTACAAAATGTAGCCAATTTTTCTATTTTAATTATCATTGTAGCTTAGTTCTTTAAAGTTTATACTTACTGTACAACATTTAAAGTAACCATTTTCAAATTCAACTTCTTCTATACGTCTACAATTCTTACAATTACGTCCATAATTGTAGCCAGTTGCGCTACCATCATGCCAAATATTGTCGCAAGTATAATGACTCAAATTATAATCATATGGCAACGTGCCAAAAACGATTGCGCCTTCTGGCAATGTTTCTTGGGTATAACAACCACCTGTAACTTTTTCTAAATCTTTGTTGTTTATTGTTTTCTTTTCATTCATAGTTATAAATTAATCAACTAAAACTTCTACTGGTGAAAATCTACCATTTGGGTCCTTGGCTAACCCACCAGCAACTTGTTGCAACTGTTCTTCGCTTAATTCACATTCTTCTGTTTTAACTTCTTCGTTAATGATTACTTCGTTTTCTTTTTCCATAATTTCTCCTTTACGATTATTATTAATCTTTAGATTGAATACTTCTTAAAGATTCTGGAACCTTCTCCATTGCTTCTTCTTCACTTAAACCGTGTTGATAAATGAAATGGTTTCTTACATATTGTGCCGAAACTTCGGCTCCACAATCCTCGCATTTCCATGCTCCACCACCAAGAACAAGTGCTAAAAAGCGACCTAATTCAGTAAGTGCTTCTCCCTCTCCTTCTCCACCTGCTATTTGTTTCAAGTCTTCTTCAGTCAATTCTTTTATTTTGCCAGTTAACTGAATGCATTCTTGTTTAAGTTTGTTTAGTTCGTCTTGTGTTTTAGCCATATTTGTTCTCCTTCTTTTTAATTATATTATTGTAGATTACATATTTACCACTAACATATTAGACTTAATTATTATTCTATATACAATTGTCCTCAATAATTTTAGCAACATTTTCTATTGTGACATTGCCAAATACTTCACCGTTAATACGAATTGCTGGAGCTATGCCACAACAACCAAAGCATCGTGAAGAATCAAGACAAAATTTTCCATCTGATGATACTTGGCCATTGCTTATTCCAAGAAGCTGAGTTAACTTATCATAGACATTGCTTGCTCCTTTTATGTAACAGCCTACATCTACGCAAACCTCTATCTCATAAGTAGCACGTTTCTTTTGCTTACCACCATTTATCTTGGTTAATTGTTGATCATCTAATTCTAATTTTTCTTTATTATCAGCCATAACTTACTCCTTTTTTCTTTGGTTTTATACCTTCCACTAATGTATACGTTAAAAGACAAAAAAGGCTACAAATTGTAGCCTATTTTACTATAACTAGTGTTTAAAAGGTTCATCAGTAAGCACATATAAGTGCTTAATCATTTCTGTTTTATATGCGTAGTTTATTATTTTATCAATTCACCAGTGGCTTTTAGATATACATTAGTATTTCCACAACCATGGCAAATAAAACAATTAACAAATTCGTTTTCTCCAATTTGAGAAACACCTATAAATTCTTGACTCTCAGTATTTCCTCCACAGCAAACAGAATAACAATCTATCTGATACAATTGATTCTCTATAAAGTTTGCGCCAGCTGCCTTTAAATCAATAATTCCAGTATGCGTGAAATCACCATTACCACCTGCAATCTTATTAAGTTCATTTTCTAATAATTCTTTTCTTTTTTCATCCATGATATTGTTCTCCTAATCGTTTACTATATTTTATCAAATAGCAACATATATTTAATCAATATATTTTAATAGGATAAATAATTATTCCTTAGATTAAATAACCATTAACTTCACGATAGTTATCGGCATCTGCTATGCTACAATACATTATTGTCAATAAAGCTTTGTACCATCGCTTACAAATCCATGTCTTGTGCCAATGTACTGCATTTCGTGTTCTTTATTGCAATACCTACAAAAAGCAATGAATTTATCGCCAATATTTAAATTAGCATTCACAAACTCATAGCAGTTTCATATATGTTATAGCCACTAGATGCTTTTTCTAATTCGTTTTCTTTTAATTCTTTCTTTAATAATATATATCACTAAATATGATTTGCTGATAATTATAACGTCGTTTCTGAACAAACATAATGAACGCTGCCACTTTGTTCACATTTATACCAATATTGATTATCAAACATAATTATTGAATGAGCTAAAGTGTTTCTATAAGTATGGACATAACCGTTTACATTTTGTTTGCATACTGGGCAATAAAATGTTTTTTGATACCAAGTATATTTACCACCTTCTGGGAAATTTTCTGGTAATTCTTCTTGATAACTAGCACCACCGTTTATTTTCTCTAATTCTTTTTCTTTTAATTCTTTAGTATCAGACATATTATTTCTCCTTTTCTTTACATTATTTTAACATTTTCACTAATATATAGAATAATTTGAATAATCGAACTATTGATCGTTAGGCTTTTTAAGGATATCAGAACAAATATGCCATTTCGATCTAGTTGTGATTTACTGAATGAATTTTGATTTGCCTGGAACCTTCAAAAAGAATAAGAGTGACAATAAATTATAAGTTCTGGATCTCCCGAGTCTTAAAATACAACATAAAAGATTAAAACTGCCTTTTTCAACTATAAAGGGTGTAACAATAATCTCTATTAGTTACTGTTCACACCCTATAATTGATAAATAACAATTTTTACTCTCTTATTTCGTATTAAAGAGTCGAGAGGCCGTGAAATTAGTATTTATCGGCCTTTTGCTTTTTATAGTATTAAAGAATAAGATTTTATTTTTGATAAAATAAAGTTAGACAAATTAGAATTTGCAAGTATAAAAATATATGGGAGATATATATGAAAATTATAGTAATAGATGGCCAAGGTGGCAGCTTAGGAAAAACAATTATAGTTAGATTGATTGAAGAAAATATAAACGCAGAAATAATAGCTTTAGGTACAAATTCCACAGCTACTCAAAATATGATAAAAGGAAACAAAATTCAAGGAGCTACTGGTGAGAATCCTATAGTAGTTAATGTTGAAGATGCCGATATTATCATTGGACCTATGGGAATACTTGCGGCTAATTCAATGCTGGGTGAAATAACAGAAAAAATGGCTTTAGCCATATCTAAGTCTAAAGCCACTAAATTATTAATTCCTTACAACAAATGTAAAATTGTAGTAGCAGGAGTAAAAGATGATACTTTCCAAAACTATATCGATGAAGTAATTGAATATATAAAAAAACTTGCTATTTG
>JAUNNY010000041.1 GCA_030531215.1 Erysipelotrichaceae bacterium
TTTAATTTAAGAGCTTTTTCTTTCTCTTTTTGTTTTAAAAGTTTTTCTTTATCAAGAACGGCTTTTTTTGTATTATTAACTGCCTTAGTTAATTTCTTAACTGGGGCTTTTGTCTGCGCAGCTTTCTTTGTAACTTTAGTTTTAACTTCTTTGGTTACTTTTTTAACTTCTTTTTTAACCTTCTTGTCAGCTTTAACTACAGGCTTTGTAACTTTCTTTGTAACTTTTTTAACAGGCTTAGAAGCTTTCTTAACAGTTTTAGCAACTGGCTTAGTAACCTTTTTAGCTACTTTTTTATTTTCTTTAGTCTTTTTTACTGGAGCTTTTTTAGTTTCTTTTTTCTTAACTTCTTTTGTAACTTTTTTAGCCATTATTTGATAACTCCTTTACTAATTCCATGTACTCTTTTAAATAGACGTTTGCAGTCTCTGGGTCAACAAGTGAATTCTCATTAATTTTTTCTTTTAAGACTTCTAGTTTCTTACTCTTAGTTTCTCTAATCACTTTGTTAATTGCCGCATTTAGACTTTCTTCGTCATATTCAATTGGTAAACCTTCTACTAATGCTAAACTTGTGATGTTGTTTTTAATCGCTTCATCTTGGCTTTCATCATAGATTCTTGATAGTGAGCATTTATCGTACTTACGATATTCATCGATTATCAACATCGCTAATTGTTGATTAGTTTGCCCTAGCAAATAACCTAGTTTACTTTGATAGATACTAGTTGCTTTACTAGACAGGGCCATCTGTGACAATATCAAGTATTCAGCCTTGGTTAGGCCATCAATTGAATACTTGTATATTTTACCTTTATTATTATATGCTTTTTTATCAACTTTTGTAGTTGAGATTTTAGAAATTTTAGTAATTGTTGTAAGTTCATTCTGGAAATTTAGACGATCATATTCATCATCTAATTTATCAATCAGTTCTGATACTTTGATAGTCATTTGCTTACGATCATCATAGTTATCAAGATTATAGTGTTTTTTATAATAATTAATCGCAAAGTCAATATAAGAAATCTTCTTTGTCTCTAAATCTCTTAATGCGTTTTTGCCGCCCTTGCTGATGATTTCATCAGGATCAAGATTAGTTTTGTTGTCGATTACTGAAACCTTTAGTTTTTCATCTAATAACATTTCACCAATCTTTAAGTTAGCATGTTGTCCAGCATTGTCACCATCATATGATAAGACAATATGATTTGATAAAGATTTCAATAATTCAATCTGAGTCTTCGTACAAGCGGTGCCCAAAGTTGCAACAACATTTTCCTTGCCTGCGCGATAATACGCAATGACGTCCATTACCCCTTCGCAAACAATGACATACCCTTGTTTTCGACATGCATCTTTAGCACGATGGTAGTTGTATAGGTTATCACCTTTAGTATAGATAATAGTTTCATTTGAATTGATATATTTAGAATCGCTAGTACCTAAATAATCTCTGGCACTAAAGGCAATAGGATTTCCAAATCTATTATGAATTGGGAATAAGATACGCTTATAGAAAACATCAGCCATACCTTTATCTAATAATCTAACAACACCCGTTTTAAGAATATCTTCATCTTTATAGCCTTGTTTATTCAAATAAGCATACATCTTGTTATCTTCAGGATTATAACCGATATTAAAGTAATCAATCACTTCTTTTTCTAAGCCTCTATTATTTAAATATTCCATTGGCTTCTCACCTAATTTAGAACCAGTTAATAGATAATTAGAATAAGTAACCATACTAGTTAATACATCATAATACTTTTGATTCTTATCAACTTTTTTAGGTGCCGTATCAATTTGAATTGGTTTACCAATGATGTTGCTTACTTCGACAACTGCTTCTGGGAAAGAACATTTCTTAAAATTAGATACAAAAGTAAAAGCATTTCCACCATTACCACAGACAAAACATTTATATATTTGTTTATCTTCACTTATTGATAATGATGGATCATGGTCATCATGAAAAGGACATACTGCAGTATATCCTTTGCCTTTTTTAAATAAAGGTATGTAGTGGCCAATAACATCAACGATATTAGCACTAGACCTTATATCATTAATAACTTCATCAGTTAATTTCATTAAAACTCAATTGCTTTTTTAATATAATCTTTAACTTCATCAATTGGAAGACGAATTTGTTCCATTGAATCTCTTAATCTAATAGTTACACAGTGATCGTTTTCTGTATCGAAATCATAAGTGATACAGAAAGGAGTACCGATTGCATCATTTCTTCTATAACGTTTACCTATAGAACCAGCTTCATCATATTCACAATGGAATTCTTGACATAAATCATTGAATAAAGCTGTTGCAGGTTCTGATAATTTTTTGCTTAGTGGGCAGATACATGCCTTAACTGGTGCGATTGCAGGATGGAAATGCATAACAATTCTTTCATCGCCTTCGCCAACCATTTCTTTAGCATATGCCTCGCAACAAAGCATAAGGAATAGTCTTTCAACGCCGACAGAAGGTTCTATACAATAAGGAATATATTTTTCATTAGTTTCTGGATCTAAATAATTTAATTCTTTGCCAGAATATTCTGAAT
>JAUNNY010000022.1 GCA_030531215.1 Erysipelotrichaceae bacterium
TGGTAAAACAATAGATGACAAACAGTTATGGTATGAAAAGGCTATAATGGCTATATCTTCTTTGAAACATTGTTTTTACGTTGACACAATTACTTCTTTGAGCGTTATCAATAAGCAGAAAGTACGGTAGAACATATAGTGTACTATACAAAATAGATATATGGCCCTTATAAAACTACTAATATTAGGTAGTGTACTATCACTTTTATAATATATAGATTGTTTTGCTCGTTTCTTATTTATCGTATAAATGGTAAAATCTTATCTATATGGATAATGTATTCGGTTTGAAAGAAGGAATATGCATATGAACAAACTAAAGAAAAAAAGTAAGATATTTAATGTTCTTCAAAAACTAGGAAAAAGTTTTATGTTTCCTATTGCCATACTTCCAATCGCGGGAGTAATGCTTGGTATAGGTTCGTCATTTACTAATCCAATTACCATTTCTAGTTTGCATTTAGAAGGTGTTATTTATCAAGGCTCAACATTATTTTCTATTTTCTCCATAATGAATGGTGTTGGCAGTGCTATCTTTGATAATCTACCTTTGATATTTGCTATAGGTGTAGCGATTGGCATGGTTGATAAGAATAAAGAGACCGCTTCTTTAGCTGCTGCTCTTTCATATATTGTTATGAATGTTACCATCAATAAGATATTGCTTATTAATAATATTGTTGATGCAGATGGTAATATTATTGCTAATATTGCTGATGGTGTTATTACAAAGACATTAGGCATTACAACTCTGCAAGTTGGTGTCTTTGGCGGAATTATTGTAGGTATAATCGTCTCATACTTACATAATAAGTTTTGTGACATTAAGTTACCAGAATACTTAGCTTTCTTTGGTGGTAATAGATTCGTACCTATTATCTCTGTATTTGCTTCTATTATTGTTGGCTTTGTTTTCTCTTTGGTATGGCCAACAATTCAATATGGCATTGTTTATTTGGGAGACTTGGTTGCTAAGGGCGGTTTGATTGGCGTCTTCTTCTTTGAAAATATTAAGAGATTGTTGGTACCATTTGGTTTGCACCATATATTCTATTTACCATTCTGGCAAACCGCTATTGGTGGAACAGCTACAGTTGCTGGTGTTCAATATGTTGGCGCACAAAATATATTATTTGCTCAATTAGCTGATGTTAATACAGTTCATCTATCTAGAGAATATGCGATGTATTTCTCTGGTGCTTATCCAATTATGTTGTTTGGTATTCCTGCTGCATGTTTAGCTATTTATAAAAACGCAAAAGAAGAGAATAAGAAACAAACTAAATCATTAATGATATCTGCTGCTGTTGCATCATTCTTAACCGGAATTACAGAACCAGTTGAATTCCCAATTTTATTTGCTTCACCTATCTTATATTTTGTTCATAGTATTTGTTATGGTATAAGTAACGTAGCAATGTATCTATTAAATGTAACAGTAGGATCAACTTTCTCTGATGGTTTTATTGATTTGTTCTTATTGGGTATATTGCCTGGTAATCAAAAGACAAGTTGGTTATATATCATTCCGATTGGTTTAATCTTTTTCGCGGTTTATTATTTTGTGTTTAATTTCGCAATAAAGAAATTTGATTTAAAGACTCCTGGAAGAGAAGAATTCGGTAATGATATAAAAGTAAACGCAATAGAACAAGATGCTAGTGATATGATTGTCAGTGGTCTAGGTGGTATTGAGAATATTGTTTCTTATGATTGCTGCGCAACTAGATTAAGAGTTGATGTTGTAGATGGAAGTTTAGTATCAGACAGCGAATTAAAAAATACCGGTGCTCTAGGTATCATGAAGAAAGAAACAGCCGTTCAAGTTATTTATGGTCCGATGGTAGGTATTGTTAAAGAGAAACTTGAAAAATATATTAACTCTGGTGGTGATGGCAGCATCTTAATTAGAAGCCCACTTGTAGGTAAGTTTATTCCACTAGAAGAAGTTCCTGATGAAGCTTTCGCAACTAAAACTCTTGGTGAAGGTATAGCTGTAGAACCTGATGATCCATATGTATATGCACCAGCTGATGGAAAAATCATCTTTATATATCCAACTAAACATGCCATAGGTTTTATGTGTGATAATGGTGTTTCACTTCTTATTCACTTAGGTATGGATACTGCCGAATTAAAGGGTGAAGGTTTAGAGGCTTTGGTTCAACAGGGTGATAATGTTAAACTTGGTACAAAGATAATTAAAATGGATCTTAATTTCTTGAAGAAAAAAGCCAAAACATTAATTTCACCAGTTATCGTTTCTGATTTAAGTCCAAGTAAAAAGATTGAAATAATTGCTGATAAACATATTGAATATAATGAATCAGTAATGAGAATCGTAAATAAAGACTAAAAATAAAACAACATTGATTAAGTGAAATGTTGTTTTAATAATTATAGATGTTTAATTCTTGATTTATATTTGGTTATGATTGTGCTGTTATCATAGCCTTCGATATTTTGTGATTGGAAGATATATGGCTTGAATCCTTTATCAACCATGATCTTAGTTGCTTCAGTTTCTACGGTATGTAGTAAAAATGCACCAGTAATAGTAGAAATAGCACCAGTATCATAGCCGCCGATATTAAGACAAGCATCACCATATCTAGCGCAGTTATCTAAAACGATATCTGCAAATTCATATAATTTCTTACCACTAGAATGTCTTGATACAGCTTTTTTTGAAACCTCATATGATGTTAAGACAACAACATAGTTACCTTTTTCTTTTGCTTTTTGTGCCATTTCGATTGGCATAGCATTTCTTCCAGAGTTAGAGATAACAATAACCATATCTTCAGGTTTTATTTCATACAAGTCATATAACGCAGGAGAGATACCGCTCGTTCTTTCCATTACGCAACTTCTTTCACCACCGAAGTCCATTAAGGCATTAGCATCTAAGATAGGATTAACGTTTGCTAAACCACCTGCTCTAGAATACATTTCAGTTGATAACAAACTAGAATGGCCAGTACCGAAGATGTGTACTAAATCATCTTTCATAATTGTGTCTGCCATCTTTTGAGCAACAACTTTAATGTTTTCTTTGTTTACTTCATAAACTTGATCGAGAATTTTAGAAATCTCATTCATATATGCAAATTCAGTATTCATATTTGATTCTCCTTTTCACATACTATTATAGTCTAACTAGCGGCTGAGACATACAATGAACACCGCCTCTGCCCATACCTAATTGTTTGGCATCTATTTCAATTACTTCTATCCCGTTGTCTCTTAATAATTGATTTGTTTTTTTGTTAACTTTATATGCAATAACTTTTCCTGGTTTCAAAGCCAAAGTGTTAACACCATCATTCCATTGTTCAATTTTATCTGTGCAATTTATGAAAGTAATGGTTTTTAAATTAAGGTATGTTTTCAATGTATCCTTTAATGGCGTGCTATTAACAATTTCATCATGTTTGCTTATAATGTGTGTTTTAGTTTTTTCAAAATCATTAGCGTAGATAACAAATTTATCATAATCTACTTGTGTGATAATTGTATCTAAATGCATAGAAGCTCTTTTTTTAGGAATTTCTATCGCAATTATTATTTCAACTTCTGAATCAGCAAATAGTTTTTTGGCCAATAGATTAATCGCTTCATAGCTTGTACGTTCAGATATGCCAATCATAATTACTTTGTTAGAAAGGTTTAAGATATCTCCGCCTTCAATGTTATATTCGTTTTTATCGTCATAATATATCTTTGTGTCTTTGTAATCTGGATGATATTTAAAGATATATTTAGAAAAAATAGATTCGTTTTTTCTTGCGGAAGTAGACATATGGCTGATACAAATACCATTGCCAATCATCATTTGAGGATCACGTTGAAAATATAAATTTGGTATAGGATTAACTATATATTTATCGTCCTTCTTTAGTCCTTTAATGCAGATATTAACCAATTCCTTATTACTTAAATTATTAAGTTTATTTATTACTTCGGTATCTTTGACAAATTCTTTAATGAAATCTATTTTTATGTTTTCATTTAAATCTAGTGTTTCTGCCATTAATTCATCTATATAGACTACTTCAACATCGTTTTCTTTGAGAACCTTCGCGAAAAAATCATGTTCTATTTTTGCTTGTGTTACATCGATTAACTCATCAAATAAAAATTCAAGAATGTTATTTTCACTTAAACAATTCAGTTCTTCACCTGGGGCGTACAACATTACTTTTTTTAATGGCGAAATTTCACTTTTAATATTTATCATATATATTTATTTTACCTTATTACTTGCATATTATCTTTTATTGGGCTATCATAATCTCATAATCTTAGACCAAGAGAGTAACTAGTAAAAATTATCAGCGAGTTAGGGTAGAGTGTGAGCCTAATTAATAATAGCTAGTGAACCGCACTTGTGAGATATCTTTATGAATAAAGTAGTGAAGGTCGCTTATCAGCGTTAAAGATTGAGGTGGTCAACAATTGTTGACAATCGGAGTGGTACCGCGCTAATAACAGCGTCTCCGTATTTTATGGAGACGCTTTTTATTTGGTTGTCTCCAGGAAAGGTATTGAATATGAAAAAGATTATTTGTTTATTTGTAACTATGTTAATGTGTCTTTGCTTGGTAGGATGCGGAAACAATAGCACAAGCGAAGCAACTACTTGGAGTGAACAACTTAAAACTAAAGGAAAAATAGTTGTAGGTATTTCTCCAGATTTTCCTCCGTTTGAATCACTTACAACAGATGGTACTATTGAAGGTTTTGATGTTGATGTCATCAACGAATTGATTACATACTTAGATGAAGAAGTTGTAATTGAATTTGCTCAAATTGAATTTGATAATATTGTTACTGCTGTTCAAACTGGGCAAGTCGACATTGGCCTTAGCGGTTTTACTTATGATCCTAATAGAGATGTAATATTTTCAACTCCATATGTTGAATCTGGTCAAGCGGTAATGGTTACAAAAAATTCCGGAGTAACCTCTATTGAAGATTTAAAAGGAAAGACTGTAGGTGGACAAACTGGTACAACAGGCTATGAAGCTGCTGAAGCTATCGAAGGAATAAAGGAAGCAGTATCATTTACAGATTGTATGGTTGGCTTTGCTTCGGTCGGTTCGACGATTGATGCATTTGTAACTGATTATGGTGTAGTTAAAAAATATGCTGATGCAAACGATATGACTGTATTAGATGGCTTGTTAGTTTCTGAAGAAATGTCAATCATTGTTAAGAATGGTAATAATCTTCTAGCAGATAAATTGAATGAATGTATTGATCAATTCTTAAAATCTGATAAGTACGAAGAACTAAGAATAAAATGGGGTGTTTAGTTTGAATAAATTCGCAGAAATATTTACGTTAGATTATTTCAAATATTTATTTGGTTGTGCAAAGTTATCTTTGATTTTAGCTATTTGTTCAGTTTTCTTTGGTACTTTATTTGGCACCTTATTAGCTGCATGTAAAATATCTCGAAACAAGTTCTTAAGAGGCTTTGCAACAGTCTATATCGATATTATTAGAGGAACACCAATGTTATTACAATTGATGTTGTTCTATTTTGGTTTGCCACAACTTGTCCCTGGTTATGGCAATATGGCTTTTTCAACACAAGTGCTAATTACAGGTATTATCGGTATGTCGTTTAATTCTTCAGCTTATTCTGCTGAATTAATAAGAAGTGGAATAGAGTCTATAGACAAAGGCCAATGGGAAGCGGCTTTATCTTTGGGTTTATCAAGAAGAAAAGCAATGACTTTAATTATTCTTCCTCAAGCTTTTAAGCGAATTATTCCACCAATGGTTTCCGAGTTTATTACTTTAATTAAAGATTCATCATTATTATCTAGCTTTGGCGCTGTTGAATTGTTGATGGGTGCAAAAACTATTGGCGCTAAATATTATAGCTATATTATTCCATTATGTATGGCGGGTTTAATTTATTTATTGATGACCTCTGTTGTTTCTTTTTTATCTAGAAAGCTAGAAAGGAAGTTGAACGAAAATGATTAAACTGTGTAATATTAAAAAACATTTTATTTCTCGTAAGAATCATAAATTAAATGCCATAGCATTAGATGATGTTAGTTTTGAAGTTAACGATAAAGAAGTAATATGTTTGATTGGTCCTTCAGGTTCAGGTAAATCAACATTATTAAGATGCATAAATGCTTTAGAGATTCCTGACGAAGGCGAAATATATATAGATGATAAAAAGATAGATTATCATAACGAAAAGCAGCTTGAAGAATTGCGTAAATCTTTAGGATGTGTTTTCCAACAATTCAATTTATTTCCTCATAAGACTGTAAAAGAGAATATTACTTTAGCACCAATAGAAGTGTTGCATATGGATAAAAAACAAGCTGAAGATAATGCGATTGAGTTATTAAAAAAAGTTGGATTAGAATCGAAAGCTGATGTTTATCCTAATCAATTATCAGGTGGTCAAAAACAAAGAGTAGCTATAGTAAGAGCTTTGGCAATGAACCCAAAGATAATGTTGTTCGATGAACCAACTAGTGCTTTAGATCCTGAAATGGTAAAAGAAGTATTGGATGTAATGAAAGACTTGTCTAAATCTGGAATGACAATGGTTGTGGTAACTCATGAAATGGGCTTCGCAAAAGAGGTTAGTGACAGAATAATATTTATGGATGAAGGAAAGATTGTCGAAGAAGGTACTCCTGATGATATTTTCAATCATCCAAGTAAACAACGAACAATTGATTTCTTATCAAAGGTTATGTAAAGACGGTTATAATTAAACCGTCTTTTTTGTTATAATCTTGCCATGGGTTATATTAGAGATTTAGGTGGATTAAAAACTATAGATGGCAAAACAATTAAAGCGAATTGTTTATTTCGTTCAGCACAGTTAGATAAGCCAAGCAAAGAACAAATTTCTTTTTTAAATGATATTAAATTAAAGAGAATAATCGATTTGCGTACTGTTGCAGAAGCTGATCAAGATAAAGACATAGAAATAGAAGGATGTAAATATATCAATATTCCTTATGTTGAAACTGATTATAATGGCGTTGTTCATAATAGTTTAAAAGAACAATTAAGACGTTTAAAAGAAATACCAACAATGGAAGAGACATATGTTGATATGGCTAAAAATGATTTTTGTGTCAACAAGATTAAGCAATCCCTTAGAGAGGTTGTATTAGTTCATGATTATCCTACTATTATCCACTGTGCAACTGGGAAAGATAGGGCAGGAGTTTTAACTGCATTATTGTTAAGTTTATTAGATGTTCCTTATGAGACTATTATGGAAGACTACTTGAAACAATATCCATTTTATTTGAACATTGCTAGAAGATATGGATTCGTTGTATTTGTTTGCTTGTTAGATAAAACTATGGCTAAAAAAGTATATGATTATTATATTGTTAAAAGGGAATATTTAGATCTTACGATGAATGCCTTCAAAGAAAGATTTGGTTCTCTTGATAATTTCTTTCATGAATTTGTTGGTTTAACTGATGAAGACATCAAAGAATTCAAAGATATCATCTTAACTAATTAATGCTTATTCCTAGAGGTACTGGGCGTTCTAATTCGTTGTTATTCTTATCTCTATTAGATACTTTAAGTTCTCGTTTATTATCTATTAATATTTGTGCTGATCCACCGCCATCTAGATTGATGGCATTTTTTATTTTTAATTCACTTAAAATATTAGCCATTTCTAAAAGTGATGCACCACAACTATCTATTCCTATTTGATATTCATTTTTACTTGAACCTTCAAAGAAAACAATTGTAGGTCTATTATTTTCATCTGCTCCTAGAGCCATTCTAGGTGCTCTGTCAGCATCAAAGTTTAAAGGATACATACTTGGTGGGTATGGATTGTTTTTTAGCTTGTAGACGTTAAAAAACGATGATTTGAAGTTTGTGGTTTTTTCATTGTTGATAATAATGCTATTTCCAACTTGGATAGCAAATTTAATATCTTCTAAGCCTGAATAGGTAACAGTATCTCCAGTTTTAATGTTACTTTCTTTGGTGCTGATTATATATCCTGTAGAAGGGATTTTAGTTTTACCGCCATAATGAATATCTACAACTTTATTGCCAATGATTACAACGTCATAATTACTAGATTTTGGTGTATATTTGTTTGGTCTTTCATAGATAGTGCCTTTTATGCTTATGTTAATATCTTTTAAACTCATTGGCTTAATAGAAACCTGATTATCATTATCTACGATTAATGTTTCACGATTAAATTGTGGCGGATTTAATATTTTACCATCCTTTACTCTTAAACCAATAGCTGTACCATAAACATCATATTTAGAATCGGCATCGATTACATCGAAAGAAAAGAAAGAAGTATTAAACTTTACTTTTCCCGGTATTGATTCATTACTTAATAATCCGATATTAGAATATGGCATGATGATATTTATTGGTAACCTACCTTTAACTAAATAAAAGCAATTACGCTTTTTTAATATATCAATAAATTCTTGTGCCTTTTTTGAATGATAGTGTTTTGTGAGATATATTTTAGCAGCAATATTTTTATCTTTAATTCCTTTTACAGTAAAAGGAAGTTCAACATCTTCAGGTATATAGAAGATGTTTAGTCTACCAAATATTATTGGCATCTTTTTTACCATAAATTCTTTATAGATATAAGCTATCTTTTCTAAGCAGTTTGTTTCAAATTTAGGTTCTATAAAAGCAAAAGAATCCCAACTGTCTGCTTTGACAATTTGGATTCTTTGTATTTCACCATTTGGATATGTATATGTTTTTAACTTTGATTCTAGCATCCTATTCACTACGTAGAGCAACGACTGGATCTTGCTTACTAGCTTTCTTTGAAGGAATGATTCCAGCGAAGATTGTTAATGCTACAGCAACTAGCACTAGTACAATAGCACCTTCGGTAGGAAGCACAGCAGTAACGTTTTCACTGTTTCTGTGGACAAAGACATTTACTAGCGGCATTGATAAATAAGATATGCCAACACCAAGTCCTCCAGACAATAAACCGATTATAAATGTTTCAGCATTGAATATTGATGAAACGTTTCTCTTACTAGCACCCATTGCTCTCAAGATACCAATTTCTTTTGTACGCTCCATAACAGAAATTAACGTAATAACTGCAATCATAATAGAAGATACAACCAACGAAATAGATACGAAGGCAATTAAAGCATTCGACAAGCTATCTATTATTTTCTTAACACTAGTCATTAATAGTCCCGTTATATCTGTGTATTGTAATCTATCTTCATCATTTTTACCTTCGTTGTATTTTGTTAGGATATCAATGAAAGCTTCCTTTGAAGCAAAATCTTTAAAATAGAATGATATAGAATATGGATCATCTAAATCTTGATAACCAAGGCTAATCAAATTTGAAGAATATGTTTTTTCTGTCGTGCTTGTCATTAATGACTGCATAATTCTAGATAGTTCATCTTGCGTCATATTAAATTTAAATGCTTCCGCAAATTTATCGGTATCAATAGTCATTAAATCTTCAGAGAAGACATCGCCTAGTTTTGATAACGAATCCATAACTGGAGTTAAGATACCACCAACAGCTTGTGATGCTGAGCCAGCAATAATTGTTTGTAATATTGGTTCAGCGTTATTGGCTGTAACTTCAGCAATTTTAATAATTGCAGGAATATTTACGGTTGATATACTAATTAGATCGCTTCTACTTAAAGTGATCTCTTCATCATCTATACAAATATATTTAGTATTTTCAGGATTCTCATTATCATATAGAACCTCATTATTTTCATTAGCTATTAGTTTAATTGAATTATAGTATCCATCAAACATATCTACTACAGCTTCGCTTAACTTTTCATAATCTTCATCACTGACAGAAGATAACAAGAAAGATAGTTCAGTTTTATTAACCATTTCTTTATATTTATCTTTAGTTGTAGCAGTTTCGATTTCTTTAATTATTTCTTCGTTGATAATTAATCTATCTTCATTATGAACTTCTTCTAATTGTTCATATTGATCAATCATTTGATTTAATACGGTATTGTTAACACCAATAAATAATAACGGAATTGATTCGATTGTTGATGTTGCACTTGCAGATGCATTAACAATTATATTTTGCATGTCCTTTTCGGAAATCGTGTCAAAGTTAAAAGTATCTTCATCAATATTTATCTTGAATGCTTCTTTGATAATATCTTCATCAACGCTAATCATATCTTGGAAATCAAGCTGTTGATTGTCTTCTTCTTCGTTTTCTTCATCAAACCTTTTTCCTGAGATTACATCAACTTCTTTATTAGCTAATTGTTTTTGAACGATAGTTGTTTTCTCTGCTTCTCCAATAATATATTCGGTAAGTGCACGTGTATAAGCTACACCTGGTGATAAGATATTTGAGCCGCCTGGTTTTACACACACAATGCCAACAACGTCAAGATCTACAGCTTCTTTATATAGTTTTTCCATATATTCTTTATCTTCACTCATATCTTCGTAAAGATCGTATTTATTATTGTATTCATACAAATCAGTAGCATTGATAAGTTTGAATTCAATGTTTAATAAATCATCATATGTTAAATCTATTGGTGTATCTTTTTCAGTAATTTCTTCACCAGCCATTAACTCTGTGATTATTGTTTTCAATTTTGAAGTATCTTTTAAACCAATAGAATATGTAAGCAAGTCAGAAATTGAATTTGGTTCTGATAAAACGATTATTACTTCATTGAAATTCTCAGGCCATCTTCCTTTAAGAACATCATATTGTTCTTTTACTGCATCCATGTCATCATACATTTCATTAAAGATACCACCACCACCTGAAAAAGTAGTTAATAGAGACATAGAACTAGATGAATACATCGATGACAATATTGAAGTTGGATTTACACGCACCAGAGTATCCGTTGCATCATATGTATATATATAAGGTGTAATAGAATATGTATATTGTATTTGTTTAACGGTTTTATCAATTTCTTCTTTATTGTCTTCAAGATATTTTTTGAAAGTTTTTAAGTCATTTGAACCAATTGAAGAAAACATTGTTGTTAAGTATTGTCTTTCGATAACTTGTTCACCCTCAGCGTTATTTTCGTAATAGTCTGATACCATTGATAAAATTGCTGAAGTTGCATCTGCTGTTTCCGAAGTTATTGTCAATGGATATGAAGTCAACGTTTCTTCTTGAATTTCATCGATATAGTTTTGAATACCTGTTGATAGGGCTAGGATTAAAGCAATACCAATAATGCCTATAGATCCCGCAAAGGCAGTTAATATTGTTCTTCCTTTTTTAGTTAATAGATTATTAAAACTTAAAGATAAAGCTGTAAATATAGACATTGAAGAACGTTTGAATTTTGTATTTTTTATTTCAAGATTTTCAGATATTTCGTATGGATTAGAATCACCAGTGATTTTGCCATCTTTTAGATTAATTATTCTATTAGCATATTCATTTGCCAAATCTGGATTATGAGTAACCATAACAACTAGTCTATCTTTAGCAACTTCTTTTAATAAATCCATTACTTGGATTGATGTTTTAGTATCTAAGGCACCAGTAGGTTCATCAGCAAGTAAGATATCAGGGTTATTTACAAGCGCTCTAGCTATAGCGACTCTTTGCATCTGACCACCTGACATTTGATTTGGCTTTTTATGAGCTTGATCAGCTAAACCAACTTCCTCAAGGGCTTTTAATGCTCTTTGTCTTCTTTCCTTTTTGCCTACACCACCAATCGTTAAAGCAAGTTCAACATTAGATAAAACTGTTTGATGAGGTATCAAATTATATGATTGGAAAACAAAACCGATAGTGTGATTACGATACGCATCCCAATCTCTATCCTTATAGTCTTTAGTAGATATTCCATTGATTAATAAATCTCCTTCATCGTATCTATCTAAACCACCTATAATATTTAATAATGTGGTTTTTCCAGAACCAGAAGGACCTAAAATTGCGACAAATTCATTGTCTCTTAGGTTTAATGAAACATCATCTAAAGCCACTTGTGTCAAACTACCAGTGACGTATGTTTTCTTTATATTTTTAATTTGTAGCACTATTCAATTTTACTAGTAAACAGTTTGCGTTTC
>JAUNNY010000011.1:0-24556 GCA_030531215.1 Erysipelotrichaceae bacterium
TTATGAACCCAGTAGATCACCCTCATGGTGGTGGTGAAGGTAGATGTCCAGTTGGACGTAAATCACCAATGACTCCTTGGGGCAAGAAAGCTATGGGTGTTAAGACAAGAAATTCTAAGAAAGCTTCTAATGCTCTAATTATTAGAAGAAGAAATGGTAAGTAAGGAAAGGGGAAGAAATAATGAGTCGTAGTTTGAAAAAAGGTCCATTCGTTGATGAACACTTAATGAAAAAAGTTGAAGCATTGAATGCGGCTGGCAAAAAAGAAGTTATTAAAACTTGGTCAAGAAGATCTACAATCTTCCCTGCATTTGTTGAACATACATTCGCTGTATACAATGGCAAGGAACATGTTCCAGTTTATGTAACTGAAGATATGGTTGGCCATAAGTTAGGTGAATTCGTCGTTACAAGAAAGTTCTCTGGACATGGAACTCATGCCGATGACGACAAGAAAGCATAAGGAGGAAATTATGGCAAGAACTAAAAAGGTTGAAGAAACACCAGTAGTTAAAGAACCTAAAGATGTTAAAGCTACTGCTAAAACAATTAGAATCTCTGCTCGTAAAGTTAGACTTGTGCTTGACTTAATCAGAGGTAAAGATGTTGCTGAAGCTATGGGAATCTTAAAATTATTACCTAACCATGCAGCTGAAAATTGTTTAAAAGTATTAAAGAGTGCTGTAGCTAACGCTACTCACAACAATCAAATGGACGAAACAAAATTATATGTAAAAGAATGTTATGCAAATGAAGGTATTACTCTTAAGAGATATATGCCTCGTGCAAAAGGTTCTGCATCATCTATTATGAAGAGAACTAGCCACATCACAATTGTGGTTAGTGAAAGATAAGGAGGAAAACAATGGGTCAAAAAGTAAGTCCAATAGGATTAAGAATTGGCGTCATCAGAGATTGGGAATCTAGATGGTATGCTGAAAAAGAATATGGCGATTTATTGTTAGAAGATGTTAAGATTCGTGAATACATTCTTAAAGACTGCGCTGATTGTTTAGTATCACGCGTTGAAATCGAAAGAAGTAAGAACAGAGTTAACCTTATCATTAGAACTGCTCGTCCAGGCATGTTCATAGGACAAGATGGTGCCAAATTAGAAGAAATCAAAAAGAAACTTGTAAAACTAACTAAGGGTAAAGAAATAAGCATCAATGTAGTAGAAGTTGCTAACCCTGATTTAGATGCTCGTCTAGTAGCATTGAAGATAGTTAAGATGCTAGAAGAAAGACAATCTTTCCGTACAGCTCAAAAGAAAGCTATCCAACAAACAATGCGTGCTGGAGCAAAAGGTATCAAGACATCTATCGGTGGTAGATTAGGTGGCGCTGATATCGCTAGAAGTGAAGGATATTCAGAAGGTTCTGTATCATTACATACATTACGTTCAAATATCGACTATGCTTGGGAAGAAGCTATGACAACTTATGGTAAACTAGGCGTTAAAGTTTGGATTTGCCGTGGTGAAGTATTACCTGGTGAAATGGCTCAAGAACCAGAAAAACCAAAAACAATGGGTAATCGTCCAGCTAGACCAAGAAGAGAAAGAAAACCTGAAGTTAAGGAAGAAGCTCCAGTAGCTGAAGCTCCAAAAACTGAGGAAGTAAAGGAGGATGCTGAATAATTATGTTAATGCCAAAAAGAACAAAGTATCGTCGTCCTCATCGTTTGAGTTACGAAGGTAAGTCAAAAGCCGGTACTGAAGTAGCATTCGGTGATTACGGATTAGTTGCTACAGTCGGCGGTTATGTTTCAAGTAACCAAATCGAAGCTGCCCGTGTTGCTATGACTCGTTTCATGAACCGTGGTGGTAACGTTTGGATCAAAATTTTCCCACAATTAGCAATTACAAAGAAACCTCTAGAAGTACGTATGGGATCTGGTAAAGGTGCACCTGAAGGTTGGGTTGCCGTTGTCCAAAGAGGTAGAGTTATGTTCGAAGTTGGTGGCGTTGATGAAGCTACTGCTAGAGAAGCTCTTCGTCTTGGTGCAAACAAATTACCTATTAAATCTAAATTTGTAAAGAAAGGTGAATAGTTATGAACATTAAAGAAGTAAGAGATAAGTCAACTGAAGAATTAAAGAAGACTTTAGAAGAATTAAAAGCCGAACTATTCGACCTTAGATTCCAAAGAGCTACAGGCTCAATTGAAAACCCAATGCGTATTAGAGAAATCAAAAAATCAATTGCTAGAATACTTACAGTATTAAAGGAAAAGGAGGGCTAATAAATGGAAAGAACAACAAATAGACGTACATTAGTTGGAAAAGTCGTTTCTGATAAGATGGATAAGACAATCGTTGTTGCTATCGATGAAAAGAAGGCTCATCCTTTATACAAGAAACAAGCTAAATTCACTAGAAAATTTAAAGCACATGATGAAAACAATGAAGCTCATGTAGGTGACACTGTTGAAATCATGGAAACTAGAAAACTAAGCGCACAAAAACATTTCCGTTTAGTTAAAGTAATCGAAAAAGCAGTAATTCTATAGGAGGTAAGTTATGGTACGTAATGAGACTAGATTAAAAGTTGCTGATAACACCGGTGCTAAAGAATTACTTGTAATTCGTTGCTTAGGTGGATCAAGAAGAAAATATGCCAGCATCGGTGATGTTGTCGTATGTTCAGTAAAAGATGCAACACCAGGTGGTGCTGCTAAGAAAGGCCAAGTAGTTAAGGCTGTTGTAGTTAGAACTAAATATGGAATCAGAAGAGAAAATGGTTCATTCATCAAATTTGATGACAATGCTGCTGTTATTATCAAGGATGATAACACTCCATTAGGAACTCGTATCTTTGGTCCAGTTGCAAGAGAACTTCGTGATAAAGACTATATGAAGATTGTGTCTTTAGCACCAGAAGTACTATAGGAGGTACCTCATGAAAATTAAAAAAGGTGATAAAGTTCAAGTAATCGCAGGTGCCGACAAAGGTACTGTTGCAGAAGTTAAAGCTGTTCTTCCTAAGGAAAACAAAGTTATCGTTGAAGGCGTAAAAATAGCTAAGAAGCATATGAAACCTTCTAATGCTAACCCTGATGGTGGAATCGTTGATAAGGAAATGCCAATCGATGCATCTAACGTTATGTTATATGATGCAAAAGCTAAGAAACCTTCAAGAGTTGGTTTCAAAGTTGATGGCAAGAAAAAGACTAGAATTACTAAAAAGTCTGGAAGTGCTGTAAAGGGGGATAAGAAATAATGAACCGTTTACAAGAAAAATATGTTAAAGAAGTTAAACCTGCATTAATCAAGAAGTTCAATTATTCTTCTTCTATGCAAGCTCCAAAAGTTGCTAAGATCGTCTTAAATATCGGCGTTGGTGAAGCAGTTGCTGAACCTAAACAACTAGAAGATGCAGTTGCAGAATTAACACAAATCGCTGGTCAAAAACCAGTTATCACAAAAGCTAAGAAGTCAATCGCAAACTTCAAACTAAGAGAAGGTACAGCTATTGGTTGTAAAGTTACTCTTAGAGGCGAAAGAATGTATGAATTCTTAGATAAGTTAGTTTCTATCTCTTTACCAAGAGTTAGAGATTTCCGTGGTGTATCAACTACAGCATTCGACGGAAGAGGAAACTATACTTTGGGTGTTAAGGAACAAATCATTTTCCCTGAAATCCAATATGATAAAGTAAGCAAAGTTCGTGGTATGGATATCGTTATCGTTACTACAGCTAAGACAAATGAGGAAGCTAAGGAATTATTATTACAACTTGGCATGCCATTTGCTAAATAAGGAAAGGAGAACTTATGGCAAAGACATCAATGAAAGTTAAAGCACATCGTCCAGCTAAGTTCTCTACAAGAGCTTACACAAGATGTGAAAGATGTGGTAGACCACATTCTGTATTAAGAAAATATAAACTATGCCGTATCTGCTTCAGAGAATTAGCTTATAAAGGCCAAATTCCTGGTGTTAAGAAGGCTAGCTGGTAAAGGAGGACAATGCAATGATGAATGTTACAGATCCAATTGCGGATATGCTTACTAGAATCAGAAATGGCTTAAGTGCATCTCATGAAACAGTAGTAATTCCTGCAAGTAAAATGAAAGTTGAAATTGCCCGTATCCTTAAACAAGAAGGTTTCATTAACGACTATAAAGTTGAAGGTGAAACAGCCAAAGATAAGGCAATCACAGTTGAATTAAAATATGGTCCAGATAATGAAAAAGTTATCACTGGATTAAAGAGAATTTCTAAACCAGGTTTAAGAGTTTACGCTAGAAGCAATGAAGTTCCTAGAGTATTAAATGGTTTAGGCATCGCAATCATATCTACATCAAAAGGCTTAATGACTGACAGAGATGCTCGTAAGAACAATCTTGGTGGCGAAGTTGTTGCCTATGTATGGTAATAATTAAAGGAGAATAAAATGTCACGTATCGGGAATAAAACGATTACCATTCCTGAAGGATGCGAAATTAACGTATCTGACAGTAATGAGGTGACTGTAAAAGGTCCTAAGGGAACTTTAACACGTCAATTTTCTGGACTAGTTTCTATTGAAATAGAAGATGGTTCAGTTAAGTGTGCTAGAGCTAATGAAGAAAAGCACACAAAACAATTACACGGAACAACTAGAGCATTAATCAACAACATGATCGTTGGTGTAACTCAAGGCTTCTCTAAGACATTAGAGATTGAAGGTATTGGTTATAAAGCTGCTCTAAATGGAAAAACATTAGTATTAACTCTTGGTTATTCACATGATATTAATTATGAAATTGAAGATGGTATCACTTGTGAAGTTCCAAATCCTGCAACAATTATTATTTCAGGAATTGATAAACAAAGAGTTGGTGAAGTTTCTTCTGTAATTAGAGGATTCCGTAAACCTGAACCTTATAAAGGTAAAGGTATTAGATATAAAGGTGAAGTCATCCGTCGTAAAGAAGGTAAGACTGCAGCCACTGGTGCATAGTAGTGGGAAAGGAGTAAAGATATGTATTCTAAAAATGATAAAAATAAAGAACGTCAAAGACGTCATGAACGTATTAGAAACAAAGTTGTCGGTACTGAATCTTGCCCACGTTTAAGCGTATTCCGTTCAAACGCACATATTCATGCACAAATTATTGATGATGCTAAAAGTACAACATTAGTATCATGTTCATCAGTAGAACTTAAACTTGAAAACGGCGGTAATGTGGAAGCTGCTAAACAAGTTGGTACAGAATTAGCTAACAGAGCAAAAGCAAAAGGAATTGAAAATGTAGTATTCGATCGTGGTGGTTACATCTATCACGGACGTGTTCAAGCATTAGCTGAGGCAGCTAGAGAAGCTGGCCTTAACTTCTAAGGAGAAATTCATGGAAAATACTAATAAAGACAACAAAAGAGAAAGAAAACCTTTCAACAAGAAATTTAACAAAGAAGTTAAAGAATTCGAAGAAAGAGTAGTTCAAATCAACCGTATTTCAAAGACTGTTAAAGGTGGTCGTAAAATGAGATTTGCTGCCATCGTAGTAGTTGGCGATAAGAAGGGTAGAGTTGGATATGGTATTGGTAAAGCTAATGAAGTTCCTGATGCTATAAGAAAAGCTTCTGAAACAGCTAAGAAAAATGTAAAAAGAATTCCACTAGTAGATGGTTATAGAACTATACCTCATGCAACTGTTGGTAACTATGGTGCTGGTCAAATCGTTTTAAGACCTGCTGCTCAAGGTACTGGTATTGTTGCTGGTGGTGTTGTTCGTGCTATTCTAGAACTTGCTGGTGCAACTGATGTTATTTCTAAATGCGTTGGTTCACGTACACCTATTAACCAAGTACATGCTACTATGAAAGCTTTAACTGAATTAAAGACTGTTAATTCAGTAGCTAAGCTTCGTGGCATCAAGGTTGAGGAAGTTAGATAGGAGGCCGATATGAAATTAAATGAAATGAAATATAACGAAGGCGCTAGACATGCAACTAAGCGTCTAGGTAGAGGCCAAGGATCTGGTCAAGGCAAGACAGCAGGCAAAGGTCACAAAGGTCAAAACGCAAGATCTGGTGGCGGTGTTGCTATCGGATTTGAAGGTGGTCAAACTCCTTTATATAAACGTATTCCAAAAAGAGGTTTCTCTAATGTAAACCGTAAAGAATATGCTGTAATTAACCTATGCGACTTAAACAGATTTGAAGAAGGCGCAAATGTTACTCCTGAATTATTGAAGGAAGCTGGCATTGTTAAAAAACAATTAAATGGTATTAAAGTTTTAGGCAATGGCAAACTAGAGAAAAAGGTTAACGTTACTTGCCATAAGATTTCAGAAAGTGCTAAAGCAGCAATTGAAAAGGCAGGCGGAAAAGTCGAGGTAATCTAATGTTAAAAACATTTATAGATTTCTTCAAAAACAAAGATATTAGAAAGAAAATATTCTTTACACTTGGAATATTATTTATCTATCGTTTAGGTTCAGCAATCACTGTTCCAGGAATCAATGATACAGTATTTAAATTAAGTGCTACATCAATTCTTGGCATGATGAACTTAATGGGTGGTGGTTCTTTGGAACAAATGTCAATCTTCTCACTTGGTGTTGGTCCATATATCACTGCTTCAATCATTATTGAATTGTTAGCGATGGACATCATTCCTCCTCTAGCTGAAATGGCTAAATCGGGAAAGAAGGGTCGTCAACAAATGGATCGTATCACTAGATATGTTGGTGTTGCGATGGGCTTAATTCAAGGTTTCTTCATTGTTAAATTGTTCTCTGATCAATATGGCATCGTTGAAAATCCTAGCGCATTAAGCTATCTATATATTGCTGTAATATTTACTGCTGGTACAATGTTCCTATTGTGGTTAGCAGATCAGATTACAACAAAGGGTATCGGTAATGGTACTTCAATGATTATCTTTGCAGGTATCGTTGCTGATATGCCAAACAACTGGAAGACTGTATATAACGCATTCTTAGGCGAAAGTGCTACTAGTTCATTAGGTATTGGTGGCTTCATTGCTTATATCGTTATGTATATTGCCATCATCGTTCTTGTTGTATTGATGCAAATGTCAGAAAGAAGAATTCCAATTCAACAATCTACTTCTCATCAATTAAATAAGACTAAAGGTGATTTGAATCATATCCCATTAAAGATAAATTCAGCATCTGTTATTCCAGTTATCTTTGCATCAGCACTTATTCAAGGTCCACAAATCATTGCTTCTTGGGTTAACCAAAGCGCTTATCAATGGTTAGCTAAGATTGCGGATTTCACTAGTCCTTGGTTCTTGTGCTTCTATGCAGTATTGATTATCTTGTTCACATTCTTCTATACAAATCTAACTATCGATCCTCAGAAGATGGCTGATGATTTGAATAAGAATGGACAATATATTCCTGGTGTTAGACCAGGAAGTGAAACTAAGAACTATGTTTCTAAAGTCTTAAATAGAATTACAGTTCTTGGTGCGTTGTTATTGACATTTATTGCGATACTACCTTATGTCGTTTCTGCAGTTACTGGTTTACCACAATCTGCAGCAGTCGGTGGTACAGGTATTATCATCGTTGTTGGTGTCGCTATGGATACTATCAAGGAACTTAAAGGTCAATTAACACAAAAACATTACAAAGGATTTGTAGGAAAGTAAGGTAAGAATGAATCTTCTAATAATTGGTGCTCCTGGTTCAGGAAAAGGTACAATATCAAACAATCTTATAAAAGATTATGATATTACTCATGTATCGACTGGTGACATGTTAAGACAAGCAATTGCTCAAAATTCACCTGTGGGTTTACGTGCAGCTGAGTATATGAATCAAGGACAATTAGTTCCTGATTCTATAATTCATGACATCATTGTAGAAAGATTGTCTATGGATGATATCAAAAAAGGTTTCTTATTTGATGGCTATCCAAGAACAGTTGATCAAGCAATCGATTTATCAAGTATTCTAGAGCAGTTACATATGAAAATAGATGCTGTACTAGAACTAGAAATTGATGATGAAATATTAAAGAAGAGAATTACAGGAAGAAGATTATGTCCTACATGTGGTGAGATTTACAACATTTATTCAAAGCCAACTAAGGTTGAAGATATATGTGATAAATGTGGTGGTAAATTGATCACTAGAAAAGATGATAGTTTAGAAAATTTAACTGTTAGACTTGATGAATATCATCGCAATACTCAACCAGTTATTGAGTATTATGAAAAGATGGATTTAGTTAAAAAGATTGATGCTGATAAATCAGCAGATGCAGTCTATGATGATATTAAATCTGTCTTAGAAGGTTTAAAATGATTTCGATAAAATCTCAAAGAGAGATTGAACTTATGGCTGAAGCTGGCGCTATCGTCGCTAGAGTTCATAAGAAAATGTTAGAAGTTATCAAACCAGGCATCTCGACTCTAGAAATTAATAAAATTGCTGAGGAAGTTATTCTAGAGAATGGTGCAACTCCTTCATTTAAGAATTATCAAGGATTTCCATGCGCAGTATGTACATCAATTAATGATATGCTTGTGCATGGAATTCCTGATCATACGATCTTAAAGGAAGGTGACATTATTTCTGTTGATGTTGGTGCTTGTTATAAAGGCTATCATGGTGATTCTGCGTGGAGCTATACAGTTGGTGAAGTAAAAGATGAAAAAGTACTTGACCTATTAAAAGTTACTGAAGAATCATTATATAAAGGTCTAGAACAAGCAAAACCTGGTAATCATATTGGTGATATATCTAATGCGATTCAAACATATGTTGAAGCACATGGATACTCATTACCAATAGAATATACAGGTCATGGTATTGGTAGAAGTGTTCATGAAGATCCATATGTACCTAATGTTGGAAAACCTGGTACCTTGGAAGTACTTAAAAAAGGAATGTGTATCGCTGTAGAACCAATGGTCTTTATGGGTAAACCTCATTGTTATACATTAGATGATGATTGGGGTGTAAAATCTGTAGATCATTCATGGGCTGCACACTATGAACACACAATAGCTATAACCGATGATGGTTATAGGATACTAACAAAGGAGGATTAGTTTTTGGCAAAACAAGATGTCATCGAAATCGAGGGCGAAGTAATTGATACATTACCAAATGCCCAATTCAAGGTGAAATTAGAAAATGGTCACGAAATCCTGGCTCACGTTTCTGGTAAAATCCGTATGCATTACATCCGCATTTTACCAGGTGATAAAGTGACAGTAGAAATTTCTCCTTATGATTTAACACGTGGGCGTATTACATTTAGACATAAATAGTCTAGGAGGGAAAACATGAAAGTAAGACCATCTGTAAAACCAATGTGCGATAAATGTCGTGTTATTAAACGTAAAGGTCGCGTTATGGTTATTTGTGAAAACCCTAAACACAAACAAAGACAAGGTTAATAAGGGAGGAAAAGATTAAATGGCTCGTATAGCTGGAGTTGATATTCCAAATAATAAGTGCGTTGCAGTATCTTTAACTTACATCTATGGTGTAGGCCTATCAACAGCTAAGAAAGTTTTAGCTGAATGTGGTATTGACGAAGGAGTTCGTGTTAAAGATTTAACTGATGATCAAGTTAACGCAATCCGTAAAGCTTTAGATAGTTACAAATTAGAGGGTGACCTTAGAAGAGAAACTCAACTTAACATTAAGAGGTTAATGGAAGTTGGTTGCTACCGTGGTATTAGACATAGAAAAGGTTTACCTGTAAGAGGTCAAAGAACTAAGACTAACGCTCGTACACGTAAAGGACCTCGTCGTACTGTAGCTAATAAGAAGAAGTAAGGAGGATAAACATGGCACAAAAAGCAAAAGTTACACGTAAGAAACGTGTTAAGAAGAATATTGCTACGGGTATTGCTCATATCCATTCAACATTCAACAATACAATCGTATCAATCGCTGATGAAGCTGGTAACGTTGTTGCATGGTCTAGTGCTGGTGCATTAGGCTATAAAGGTTCTCGTAAGTCTACTCCATATGCTGCTCAACTTGTTTCTGAAGCTGCAGGAAAGACTGCTATGGATCATGGCATGAAAAAAGTAGAAGTTAACGTTAAAGGACCTGGACCTGGTAGAGAAGCTGCTGTTAGAGCATTAGCTTCTGCTGGTCTAGAAATCACAGCAATCAACGATGTAACACCTATTCCACATAATGGTTGCCGTCCACCAAAGAAACCTAGAGGTTAATAGAAGGAGGAAACATAATGCAAAAATTTGAACGTCCTAAATTCAAAATTAGTGAATATGTTGAATCAGAAAATTATGGCAAGTTTGTCATTTCACCTCTAGAAAGAGGATTTGGTACAACATTAGGAAACGCTTTAAGAAGAACAATGATTTCATCACTACCTGGTGGTGCTGTATATTCAATTAAAGTTGATGGAGTATTCCATGAATTCTCTTCAATTAAAGGCGTTAAAGAAGATATAACATTAATCGTATTAAATATTAAGAATTTAATTTTAGATATCACTGATGATGAAGTTCATACATTAAGAATCAATGCTAAGGGACCATGCACAGTTACTGCTGGTGACATCGTACTTCCTGCTGGTGTTGAAGTATTAAATCCTGAACTTGAAATCGCTCATCTAGATAAGGGCGGTGTTCTAGATATGGAACTTATGGCTAGAAAAGGAAGAGGTTATGTATCTTCTGATGAAAATAAGTTATTATATCAAGGATCATCTCAAGGTATCGGAACAATCTACACTGATGCAATTTACACTCCTGTAGTTAAAGCTAACTATTCTGTAGAACCAACACGTGTTGGCCACTCTGCAAAATATGATGAACTAACAGTTGAAGTATGGACTGATGGTTCAATTAATCCTAGTGAATCAATCGCTTTAGCTGCTAAGATCTTAGTATCTCATTTAGAGTTATTAACAGAAGTTGATAACGCTGTATGTGAAATGGAATCAGTTATGAAAGACAATGTTTCTGATGCTAATGCTGGCAAAGTAAATATGTCTATTGATAACTTAGATTTAACTGTAAGATCATACAACTGTCTAAAGAGAGCTGGAATCGCAACAGTAGAAGAATTAACTCAAAAGACTGAAGAAGAAATGACAAGAGTAAGAAATCTTGGAAAGAAATCTTTAAAAGAAGTTAAAGAAAAATTACAAGAACTTAACCTATCATTCAAGCACGAGGATTAAGGAGGATAGAAAATGGAAAATCGTAAATTAGGCCGTGTAGCTGAACATAGAGTAGCCCTTCTTAAGAACATGGCTGCTGACTTAATTCTAAAAGGCAAGATTGAAACAACAGAAATGAAAGCTAAAGAATTAAGAACAGTAGTTGATCATCTAATTACTTTAGGTAAAAAGGGTGACTTAAATGCTAGAAGACAAGCTGCTGCTGAAATGGCTGATATGGAAGGCAAAGACGGCAAGAGTGCTCTTAAAGTATTATTTGAAGAAGTTGCTCCTAAATATAAAGATAGAAACGGTGGTTACACTCGCGTAACTAAGACTTATATTAGACGTGGTGATGCTGCTCCAATGGCTATCATTGAATTAGTATAGTAACACAGCAAAGGTCCTTAAACGGACCTTTTTTGTATGACAAATGTATTACACAAATTACAACAAAATATTTAACAAATTACAACATAAATAATATAATAAATATGGGTAATTATTATGACTTTATTATCAGAAATTCAGAACACTGTAAAAGTAAATCAACCATTTATGATAGAAGATATCTTATCTCCTAATTTTTCATACGATACTATAAGGTCGATGTTGAGCTTATACGTAAAACGTGGAGACATAAGAAGGTATTGTCAAGGCATATACTATCTTCCAAAAAGAACAATCTTTGGAGAAACAAAACCAACATTAGAAGAAGTTGTCAATAGAAAATTTATTTCTAATAAGAAAGACGTTTATGGTTATTATTCTGGGATGAGTTTATTAAATGGAGTTGGTTTGTCTATGCAAGTTCCTATAGTGCCTGAAATTACTTCAACTAAAGAGACCACTCGAAAAAAAACTTATATTATCAATGGAAGAAGAGTAATTACTAGAAGTTCTAACATCAAAATAAATAATAATAACTATTTGTATTTACAATTTTTAGATATTTTTCGTTATGCAACAGATGAGGAAATACAAAAAAGAAGGAATAATATAATAGCCTTTTTTAAAGAAAAGGAATTAAAGGTTGAAAAACTAAAGAAAGTTGAGCTGTTGGTAAATGAAAAAATACGAAATAAATTTAGGAGGTCGATTGGCTATGATGAACTTACATAATGATAAAAATTTGTTCAAAGAAATAATAAGAGAAGCATCAACAGAATTAGCTATAACACAAAGTCTTATTGAGAAAGACTATTATGTCACTATGATTCTAAAAGAATATCACAAATTAGAACCTAATATTGTTTTCAAAGGTGGAACGTCTTTATCTAAGGCATACCATATTATTAAAAGATTTTCTGAAGATATCGATATTAATTACAAAGTTCATGACAAATTAAATAATAGAAAACACAAAGAAATCAAATATAATTTAATAGATGCAGTAGAGAAATGTGGCTTAAAAATATCAAATTTAGAAAACACAAGAAGCCGAAGAACATTCAATAGATATATCGTTCCATATAATCCGATGACAGACAACACAATATCCACAGTAAATTCCACAGTTATTGTAGAAACTGCATTCCAGGAACAATCATATCCTATAGAAATAAAACATATTCAATCTATAATTGGGGAATATCTAGCAAATAAAGGATTACAAAACATTATAGATAAATACGAATTAAATGGTTTTGATATGTATGTTCAAAAATATGATAGAACACTTATAGACAAGATTTTTGCGCTTGCGGATTATTACATATCAGGAAGGATTAAAGCACATTCTAGACATCTATATGATATATACAAAATATCTGAGTTAGTTGATATTAATGATGACTTTATCAAACTATTTGATGAAGTTAAATTAGAAAGAAGCAAATTAGAAATATGTCCTTCTTCTAAAGAAAATACCGATTTGTTTGAATTAATTGATAGATTAATTGAAGAAGAAACATATAAGGAAGATTACAAAACAGTTACAAGTCCGTTGCTTTTAGATGAAATATCATATGATGAATGTATAGATAGATTAATAGAAGTTACTGATAAAATAAAAAAATATATTAATTTAAATAGCAATTAATCATATAAACAATTACAATAGAATTAGAAATAAGGAGAATTTATATGGCTAATAACATTGAATCTATTTTAGGTGAATTATTAAATTCAGATGCATTAAAAGGCATCTCATCTGCTTCAGGTACTTCTGAGTCTACAGTTGAATCTGTATTAAAGAATGCTCTTCCATCACTACTAGGTGGCGCAAGCAATCAAGCAAAAAACGAAGAAACAAAGACAGGTTTCTTACAAGCATTAACTGATCATGCTGGTAAAGATACTTCAAACTTATCTTCATTCTTCAGCAACATTGATATTACAGATGGTGGCAAGATTGTATCTCACTTATTAGGAAATGATAAAGAAGAAACTGCTAATAAGGTTGCTAAAGATACTGGTATCGATGTAGGTAACGTTGTAAAGATTTTAGCAGTAGCTGCTCCATTATTAATGTCAGTTATGGGCAAGAAGGCCAAAGAAGAAAAGAAGGATGATAATCCTCTTGGCTCTCTAGCTAGTTCACTACTTGGAAATTTTGATGCTTCAAGTTTAATTAAGAATTTCTTGAAGTAATAATAATTTGTAATTTGTTGTTAAAAGCATCTACAATGAAGTAGATGCTTTTTTATAGGAGGGGAAATTTATGTCATGTACAACAATACTTGTAGGAGCTAAAGCAAGTTATGATGGCTCAACAATCATCGCGAGAAATGATGATGGTGGTTTCGTACCAAAAAAGATGATCGTTGTTGAAGCAAATAAACAACCAACAAAATATAAATGTGTAATCTCTCATTTAGAGATAGATCTACCAAAAAAATCATTACGTTATTCTTCTACACCAAGCGTAGCTAAAGATAGAGGTTTATGGCCAGCTTGTGGTATTAATGAAAAAAATGTTGCGATGACCGCAACAGAAACAATAACTTCTAATCCATTAGTAAAAGGTAGTGATCCACTAGTTACATATACTAAACAAGGTAAAAAAGAAATTGTTGGTGGTATTGGTGAAGAAGATTTAGTTACAATTGTTTTGCCTTATATCAGTAGCGCTAGACAAGGTGTTATAAGAACGGGTGAACTATTAGAGAAGTATGGCACATACGAAATGAATGGTATGGCTTTTGCGGATGAAAAAGAAGTATGGTGGTTAGAAACGATAGGAGGCCATCACTTCATTGCGACAAGAGTTCCTGATGATTGTATCTTTATGCTTCCTAATTATTTCAATATGAATGAATATGATATTGATGATGGTTGTGGTAAACAAATAAATAATATTTGTTCAAAAGATCTAAAGAAATATATTAAAGACAATCATTTAGACACTACTAACGATAAGAAGTTTAATCCTCGTACAATCTTTGGTTCACATAGTGATCATGATCATATATATAACACACCACGTGCTTGGTATATGTTGAAGTACTTTAATCCAACTAAATACGATTGGATTAACAACCCGCCATATACTCCAATTAGCGACAATATACCATGTATGTGCAAACCTGAAAGAAAAGTAACAATCGAAGATATAAAGTATATCTTATCATCACATTATCAAGGAACCGCATATGATCCATATTGTAAAGAAGAAAGTGCAGGTAGATATAGAGTAATAGGCGTACCTAATTCTGATAATTCTGGTATCTTACAAATCAGAGGCTATATGCCAAAAGAACTAAAAGGTGTCGAGTGGATGTCATTAGGTGGAAGCGGATTTACCGCATGTATACCTCAATACGTAAACGTGAATGATTTCCCTGCATATTTAAGCAAAACAACTAAAGAAGTTTCTACTGATTATCTATATTGGAATTCAAGAATAATTGCGGCTTTAGTAGATGCTCAATTCGTGAAATCTTCAGCAACTTCAGAAAGATATGTCGCTCAAGTATTCAACGAAGCATATCGTATTATTAATGAATATGATAAGAAGATGATAAAAACTAAAGATTATTCTCTATGTAAACAAGCTAATGATGAGCTAGTTAAAATGTTAAAAGAAAAGACACAATCTACTTTAGATGAAGTATTAGAAACTGCCAGTGAATATATGAAAACTAGATATCATCGCAACGATAATTAAATATAAAAACTATCTAGGTTTATGGGAATACCTATAAGTCTAGATAGTTTTTTTATTGATTATTTTCTATAAGTAAATTATTGATTATAATATCTATTTTTAATGAAGATATATTTTGATTAAATAAAATAATTATTCCAAGATCCCATCAATACAAGTTCATTAGAAAAACCATTATCATATATTAATTGAAGTATTTTATTTAATTGCTTTTGATCATTAACCAAGGATCTTTACCATCCTTTCTAATTTGACTAAATCTTCTTTTATTTCGTTAATGCTTTTTATATTTTCACTGTACTTATTAGAGTTGGCTTCTAATCTATTAAATTCATCTTTAGAAAATGAGTTCTTATTCCCCAATAATTTATAATGGAAATTCCCTTTTTCGCCGTCATTAATATAAACATATAAATTATCTTTAACTTTTTTAATGTAAATTGGTTTTCTATCATTATTTTCAATATCCATCTCAAAAGCGCGTAAAGCTCTTTTTTTACGATCTATTTCTTCTTTCAACATGTTTTTATATACATCTAAACTCATGTTATTTCCTCAACTATATGTTATCCTTATTTTGTGTATTTTTCAAATTTCGGATATCATATACATCGTTATAAATGTGTTCTGAAACAATAATTATGATAGATAGAAATAACTTAACTTGGAAAGATTAATTTATACCAGTCTTAGGCGCTACATATGGGACTGGTGAAGGTGTAGGTTTAGGTGTTGGTGTTGGCTCAGGTTCTGGCTTATAACTATCATGAGTAATTAATATTTTAGAAGTAGGCTTTTTAGAATCAGAATATAATGTTTCAAAGTAGTAGTAATCATAATCTTTATCAAATAGTTTAGAGCCAATGTTTTTAGTGTTTGAATATACGTTTATATTTTCTTTATTAGGTAAACCAGCATTTCCGCTTAGTTTTATCTTTTGAATCTCATATCCTTCTTCATATGTTCTTTCTATATCGCCAGCACCAATTTGTGATAAGAAGGCTTTACCACCATTTGTATCAATATCTAATTTATAGTCTTCATCATTGATATTTACTTCTAGGTAATCAGCAACGATACCAGCTTTTTCTTTTTCTATTTCGTTTTTTGTGTCGATATCAATGTCAACATTTGAATCTTCAATGTATAGATTTTGTGGTTTATCATAATCGACATTTCTTTCAATCTTTATGCCAATCAATTCTTCATTATTATCTGTATAACAATCTATATCTATATCGACATCAGAGTTGATGATATCTAATTGTTTTGTAATGATAGCATTTATTTCTGATACTTTGCCTTTAAAATCAATATTAACTTTAGAATCTTCAATTGTGATTTTACTTAAGCCTTTATCGTTAATATATGGATATGAATCATACAATCCATATGCTCTAGTCAACATCAGTGTTTTATCATCTACATCGTAATTATTGTCATAACTAATATCTACAATTGAGCCATTAATTATTGACATGTTTTTGGTGTGGGCTTTATTGGTTATAGAAATACCTGAACATCCATATGCATCAATATTCGTCTCAGCATAGATATCTTGGTCAGAATATAAATTAATATCTAGTATTGCACCATCTATTGTGATATTACCTGAAGTTAATATGCCATATGACATTACTGGTTGAGGGCCAGTAGTTAAATAAGATGTAACATTCAATTCAATCTTTGAACCTTTTTCAAATATGACATCATTTTCACCTTCTTTGCCTGCCATATATCCATTAACAGGATGTATTCCCCTAGATACTTCATTCATCAAAATATTAGCCTTTGGTCCAAATGTTGTTTTACATGTATATATGCCATATGTTTTTTGTCCAGCTGTACCTGTATAAGTAAGATTGGTATTAAAATATGCATCACCTCTTAACCAGATACCACCAGCACCGCCGATAGTATTTAAAATACCATCGCCAACTATTTCATAATTAACTCTCTTCATTCTAGATATATCGCCTATATAAGATGCAGCGATATTATATGCATAACCATTTTGTTCACTATTTTCAGTATAGTAGTCATTCTTAAAAGTATTATTACCTATTACATTGATGGTAACGTTTTGATTCTTATTTCCTATTTGATAATAATTTAAGCAGGTTGCGGGCATAAAACGCATATCACCATATAGCTTGTCAGGATCAAATTCATAATCAACATTATCTAAATCTATAACGCTTCCATCATCGTTAAGACTAATCTTTCCACTACCAATACCTAATGAATCTAAGTCCATCGTTTGGCCTTTATCAATAGAATTAATACCTAAAAATAAGATATAATCATAATCCTTTTTCTCATCTCTAGTGACATTTACTTCGTATTTTGTTTTGATTTGGCTTGAATCTTCTTTATTTGTAGCGATACAAGTAAAATAGCCGGTAAATTGTCGATAAGCTAATTTATCAATTATATATACAGGCCAAGTTGAACTTTGTCCACCCAATTGTTTACCTACTCGGTGTGAATCATCAGAGTATAACCAGATAAAATCATAATTAGACCATTCTCTTGGATTTATAGAAGTAGCTAAAGCTAAAGAATCATAATAATGCCTATTTATTACATATGTTTTGTCATTACTTGTTTGTGACAATTCAAGACATTCATTAATATTATTATTTAATTCATCAATATCATATATATTGTTGTTTAATGATGATAATAAATCATCAACAGAATCATCTGCTTCTTCTGAAAAAATAGTAGTAATAGAAGAATTAATAATTAGAACGGATACTAATAAAATAGTTATTATTTTTTTCATAGTCACACCTCTACAACAAGATTATAACAATTAGAGTCTTAATCGTGATAGATAGGCGTATTTGTTTCCTTTGTAATAAAGTCATACTCAAAAACAGTGTTTTAAAAACGCATAAGAATAAAAACAACATTATCTACGCGTAATTAATATAACTTGATAGGGATAATTGTTAAATTATGTATAAAACTTTATTATTTTGTTAAGTTATAATACAAAAATAACAATTTATGATAAAATATAAGTAAATAGAGGGATTATTTGTGAAATATTATCAAGATTTAGCATGTTTAGGGGTTTTTACATTAGAAGATGCCGGTATTATTATGGGCAATATTAAGAATGCTTCAAAACAACTTAATTCTATGGTTAAAGCTGGAACGGTTGCTCGCATTAAAAAGAATTTATATACCTGCATCGATTTAGTAAGTGGAGATCTTTTAGCTGATAAGTATTTGATTGCTTCGCATATAACAGAATCTTCTTTTGTATCGTATCATAGCGCGTTTGAGTTTTATGGTTTTTATAATCAGGTGTTCAATGAAATCCAAGTATCTTCAAATAAGAGATTCTTTAACTTTGGAACAGAAACATATCATTATCGTTGTTACCTATCAAACGTTACAAAACAAATTGATACGATTAAAGGCGCTAGAGTGACATCCATAGAACGTACGATAATCGATTCGATTAATATGTTGGGCAAGGTGATGGATGTTGAAGAATTAATTAAGTGTCTAGAATTAGTACATATTGTTAGTGAGGACAAATTAAAAGAAATGTTAGTAGAATACGATAAAGAAATATTGTATCGAAAAGTAGGATATGTTTTATCTAGTTTTAAAGAACAATTTAATCTTAGTGATAAATTCTTTAAGTTTTGTAAAGAAAAATCTGATTTTACTTATAGAGGTAGGTTATCAAGCAACGAATTAAATAAATTAGTATATATTAACGAATGGTCTCTATATGGATATCGCAATTTATTGTTATTAGGCAGTAAAGGAGAATTTGAAAATGTTTAATTATACTAAAGCGCAAATAGCAGATATAGCAAAAAGAAATAGTTTTATAACCAATACAACAGAGAAGGTGCTGAGACTTTATGATATTTTGGAATATATTAATCAAAGCGACATTAATGAAATGTTAGCTTTAAAAGGAGGAACTGCGATTAATTTATGTTTGCTTGATTTGCCTAGACTAAGTGTTGATATAGATTTTGATTTTACCGTTAATTGCGATTTAAACAAAATGGTGGAATATAGAGAAATTATAAGCAAGACAATCAAAGACTATATGCAAGATGAAGGATATTTATTAAGTAATAGATCCAAGTTTACTCATTCGCTCGATTCTTATGCGTATCAATATTCAACCTTGTCTAATTCTCGCGATGTAATAAAAATCGAAATAAACTACTCCAACAGAGCACACGTTTTAGATCCTGTAGTTACTTCGTCTTCGAAAGTATTAGATAAAACTATAAATATAAGAAGACTAGCAAACGAAGAATTAATCGGATCTAAAATAAACGCATTATTAGTAAGAACAACTCCTCGTGATGTGTATGATGTTTATAATTTAATAAATAAAAAACTTATTAGCAACGATAAACTGGTAAGAGAAATAGCATTATTTTATATGTGTTTAGGAAAAGAGAAACCAATAGATATTGAAAACATCGTTAAAGAATCATGCATTAAAATGCAAAAACTAGACTACAATATAGCAAGACAAACTTTAGTTCCTGTTTTACATAAGAAAGAAAAAATAGTAATAGAAAATGTTGCTGCAAATGTTATAGATTTTGTATCTAGTTTATCTATTCTTGATGATAAAGAGACGCAATTTATTCAAGAGTTTAACAAGAATAGATATTTACCAGAATTATTATTTGGAAAAGAAATATCAAACAATATAATTAATCATCCTATGGCTTTGTGGAAGGTTCATAATGAATAAGTTATATATATGTAACATTAAAGATTTATATGATGAAGGATTATATAAACAAGCATATTCTAAATTATCTACTTCAAGAAGAGATAAAGTAGATTCTTTACGTTCATATAACGATAAATGTTTAAGCATCACTAGTGAATTATTAGTCAACAAATTAACTAATAATTCTAATATTATTTATAACGAATATGGTAAACCATATGTATATGATAATAGTGTCTATTTCAATGTATCACATAGTAATGAATATGTAATATGTGCAACATCAAATAATGAAGTAGGTTGTGACATTGAACATGTTAGAGATGTAAATATGAATGTTGCGAAAAGATACTTCAATGAAAAAGAATATCTAGATATTATTAATTCAAACAACAAAATAGATGCTTTCTTTAAGTATTGGGTATTAAAAGAAAGCTTTATTAAAAATATAGGTTTTGGTTTAAAACAAAGCCTAGATAGTTTTTGTATAGATTTAAATAATCTATCAATTAAACAAGATGTCAATAAGAACAATTATTATTTACATTTATATGAATTGGATGATTATAAATATGCGATATGTCTTTTTAATGATGAAGATGTTGAAATAAAGCACATAGATATTAAGTGCTTAACAAGTGCCAAATAAGTATATTAATAAACTATTTGAAATATAATTATATATATGAGAGATCCATATGATGTATTAGGCGTTCCAAGAAATGCCTCAGAAGAACAAATTAAAGAAGCTTATCGTAAGTTAGCTAAGAAATATCATCCTGATTTAAATCCAGGAGATACTGTAGCTGCTGAAAAGATGAAGGAAATAAATGCTGCCTACGAGCAGATAAAGAATCCAAACTCATATCAGCAACAACAGTATTATCAACAACAGTCTAGTAACTACAATAACTACAATACGAACAACTATAGTAACAATAATAGAACATATTATCGTTACTATAACTTTGATGATCTATTTAGGAATATGAATAATAATAATCAAAGATATTATTACCAGAGGAGTTCATCTAGAGGTTTTAATATCTTTAAGCTCATAATTGAATTCCTAATTATCAGTTTTATTATCGATAGTTGTTTCTTTGGTTCATATCGTTATGACTATTATGATCCATATAATAGTTACTATCCTTACTACTATTACAGACAAAAAGATGTATAAAATCATATAACTAGTCATTTAGGCTAGTTATTTTGTTATAATTAACATAATAGGGGGGAGTACTTTTTTATGTGGAAAAAGCTCACGACAACATTGTTATGTGCCATGATGTTTTTTACTACGTTTTCAGTACGTATTTTTTCAGAAGAAAATAAAGAAATTACGTTAAGTGATGGTGCTTCTCCAGCAAGCGAAGTTCAAATTGGTGACTATTACGATAAAGATGGTAATGTGGTTGAAAACCCTAATCCAAAAACAATAGAAAATAATTATTTATATGTATCTAAAGAGATATCCGGAACTGACACCGAGAATGAGTTCCAGATTGATTTAGAAGTGCAAACTAAAAGCATAGCCGAAACTATCAAAAGGGAAGAAGATGCTGCGGTTATTTTAGTTCTTGATACATCAAACTCAATGTATAAACCGCTTCCTGGAGAAGAAAAGAATCATAATTTCGTTATAGATATGATAGGCGCTTGTTA
Source organism: Erysipelotrichaceae bacterium (assembly GCA_030531215.1). GTDB lineage: Bacteria > Bacillota_I > Bacilli_A > Erysipelotrichales > Erysipelotrichaceae > Colivicinus. The sequence goes on from JAUNNY010000011.1 coordinate 21,621, forward strand.
TAAATTTTTAGAGAAATATGGTGAATCTTCAGATGAAAAAGTTCGATATGTATCATTGATTACATATTATAAAGATGTACATACTTTGGATGATTATGCTTATAAAAATACATATGGTTGGGTAGATATTCACGGAAACACTGATAATCTTAAGAAAAATAGGGAAGATTTTTTAAATACATATTTTAAGTCAGATACTAAAAAACCAGATGATGTTCATGAGATATTTTACAAAACTCAAGATGGAAGTGGATATTCTGCTTTAGCTGGTCATAGTGGAACAAATACACACGGAGCTTTAGAATATGCCTATAAAATGTTAACTGCTGAAGATGGATCTGGTAAAACAAATCCGACAAAAGACATAAAGAATAAATATGTCATATTGATGACAGACGGTCAACCAAACACGATTCTTTTAAAAAACGACTTAGATGGCAACACTAAAACAGGACATTGGTATACAAGTTCAGGAGATGGTGATGCTGCAGGATGGAATAAGGAAACTGCTTTAGGTTACAAAGATGAAAAAGGCAAAAGATGGTATGATGATCCATATTTTAAAAAAGAGAACGGAAGTTCAGGAACAGATGCAAATGGTTTTGGAGATCCGGGTCTATATGCTGCAGCTCGTGCTAAAGATGTTGCGGATAGAATCAAAACTGTAGAATATGATAACACCAAAGTTCAGTTGCTAACGATAGGATTTGGACCAGATTTGAAAAACGGAATTTATGATAGTGGTTATGTTAAAGGTACTCCTACTTCCGTATATCATCCTTTTGATGACGAAGATGTAGAGACTGCAGAAAAAGAGAAAGATAAAAACTATTATTTTTATACAAGCACAAATAAAGAAGTACCTAGTGCTAAGATTTGGTTAAAAACTCAAATAGCATCATCATATTCTGATTATTTTCCTGGGGATCGAGGTGACGATATTACTTTATTATTTGATAAGGTTTATGAAAAAATATCTCAGGAAATAAATGCTTGGAACGTTTCTGATCCAATGGGAGAAAACATACAAATAATACAAGATACTTGGGATGATATAAATGATGAAGAAAAAGATAGCATAGAAGTAAAAAATAATATATTGTGTTGGGATTTAAAAAAATCTACACCTATTTATTCTACAGATACAGGATATTACACATATAACGCTACATACAAAATAAAACTAAATAATTTAGAGAGCGATTTTGATGATAATAAACTTTTAGATGGCTATCATTTAGCTAATGGTGATACATCTATTGATTATGTAATTAATCCCAATACTGAACCTGAAGAAAAAACTGATTATTTTAATGTTCCATCAGTAGAAGGATATGCTGGTGAATTTGAATTTCATAAATTAGATCCGAAAGAAAATCCATTAAAAGGCGCCGTATTTACACTAACAACAGAAGATGATCCGGACTGGTCGATGTCTGTTTATAGTGATGATGATGGCAACATGTTGTTTGAAAATATACCTTCAGGTCATACATACATTTTAGAAGAAACCGCAGCTCCGACCGGTTATATAAAGAGTAATGATAAGTATAAGGTTGTTGTATCTTATGGAAATGTAAGTATATATGATGATGATAATCAATTAGTTGATATTGTGGATTATTCAAGCATAAACACCCCGGATACAAACAAGAAGATAAAGGTTACCAAAAAATGGATTGGTACAAAATCTCTGCCAAATAACATAAAAGTCAATTTGTATAAAAAGGGACAAGATGAAAAAGTTGCGCAAATAACTATAAACAAAGTGCAGGGTAGTAAAACTTGGACAACAACAACAAATTATAATGTTTTTGATGAAGATGGAAACAGAATTGAATATTATATAAAAGAATTATCATCAGGGGGTTCTGAAATCGATGTTGGAAAGTCATATAACAACGATTACAAAAATGTATATTCAGATGATCCATTAACCGTTGTTAATGCAACTAGCGATAATATAACATCCTTTAAAGTAAATAAATCATGGAATGATGATATTTTAAGTGGCACATCGTATTCTAGACCAACTTCAATTGAAGTAGAAATATATGGCGAAGCTAAAGATGAACCAATGTTTTATGTGTGCACAAAATCAATCGACAATACAAATACGGTAACGATTGAAAACCTACCAAAGTATAGTGTTGGAGGAAATGAAATAAAATATACAGTTAAAGAAAAAGAAATCAAAGAATATCCATTTGAGGCAAAATACAAATATGATTACGAAAAGAATGAATGTACAATAACTAATACGCCTATTACTAAATCGGCTGTTGTAGAAGTGGTATGGGACGATAATAACAACCAAGATAATGTTCGCCCTGAATCTGTAAAAGTTAAGTTGTATAAAACAGTAGATGGTACAACCAAAGAATACGATAACAATACTATTACAATATCTAATACAGATGAATGGACTTACATTAAAGAGAACTTGCCTGCATACGAAGGCGGTAAGGAAGTAATATATTCATTTAAGGAATTAAGTGATACAACAGTTTTAGAGCCATCAGGTACCAATAAATTAGATGATAATTATGATTTAGAATCTTACAATAATACTTCAGAAGACAATATTGATGAAACTATAATTACTAACAAACATACTCCTGAAAAGATTTCTATATCTACAACTAAGACTTGGTCTGATAATGATAACCAAGATGGTAAACGTCCTGAATCTATTACTATTAATCTATTAGCAGATGGAACAAAGAAAGATAGTAAGACTGTATCAGCAGCCGATAGTTGGTCAGCTTCATTTACAGATCTTCCTAAATATAAAGATGGTGAAGAAATAGTTTATACAATTACTGAAGATGAAGTAACTGATTATACAACTACTATTGATGGCTACGCTATTACTAATAGCCATACTCCTGAAAAGATTTCTATATCTACAACTAAGACTTGGTCTGATAATGATA
>JAUNNY010000011.1:24656-41470 GCA_030531215.1 Erysipelotrichaceae bacterium
CATACTCCTGAAAAGATTTCTATATCTACAACTAAGACTTGGTCTGATAATGATAACCAAGATGGTAAACGTCCTGAATCTATTACTATTAATCTATTAGCAGATGGAACAAAGAAAGATAGTAAGACTGTATCAGCAGCCGATAGTTGGTCAGCTTCATTTACAGATCTTCCTAAATATAAAGATGGTGAAGAAATAGTTTATACAATTACTGAAGATGAAGTAACTGATTATACAACTACTATTGATGGCTACGCTATTACTAATAGCCATACTCCAGCAACTACTAGCGCATCTGTTTTAATTAATTGGGATGATAACGATGATTCTGAATCATTACGTCCATCTTCTGTTGATGTAAAACTTTATAAAACTGTAAATGGCAGTACTTCTTTATACGATGATAATGCTATTACGGTATCTAGTGATATGTCTTGGACTACAACGATAAATGATTTGCCATTATATGATGATGGTTCTTTAATTACGTATTCGTTTGTTGAATTAGGAAAGGATGATAGTTCTCCTAAAGCTAAAGATGAAAAATTAGATACTAATTATCTTGTATCTTTATATGAACAAGATGGAAACAATACTACAATAACTAATAAATATTCTCCTGATTTAACATCAATTACTATTAGTAAGGTTTGGGATGATTCTGATTTATTGAACTTGGGTGGTTATTCTAGACCAACATCTATAAACGTGGATATATATGGCAAAACAGAAAGTGCTGAAGAATATTTTGTTAAAACTGTTTCATTAGATAGTAAAGATGTCGACTCTTTAGATTCTAATAAGTGGAAACTGGTTGTAAATGATTTGCCTAAATATAAAGATGGCAAAGAAGTTACTTATTCAATAAAAGAAAGATCTATTGATGGTTATACTAGTTTACTAGATGGCTTTACTATTACCAATACAGTTAAGTATGTTGAAGAGATAACAACTACAGATATAAATATATTTAAGCATGATAGTAATACCAATAATAATGTAGGTTTGATAGGTGCTGAGTTCTCACTTAATGGTGAAGGAACTTATGCGACTGATAAAGATGGTAAGCTAAACATTAAAATTCTTACAGCTGGTGATTACAAAATAAAAGAAACTAAGGCTCCTGAGGGTTATGTTTTAGCTACTACAGAATATGCGTTTGTAGCAAAGAAAAACTTTGTATCAATGACATTTGATGCAGAGAATAAACAATATGTATGCAAATACAATTTATCAATAGAATCTACAGAAACTAATTATGATTCTACTTCTAGAACCTTTGATATTGGCAATGCTCCTCAAACAAAAGTTGTTGATGTAACAATTTTGTGGGATGACAATGAAGACGCTAAAGGAGTTCGCCCAGAATCTGTAACTGTTCAACTGTATAAGGTTGTTGAAGGAAGCGCAGATTTAATAAAGGTTGAAAACAAAGAAGTTGATTATACAAATGATAATTGGAATGAATCATTTACTAGTCTTCCAATTGTAGAAGATGGCAAGAAGATAACTTATGTCATTCATGAATTAGATAAAGATGACAAGGAAATAGAAGTTAATGATTACTATGATGATAATTATGTTTGGTCTAAATATGAGGTAACAGATAATCATACTGATATTACTAATAAATATTCACCAGACGAATTATCTATTACAGTCAATAAAAAATGGGCTGATGACAATAATCAAGATGGACTAAGACCTGAATCTATTAGCGTTCAACTTTATGTCGATGGAATAGCAGCTAAGGGCAAGATTTTATTGTTGAATAATGACAACAATTGGGAAGGTTCATTCGATAATCTTCCTAAAAAGGCTGATGGTAAAGTAATTACATATACAGTTGAAGAAACAAGTGTTCCTGAAGGATATATAGATTCTTATTCAACTAATACATTTGAAATAACTAATACTCATACTCCTGCAACTACTTCAGCAACCGTAGTAGTTGACTGGGATGATAATAACAACCAAGATAATGTAAGACCAGATGAAGTGTCTGTTAAGTTATATAAGACAGTAGATGGTAAGACTGAAAAATATGATGAAAATACCATTGCTGTAACCAATAAGGATGGTTGGACTAAGACTGTAGATAATCTACCAGAATATGAAGATGGTAAGAAGATTACTTATACGTTTGTCGAATTAGATGAAAACAAAGAAAAAGAATTAGATCCTGTAGATATTAAAGAATTGAATGACAATTATGATTTAAAGTCATATGATAATGAAACATTAAATAAAACAATTATCACTAATATTCATGAACCTGTAACAAAAGATATTAAAGTAGTTATAGAATGGGATGATTCTGACGATCAAGATGGACTAAGACCTGATTCAGTAACGGTAAGGTTATATAAGATTGTTGGTGATGAAAGTTCTGGCTTTGTTGGAGAACCAATTATCGTATCTTCTGAAAATGATTGGACATATATAAAGGAAGATTTACCTGCATATGAAGATGGTAAGCAAATCGTTTATAAATTTGTAGAATTGAGTGATGGAAAAGAACTAGTTGTCGAAGACCATTTAGATGATAATTACGATTTAAAATCATATGAATATGAAACTAAAGAGAATACCGATATTTCTATTATCACAAACAATCACGAATCTGAAACAGTATCACTAAAGGTTATCAAAGTTTGGGATGATGATAATGATTCGAATGGATATAGACCTGAATCTATTAATGTTCAATTATATCTAGATGATAAAGCTATAGAAGGAAAGACTATTCAATTAGATGCTAGTAACAATTGGACAGGAACGTTTACTGGTTTAACTAAAGACAACAAATATACCGTTAAAGAAGTTGATGTTCCAAATAGATATATTGATAGATATTCTTTAAATGATAATGAAATCACAATTACTAATACTTACATCACCAAAGAAAAGACGTCTATAACAGTCAATAAGATATGGGATGATAAGAATGATAATGATGGATATCGTCCTGACTTTGTTAATGTTACATTATATGCGGATGGTTTAGCTACGCTTCATACATGTATATTAGATGCAAATAATAATTGGATATATACTTTTGAAGATTTACCAGTATATGATTTTGATAATGAATTGATTAAGTACTCTGTTGTTGAAGATGTTGTTGAACATTATGATGTTACTTATAAACAAGATGGAACAACTATCTCAATAACTAATATACACACTCCTGAAACTAAGAAAGCAAGTGTCACTATTATTTGGAATGATGGTGGTGATGATACAGTTACTATTCCTGAAGAGGTAACAGTTAAACTATATAAGACAGTTGATGGAGAAACGGAATTTGTAGGAGAACCAATCATAGTAAAAGCTGATGAAGATTGGACTAAAGTAGTTGAAGATTTACCTGCTTATGAAAATGGAAAAGAAGTAACATATTCATTTACAGAATTTGATGAAAATATAGAAAATGAATTACTAACTCCAGAAGATAAATTCAATGATGACTTTGTATTAGATTCATATAATACTAATAATGATCATACAGATATCATTAATATTCATAATACTGATACAACGCATATAACTGTTAATAAGATATGGAACGATAATAATGATTCAGATGGTATAAGACCTACATCAATTAATGTTCAATTATTAGCTGATGGTGAAGCACATGGCGAAGTAATTACATTAAGCGACAATAATCATTGGTCATATACATATACTAATCTTCCTAAGAAGAATAGTGAAAATGATATAGTTTATACAATTAAAGAGATATCAGAAATTGAAGGATATACAACAAGCTATTCTGATGATACATTTACTATCACTAATACTCATAATCCAAACGAAGAAACATCAATCAAAGTAACTAAACTATGGAATGATGACTTAGATAGAGAAGGTTTACGTCCAAATTCAGTTACGGTAACTTTATATAAGAACGGCATTAGTACAGATAATTCTGTAGTACTATCAAAAGATAATGATTGGAGTCATACATTTGATAAGTTAGATAAATATGAAGATGGTGTAAAGAATGAATATACAATCTTAGAAGAAGATATAGAAGCTTATACTCCAAATTATTATTATGGTGAAGATGGTAATTTAATTATTACTAATATTCATGAACCTAAAACTAAAGATGTTAAAGTCATAATAGAATGGGATGACCATGACGATAAAGATGAGGTACGTCCTGATGAAGTAATCGTAATCGTATATGATGGTGACGAAGAATATAAGAAAGTTGTCGTTACTGCAGATGAAGATGGAAATTGGGAACATACATTTGAGGATCTTCCAGTAGTAGATAGAGATGGTGAACCTATAACATATATTGTTAAAGAAATAGATGTATACAATAATCCTACAGATGTTGGTGATGATTACAATGAAGATTATGTTGTGGTAGATTACGAAATTAAACCTGATGAAGATACTACTATCATCACCAATAAACATGTTCCTGAATATAAGGATGTTGATGTTACGATTGTGTGGGATGACGAAGATGACAAAGATGGTGTTCGTCCTGAAAAGGTAACGGTTAAATTGTATGAAGAAAAAGATGATAAATTAGTTCCTATTAAGGAAGTAGTAATTACCGAAAGTGATGAATGGCATTATGTCTTTGAAGATCTTCCTACAAAGGATGAAGATGGTAACGAAATAAAATATGTTGTTAAAGAAATAAGTGAAGATGGTGAGATTGCTTATACTAGTGATGATTATAATGATGATTATGTAGTTGAAAGTTATGAGATATTAACTGATTCAACAATCATCACCAATAAACATACCCCTAGTAAACCAGTTCCACCTAAACCTACACCAACTCCATACAATCCACCTAAGACAGGTATTGAATAATAAAACAGATACTAAACTTCTTAGAGAAAACATAAAGGAAAAAAGTAAAATAGGAGCGTTGTCCCAATTTTGAGGACACGCTCCTATTTGTTTCAAAGGTTTTAAATGATAATATTGAATTGATATATATCACGATATATACTATTTGTATGAAGGGGTGATAATTATGTTAACAGCAAAAATATTTGAAAACGGAAGAAGCCAAGCAGTAAGGCTTCCTAAAGAATACAGGTTTAATACAGATGAAATATCTATAAACAAAGTTGGAGATATTGTGATGTTGATTCCTAAAAATAAAAAATGGGAATCTTTTGCTAAAGCTATAGATATGTTTTCTAGTGATTATATGGAAGACGGAAGAAATGATTGTGTGAATCAGAAAAGAGAAGGATTATGATGTATATGTTAGATACAAATATCTGTATCTATGCCATTAAGCATAATCCCAAAAAAGTATTAATTAACTTGAATAAGCACGATCCATCAGAGATTTGTATATCTTCTATTACTTATGCTGAATTGATGTATGGCGTAGAAAAAAGCAAAGCCATAGACAGAAATAGAATCGCTTTATCCTTGTTTCTAGCGAATATTCAAATATTAGATTTTGACGATTGTGCTAGTGAATGTTATGGGATTATTAGAGCACAATTAGAAAAACAAGGAACCCCAATAGGTCCATTAGATACAATGATAGCAGCACACGCCAAATCGTTAGATTGTACATTAGTTACAAACAACACTAAAGAATTTAAAAGAATAAAAAAACTCAAATTGGATAATTGGACAAAATAAGCACCTATTTCAAATTCTAAGTAAAGTTTTATGTCTCAAACTTTACTTAGAATGTTTTATTTAAATTTAAGTAAAGCAGAAGTATTTAAGACGTATTTAAATGTTGATGATATAATCGAAAATCTTCATAAGTAAAATATGATATTTGTAATTTTGTTAATTAACTTATTGAACTCATTTCAAATTGGAATGAGTTTTAATTACATAGGTTTGTTAAAAAAATAACAAATAAGATATAATATAAGTAGTTTTCTAATAAAGGAGTCAATATATTATGTCAAAGAAATATGATGTAATCGTTGTCGGTGCAGGTAATGGTGGCCTTTCAGCTGCTGCTTATCTAGCTAAGAACGGAAAGAAGGTCTTAGTACTAGAGAAGCATAATTTACCTGGTGGCTGTGCAACAAGTTTTGTGAGAGGCAGATTTGAATTTGAAGCTACACTACATGAGATGTGTCAGATGGGTGACAAGGATAATGCTGGTGCAGTAAGAAAGTTATTAGATTGGTATGACTTAGATGTTGATTGGGTTGGCGTTGATGAAGCGTTCCGTACAATTTGTACTAATAAGGACGAAAAGTATGATGCGACATTCCCAGCTGATGTTCAAGGATTCATCGACAAGATGGAACAAGAAGTTCCAGGTTCAAGAGAATCAGTTACTAATTTCTTTGAACTAGGAAGAATGGTTTGTGATGGTGTTGATTGGTTAGCAAAACACAACAACGAACCAGAAGGTTTAGCTAAGATTGAAATGATGATTAAATATCATGATCTAATGAAGCTAGTACCAGTTCCAACTGATACGATGTTAAGAAAACTTAATATGCCAGATAAAGCTAGACATATGTTAGAGTCATACTGGGATTATGTTTGTGTTGATTCAACATTGATGTCTTTTGCGGTATATGCATTTATGACTTATACCTATATGACTAGAAAGCCATTTATTTGTAAGAATAGATCACATGAAATCTCAATGGCTTTTGATACATCAATTAGAAATATGGGTGGTGATATTTGGTACAATTGCGAAGTTAGTAAGATTGATGTTAAGAACAACGAAGTTAAAGGTGTTGAACTAGTAGATGGTACATATATTGAGTGTGATAGAGTTATCTCTAACTTGATGCCTCATGTTGTATTTGATCGTATGGTAGATCCTAACGAAGTTCCTGAACACGATAAACGTTCAATGAATGCTAGAGACTTAGCTTCTAGCTGTACTACTGTATACTTAGCTCTTGATATTCCTTATGAAGAACTTGGTTTTAGAGCTTATGATACATTCTTAAGATCTACAGGTGATAATAAAGTTCAATATGATAATAGTGTTAGATTAGATACACATAATGAGAACTGTGTAACTATTATTAATGAAGTAATTCCTGACGCTACTCCTGAAGGTACATGCTTTGTACAATTCGCAAGATTCTATAAAGAAGATGCTTGGAACAAGGATGTTGTAAGTAAAGAAAATTACTTTGAAATGAAGAATAAGATTGCGGATGAAACAATCAAACAGTTTGAAGATTATATTGGTAAACCAATTAGAGATCATATTGAAGAGATTGTTGTCGCAACTCCAGTTACTTGGGCAAGATACTTAGGAACACCATATGGTAATGTCTATGGTTATAGACCACAAACATGGGATGGTATGTTCCCAAGAGTACAGATGGGTCACAAAGAAGACTACACAATTAAAGGACTTAGATTCTGTGGTGGATTTGGTACACAGATGGATGGTTATTCTCAAGCATATATGTCTGGTATGGAACAAGCTAGATACATGTTACAAGATATGAAGGAGGGTAAGTAAGATGTCTAAATATAATTATGATTCTAAATATCTTAAGGGTTTAGGTGTTGGTGATTTCTTAAATGAAACTAAGGTTAGAGCTAAACATATTGCTGAAGGCGAAAACACTATTCCTACTTCTATCTATAATCCAAATATTATAGCTAAACAACTTCATCCACATTTCCAATTAGGAATTGTTAAAGAAGTAATAGACAGAAAACAAGCAAAATCATATGTCATAGCAGCAGACAAGAATAGAGGCTTTACAGAACTTGCATACTTTGAAGCAGGACAATATGTAAGTGTAACTTGTGAATTTGATGGTAAGTTCATGTGCAGGCCATATTCAATATGTAGTGCACCAAAAGATGCCTTAAAAGAAGAAAGTACATATACTATTACAATTAAAAAGATTGATAATGGTTATGTATCAGATTACATCTTAAATAATTGGAAAGTTGGAACAGAAGTAACACTATCTGGTCCTCTAGGACATTTCAATTATGAAAGACTACGTGACGCTAAGAATGTGATTGCCTTAGCAGGTGGTAGTGGTGTTACACCATTTGTCGCAATGGCTCATAGTATTGTTGATAATGAAGAAGATTATAACTTAACTATTCTATATGGTAATAGAACATATGATGATATTCTTCTTAAAGATGAACTAGAAGCATTAGCTAATAAATCAGATAAGATTAAATTAGTGCATGTCTTATCAGATGAAGTTCGTGATGGTTGTGAACATGGTTTCATCTCTGCAGATATTATTAGAAAATATGCAGCAGATGATTATTCAATCTTTGTATGCGGACCTAAAGCTATGTACAAATATGAGCAAGAAGAAATTAAGAAATTGAATCTTCCTAGACGTAGAGTTAGATTTGAATTATCTGGAGAATATGGTGATCCTACAAAGGATGAAAAATATCCAAAAGATATTAATGATGTAACATTCAATGTAAGAGTATGGGTACGTGGTGAATATAAAGATATTACATGTAAGAATGATCAAACATTATTGAGAGCTATAGAAGAAGCAGGTATCAGAGTTACATCAGATTGTAGATCTGGTATGTGTGGTTGGTGTCATTCTAGATTAATTAAAGGTGATACATATATCCCTGAATCTAATGATGGTAGAAGATTAGCTGATAAGAAGTTTGGTTGGATTCATCCATGCGCAACATATCCTCTATCAGATATAGAGATGGAAGTATTCCCTAACTGTTAAACAAATATAGATGACTACATATCATAGTGTAGTCATCTTTTTTATATTCTTAGATATTTCTTAGTGAATTTTACGCTATTAGTATATATTAATGAAATATATATTGAATAAGTATATAAACATACAATAAAATTAAGTTACATAAAGAGGGGGAAACTCCTTTTTTATTGTCTATAGGAGAAGTTAGGAGATAAGTGTATGAAAAAGATTTTGACAATTCTTTTGACAGTTTTGATGGCATTTACAGTTGTTACAGTTAATGTAACTGCAGATGTAACAGAAACTGAAAATGTTGAAGAAACAAATGATGAAGTATTAGATGAAGTTGTTCCTATTCTTGAACAGATTGAAGAAAACAAAACTGAAGTCTTAGAGACTGAAGTACTTGAAGCTAAAGAAGGTGGAGAAGAAAACGGAACAAAATACAATATCACATTTAATGCGAATGGCGGAAAAATTGATAGTAAAGATTATATAGTAATTCAAACTAACGGAAGTGGTAAAATTAATCAACCTCCGTCTGACGGCAGATTAACTCCTCCTGGTGACAATAAGAAGTTTGATGGGTGGTATACATCCGTAGATGGCAATACTGCTGTAAATTTTGATAATGAATTTACAAGTAATGCAACGATATATGCTCATTGGGTTGACAAAACTCCTGAACCAGGACCAGAACCCGAAGAAACAACAGTTACTGTAACTTTTGAGCCTAATGGTGGAAGTTTTACTGATGATTTTGAAAACAAAACAGATGTTACGCGTGTTTATACTATAGGAAACATATATGGTTCATTCTCAACAGTAACTAAGACTGGTAATAAATTTGCTGGATGGTACAACGGAGGAACACAAATTACAGAGGATACTACAGTAGATGCATCAATTACAGTTCTTACAGCTAATTGGACACCAATAACTGTTACATTTAATGCTAGTGCTAATGGTGGAAAAATAGATGGTCAAGATTATGTAACAATTAATATTAATGATAGTAATGGTAAAATTGTATTTCCAAATAATGACCCTGTAAAAGAGAATTGTTCTTTCGATGGATGGTATGATCAAGAAACAGGTGGTAGTGAGATAGACAAAAATACTAAGCCAAATGATAACTTGATTTTATATGCTCACTATAGTGAAAATCCTAAAGTAACATTTGATGCTAACGGCGGAGCATTTGCAGATAGTAGTACAACTAAAGTTGCGTACGCAAATGACAAAAAAGTTACAGAGCCTGCTGATCCAACAAAGAAAAATTCATCATTTGATGGTTGGTATACAGAAGCTGGAACTAAATTTAATAAAAACAACGTTGAAGAAAGCATGACAGTTTATGCGCATTGGGTAGATTACGAAGAAATAGAAAAACCTACTCCAATAGGAGAATTGGTATATACTGGCAAGCAACAAGATGGTTTTAATAGCATTGATAATTCTAATATAAACTACGTAGGAACAATTAAAGCGACTGATGCTGGTAGCTATACTGTTACATTCTCACTAAAGAAAGAAAATACTGTTTGGAAGGATGATACTCCAAATGATATTAGTGATAATACTAGCGATCCTATAGAAATAACTTGGACTATTGCTCGTAAGGTTGTTTCAAAAGATGATATAAAATTAAGCAAAGATGAATTCATTTATAATGGCAAAGTTCAAAAACCTGAAGTATCAGTTGCTGGTCTAAAAGGTACTGGAGCAAATGCTGAATACACCGTTGAGTTTGTAGGTGATGATTTCATTAATGCTGGAATTAAATGGGTTATGGTTACTTTAAATGATAATTATGAGTTTAAGAGACCAAATACAGAAACTTCATTAGAAGCTCCAGAAGTATATAGTGTAGCATTTGTAACATACGAGATTAAACCTGCTCATTTAGTAGCTTTAATTGATAGAGATGATAAAGAATTAACTTACAATGGTAAACAACAAAAGCCAGTAGTTACTGTTTATTACACTAATGGTGATTTAAAAGGAAAAACATTATCTTCTGTTGCTTATAATCTAACATATACTAATGCAGAACGTGGTTTCAGATATGATGTTACTAATGTTGGTGAAAAACAAATTACTATAAGTTTATATAGTGATAGAAATTACTATTTCACTACTATGAGTGGAAGACATGTTTCAAGAACCAATATTGGTTATGAAATAGTACCTAAAGAAGTAACTATTGTTTGGGATTCTAAAGTTAAATTTGTAAGAAATTCTAAAGAACACGCTCCATTTGTTGCTGAAGTAGTTGGAATCGTAGATGCTGACGAACTAGTTAACTTAACAATTGATAAAGATGCTGAAGGTGCAAATATCTTAGGTATTGATTATGTTGAAGGTAAAGGTAGACAACTACATACTGGTAAATATACTGCTGAAGTTGAACTAGTTGGTTACAAAGCTAAGAATTATGTAATCGTTGGTGGTAATTCTATTGATTTCAAGATTTATAGAAAATCTAACGATGATACTACTCCTGTTAAGACTGGTGTAGATAGATAATAACTTAAATAATTATTGTTATTCGTGAGGCTATTGGTTATCCAATGGCCTTTTATTAGGGACCATTTTTTATGCTTGAATTAGTATGGTATTATAAACATATATATTTTTAACAGGAGAAGAATATGAAAAAGTTGTTAAGTGTTATTTTGACAGTATTAATGGCATTATGCGTATGTACTATTAATATTGCCGCAGAAAATGAAGAAATTGATGAAGCAATAGAAGTAGGAGCAGAAATAGATGACCTTGATGCAGAATTGACTGGTATATTAGGTGATGATCCTACTGCTAAATCTGAGTTAGTTTTTACTGGTGAAGAACAAGAACTAATTAACCCAGGAAATAAACTAGGATTTGAATATAGATATAGAATACAAGGCAATGATTGGACAAATAACTCTAGCAACATCAAAGCAACTAATGTAGGAGAATATATCGTTGAATGGCAAATGAAATCTATCTTATCACCATTCTGGGTAAGAAGTATTCAAGAATTAACAGTTGTAATTGCCGAATCAGAAGAACCTGAAATCGAAATAAATACATTACAAGTAATGTTTGCGAATATGACTGGATATGCAAATGAAGATGGTACAGCTGAATTCTTTATCAGCAATTATGAAGAACTTTATGAAAAGCTTGGTACTAATCCTACACTTGAATATAGAGAGGGTGATACAGGTGCTGATTATCAAGAAATAGACTATAAGATTATTAATGTCAATGGCATTAAATATCCTATGTTTGTAATTAAAGGTGTAGAGGAAGATACTGCATATCAAATGCAAGTTAAAGTTGAAAATAACGAAGACTATAAAATTATTCCAACTGCATTCCAAGTTAAAAAGACTCCACTATATTTAGGATTAACTGATTTAGAAATTGATAAAGGCAATAATGATATTGATGCAAGTTTTGTTTTTAGTATAAAACTAAGATTAGGCGCAACAAACGATAGTGAATCAAGAGATATGTTTGCATTAACAATCAACGATAAAGTAATACCCGATGATGCTTATACTGTTGATTATGTTGGCGATTTCCATTTAGATTTATCTTATGATTTCTTGAAGATTACTTTAACTGATGATTATGTAAAAGATATAAAGCCAGGTACATATGCTGTAGGCTTACATATGGTTAATGGCCAATCTAGAGGAGAATCATTTAACTGTTATTCAACATTAACTGTAAAAGAAGCATCATCTATAAGTAGATCTTCTTCAACATCTTCAGTAGTTAATAAAGAAACAGCTAAAAAGAATACAACAGTTAGAATTGTATCTACTGGTGTTGAATAAGAATAGTAACAATAACATAGCAACATTTGTAAAAGACGTTTAAAGTGAACGTCTTTTATTATGGGCAAATAATATAGAAATAGATAATTTGATACTTTATACTTGCTTTACATATAAGGGGGTGGTTATAATTATGTTGTATACCTACCCCCCTGAGGGTGTTTTTATCATCAATCAGGATGGTTATTCATATACCTATGTAAAGGAGAGATAAGTATTATGAAGAAATTTTTAACAGTTCTTCTAACAGTACTAATTGCATTTACAACAATTACTTTTAATGTAGCTGCTGCTTCTGCAGAAGCTCCAGAAGAAATTGTCGAAGCAATTAATAATGAAGAAGAAAAACCTGCTGAAGATTTACCTGCAGATCCTGCAGAAGAAATCGAAGAAGAACTTCCTGCAGTAGAAGAAGTTGCTGAGGAAGTTGTTGAAGAAATCATAGAAGACATTCCTAATGAAAAAGGTGTTTCTAAGACATTTATTCTAATTGATAGTCTTAATGATGTAGAGAATGGCAAGACTTATATTATTGTTAATACCAATAAAAATGTTGACGCTACGTTTGCCATGACTAGTTTAGGTAAAGATAATAACGCTGGTGTTACGAAAGTGTTTGTTGAAACTGTTGGTGATACTACACTAGCTCATTTTTCTGGTTCAGAAAGTGAATTATCTAGTATAGAACTTACAGCTAGTAAGGAAGGTAGTTACTATTATTTAAAGAATGACTCTTATTACTTAAATAATTTAGGTAGCAAAGGAAGCTATAAAGCTGGTTTTTCTCAATATGGAACAGCCATTAATTTTGATATGTCAGGTCATATTGGTCTAGGAAAGTCTAGCCCTAAATCATTTGCTTGTGATGGTAAAGAATGGCCTCAAGTTGATAGCAATGGTTCATATCTATATAAAGAAGTAGATCCTAGTGATATTAAAGAAGTTATATTCTATGATGGAGAAGGTCAATCATACGCTAGACTTACTCAAGTAGTTGGTCATAAATATAATCTTCCAGATAAAGATCCTGTAATGGATGGCTTTGAATTCTTAGGTTGGTATGATTCTAAAGATGGTGGAAATCTAATAACTAGTAAGAGTGTATTTGATGGCTCAGTAAAAGAACTATTTGCTAGATTTGAAAAATTACAAGAGTATGTATTAGTTGATAGAGACTTAGATGATTATCTAGAGTTAGTTATTGTTGATGAGAATAATAAAGAATCCTATGCTTTAACAAATAATACAGGTAGTGAAATTGTTAAAGTTGATGGAAAAATACTATATCTAGGACAAACAAGTAAAGCAATTAGATTTACATATAATGATGGATATCTACAAGATGCTAATGGTAATACTTTAGGATACTTTGATGCTGGATATATATGGTCTGATTATCGTATTTCAGTTGATAAGAATACTAATCACATTAAGAAAGTAGTTTCTAATCCTGATGGTTATGTAACATTTACTAATAAATATGGTGCTAATTACAGTGATGGAAAATGGCAACCAATTAATAATTTAGAAGCTAAATTATATGGTATTTTAGATAACAGAATTAAAGTTGTTTTAGATACTCAAGGCGGAAAACTTGATAAGACTGTATTAAAGTATGAAGAGGGTTCTAAATTTGGAACACTTCCTGTGCCAACATATGATGGTCATTATTTCTTAGGTTGGTATTATGAAGATGGATCATTAGTTAAAGATACTGATGATGTTAAACCATTAACTTTATATGCTCATTGGGCTACTAAGGTTAAAGTGCCTACTGCTATAAATGGACTAGTATATAATGGACAATCACAAAAAGGTATTGATGGATTTGATGATAAATTAATGGATTTAGATGCTTTTGGTAGCACTACTTCCGCAAAAGATGCTGGTACATATTATGCGACATTCAAATTATTAGATCCAGAACATTATGTTTGGGATGTTGATGGTGATGTTTATGAAAATCAAACAGTAGCTTGGTCTATTGCCCCTATGACAGTTGAAGCAGTTACTGAATTGACACATAAATTAACTAAAGAAGAAAAAGAAAAACATTATTCTCCAACTATTACATTCAAAGATAAAGCTGGTAAGGTTGATAGCGAAACTGTAACTAAACTAATTGAAGATATGTATAAAGTTTCATATTGCGAAGGTTTTGTTGATGATGATAAAACTGGTTGGACAGGTCCAAATATACTAAATAAAGCTGGTAAATATACAATTCGTATTGAAATAGGTAATCCAAACTTTGTATTTGGATATACAGAATCAAAAGAAGAAAAACTAACTAAAGATGCAAAAGTAGAACCAGTTATAGTAGCATATCTACATCTTACAATTACTGATAAGATTGAGATTTCACCAAAACTAATTGTTTCTGATTTTACTTATGATGGTACTGATCAAATTAAGAACTTAAAGTTTGATTGTGATGGTGATGGTAAAGAAGATCTTGGTATAGTATCTCCATATGTTACTACAATTCAAACATTCCTTGGTGAATGGGAAGTAAGCAAAGCAATTGATGTAGATAAATATACAACTTATCTTACAATTGATGATCCAGATACATATGAATGGGCAGAAGATGTTGAATTAAATGGTAAAGGACAAGCAATCGTTAGATGGAGCATTTCACCAAAAGAAATAGACTATAAGAATGACATTAAAGATTTAGTTAATAATAATTTAATATATAACGGTGATGATCAAGCTCCTATAGCTAGAAGAGATTTACCTACAGGTGTAAGTTATGCTGATAGAGCTGCATTCTTCTTAGGTTATGATAACTATGCTAGCGATGCTGGTACATATGTTGCTTTATTAGCTTTAGATTCTGATAACTATAAATGGTCTAAAGATACCAAGGTTGTAGAAGATTACTTAGGTTATAAATATGCGATAGTTGAATGGTCTATCGCTAAAAGACCTGCCAAGATTTATGTCGGTGATGCTTCTAAGACATATGGTGATATGGATCCATACTTCAATAGAGTAGTTGATGTTAAACCTGAAACAGTTTCTAAGGGAAGAGGATTTGTAGGTAGAGACTTTAATACAATTAGACCTACAATTGAAATCTTTGCTGAAAAGACTAGTGATAATGCAGGTACATATCCTATCTCTATTAGATATAATGAAAAGCTAGCTAAAAACTATGACATTGAAATAGTAAAAGGTGAGTATGTAATCAATAAAGCTAAATTAACTGCGTACTTAGATCTTGATGAAGAACTAGTATACAATGGTAAAGCACAAGAACCAGAAGTATTATTTGATGGTTTCACAGGTTATGAAGCTGGCGGATTCAAAGCTATTAAATATCTTGATTATATCGTTGAATACAACAATAGAGAATTATTAGATAATTCTATAGATGCTGGTAAAAAGCACGCATATGTAAAACTATCTTCTGAAAAGTTAGTTAGAAACTATGAATTAGTTAACGCAAATGATAGTGGTTGGACTACTTTAGAATATACTATAGTACCTAAGACAATATATACTCATTGGGAGAATCTAGAATACGTATATGATGGTAAACTTCATAGTCCAGATCTAATCATTGAAGGTACATATCTACGTGATGGTATCGGATATATCCAAGTAGATATCCCTGCTAATGAACTTCCTGAAGATCATGATATTACTGAAGATGAATTAATGGTTAAATTTGATGAAGCTCAAAAATCTAATGATGCTATTATCCAATTTAGAAATGCAGATACATATTATACATTTGCACTAATTGCAGGTAGAACAAGTAACTATATCTTTGTAGGTGAACATGAAGATGATATCGATCCATGGATTGGTTTAATCACCTTCACTGAATTCCATATTCATCCAAGAGAGTTAAAGGTTATATGGTCTGATAAAGTTAAGTTCTCTAAGAAGTCTTATGCACAAGCTCCAGAGATCTTAGGACTAGAAGTAGTAAATGATCCTAATAATGATGCAACTATTGTTGATTGGGATATAGATTATTTTGGAAATAATATTGTATATGTAGACTATGATGAAGAATATGGTCCACAAATACATACTGGTAAGTATGTAGCTAAAGCTAAACTATATACTTATGACTTCACAGAACTATTACATCCAACATCTAACTACAAACTAGTTAATGATACAATCAACTTCAAGATTTATAGAAAATCTAATGAAGATACTACTCCTGTTAAGACTGGTGTAGAAAGATAATAATTTCCAAATTTATATATTTATGAGGCTATTGGTTATCCAATAGCCTTTTTATGTGTATTTTTAACGAAAATAAGCAATTATTGCAATAATGAACAGCGTTCTCCCTAAAAAC
>JAUNNY010000023.1 GCA_030531215.1 Erysipelotrichaceae bacterium
TTTTTATAGTTCTCAAATTCATTCCACGTTTTTCCACGCTAGAATTTAGAGACCCTATTTTTAATATATACACATATAAAAAGATCCTGGTTAAGTACCAAGATCTTAGTTTTTCATTGATTTTTAAATCGATTTGCTTTTTTAATTATCAGCCTCTTCTACAAAAATTGCAGTTTGTGCTTCGTGTGGTCTAACAATTTCAGCTTTTAATCCAGCAAGAACTTCTTCTTCGATTGAATCTAACTCAGTTTGAACTCTTTCCGAAACATCTCTTGCTTTAACGGCTATTTCAAAATAATCCGCTGATATATGCGCACCACCAGTAACATAACTTAATTCGTCATCATTAAGATAACTTAATTTCTTAGTTAAATCAGTATATTCTTGTTTTAACTTGTTTATTTCTTCTGTGGTCTTTGCCATATTGTCCTATTTAGTCATCAACTGCAACGCCATCAACAATGATATATAATGGATCATAACCATTAACTGAACCAGTTCCACGTACTCTAATTGAAGTTGAAGCACCTGGTGCACCATTGCTAGCAATAGCTACACCAGCAGCCTTTCCTTGTAATGCTGCTGCAGCATCCGTAGTACTTAAGTTTTTTAAGTCTTCTGCTTTAACAGATGCTACTGAACCACCACCAGTAATGAAGCTTAATTCTTCATCAGTTAGTTCATTTAACTTATTAGTTAATGTTGTAAATTCTTGTTTTAATTCATTTAATTCTTTTTCAGTCTTTTTCATATTTATAATCCTCCACATTTATATACGTATTTTTCATAAAAAGGCTACAAAAAACATCAAAAATTAAGCAATTGCCTTATTATTTGATTTACTTATTGGAGATTTGCCTGTTGTTACAACAAATACTCCTGTTGAAGCTAAAACATATCCGCCTAATAAGAAACAGGCAATATTATTAGGGAATGATAATAAGATAGACAAGATTGGAGACTTAATAGTTTCTACTAATTGTAAAACAGTAGAGTAACCGCCAGATAACGATATAGGATTAATACCCTCTACCTTGGCTTGTCTAATCCACAAGGTATTACGTAGTGATTCATGAATCTTGGTTGATATTGTCACAAAGAATAATGCAGTAATACACCATACGATAGAATCATCAATAATAAAGCCCAAGAACATAATTCCACATAAGATAGAAACTATGATATCTCTACGCCAGTAATCAACACCTTCAAATAGCGATATAAAGTAACTAGTTAAACCAACTGCTAGAGTCTTAATAATTATATTGATAAACGAAATATATGTCTTTGATAAACCATATTCACTCGCATATAGTGGGAACAAGAATGAATTATAGCCATCTAACATTGTCTTTGGCAATAAGTAGACTAAGATAAATGACAACATAACTGGACTAGAGAAGAACTTAATATTGCCCAACAAGCCAGCACTAGATTTTTTACTAGAGTCAACCATCTTGATTCTTCCTGGAAGGATAATACTTCCCATAAGTATTGCACAAACTATAAATACAGCAGAAACCATATAGACAAAACTATTACCAAAGGAATCTGCTACAACACCTGATAATAATCCTGCTAATAATCCAGCAGAAGAATCTCCTAGAGTAAGCTTTTCACTTGCGGCAATCTGTCTAGCTTCATTCTCTTCTCTTTGTGGAAGTGAGGCAAAGACGCCATAGCCCACACCATTAGCCACATTACCGATCAAGATAAACAAAGAGAACAATAAGTAATTATTATTAAAGATCGCTATAACAACCAAAACTTCAAATAACGCATAGATTGCTTCTGAAACAATAAATAATCTCTTATATGAGAATTTACGTGAAAGTTTTGAGAAGATTAAAGCTCCAATAAGAGCCGACAAAGACTTCGCAATTGTAGGAAGCGTCAATAATAAATTATTATCTGTATTTAAATTACTAGTTGCCAACAAATCTTGTGATATCAGAATCAAAATTGCCGCATCCATATTAAACGCAAAATTAAACAAGAAAGAGAATGGCCTAATAAGAGCTAAATCATCATTAGGTATCTTATCTTTGATATATTGTTTTCTTAATTTAGAGCCTGCAAAATAAGCTTTAAGTTCTATAATTACGATATATATTACAATAGCGATAACACTTATTTTAGTTGTTGTTGTTAAGACCGAATTCTTAAGCTCTGTTTCAAAAGAATCATTATCAATACCTAGTTCAATAGTACCAATTAATTCACCATCTTTATATATAAAATTATATGTATAATAATTAGACATATTAGATGAATCATATTGATATACCCCTTCATCATTAACAGGATATTCATCGCTAGATGCTGCTATATCTTTAGATACAAAAGTGCCAGGAATTGGTACATCTAACGAATTATAAACTACTATAGTATCATCATCTACATACTTATATATCGCATAAGAATATCTAACATTACCTTCATTACATAGATCTACATATTTATCAATTTCTTCATATAGTACAGCATTATTTCTATCAAAATAATTAATATCATCAGAAAAAATCTCTTCATTTATTGTGGACGCTAAATATCTAGCCCCAAATTTAAGATCTTCACACAAATATTTTTTATTGTTTTCATATAATTCTTTAGTATAGAAAATAGAAATTGAGAAAATAGCTAAGATAACCGTAAATAACAATCCAACCTTCTTGATATAATCAACATTGTTCTTTTTGATAATAAATAGTATTTGTTCTAAAACAACATGAAGTATCGCTAAGATTAAATAGACAATTGGAATGATACGTTGAATATTTTCAAACCAGAAAGTTGTTGAATATTTGATACTATCTAAAGCTGAAACAGTATCATTTTCTATATCATATAGATAATAAGTTGCACAAGCTTCATCATCAAAACCGATATACTTACCACCATGAGAAATGTTAGTTGTGATAATATTGTGAGCTATTAATTGGCCATCAACCTTTAAATCATTGTCTTTAAAACCACCATATGTTATGACATCGTCATTATGTATATAGACAAATTCACAATCTGTTTCTTTTCTTAAAGTCACAATACCATCATCTATATTTTCTTTAACACACGTTCCATCAAATAGCGTTAATAATAATGATCTTTCTTGAGGTAGGTATTGTGAATTGATAACGCCTTTAACTGAATTGGTTAATATGGTCTTTTGCGTATTACTATTAATATCTATTTCAAATACAGCTACCGTGTAATTATCGTTGGTATTTACTACATATAACTTATCATCATATAAATACATATCTTGAATAGGATTACTAGAAATATTAGCTCCTCTAGTAAACTCAAATATTGTTTTATTGTTTTTACCATCTAAACTGTATTTAATTATGTAATCTGTATTTTGATCAATGTTGTATCCCGCAACATAAAAGGCATCATCAGATTTGATTACCTGGTTTGCTTTATCAATTGGAGAACGTTCATCAAATATTAATATTTTATCTAATTTCTTTTCTTTCAAGAAAAGTAATTCACTACCACCTTCATTAATAATCAATGAATAATCATCATCAAGATATGCATCACCTACATTATGTAATTCAAATTTATTAGTGAAAGGATTTACTAATACTTTATTGTATGAAAAAAGAGTTAAGCCAACACTTATTACTATTGAAATAAGAAATAAAGTTCTTTTATTTATCTTTTTTACTGCCATTAAGAGATAACCTTATCTTTGATGTTCTCCATCATATAATTATAATATTTATTCGCTTCTTCATCATCTAAGTTGTCACATATCTGTTTAGCATCTTTCTTAGCAGCTTCAATAAATTTGCCATCTTCAAAGATATTCCCCAAGATAAAAGTGGGCAAACCCGATTGTCTAGTTCCTAAGATATCGCCAGGACCTCTTAGTTTTAAATCTTCTAAAGAGATCTTAAAACCATCATTACAATTACATAAAACTTCTAATCTTTTTATGACTGATTCATCTTTACTATTAGTTAGTAAGAAACAAACGCCTTCATAATTACCTCTTTGAATACGTCCTCTTAATTGATGAAGTTGAGATAAACCAAACTTGTCCGCATCATATACAATCATCATGGTCGCATTTTTAACATTGACACCAACCTCAACCACCGTTGTCGAAATTAGTACTTGAATCTTATTATCGTTGAAGTCTTTCATGATAAGATCTTTTTCTTGACTAGATAACTTACCATGAAGTAAAGATACCTTATAAGGACTTAATTCATTTAATAAACTATTGTATAAACCTGTAACATCTTTAGCGTTATAATTTTCACTTTTCTCGATTGCTGCAGCGATGATATATATTTGTCTGCCTTGTTTCAAAGTATCTTTAACCACATCTAAAATATCAACAATACTATTCTTCTTAATTAAATAAGTCTTACAACCTTTTCTTCCTGAAGGTAAAGTTTCGATTGTTGAAATATCCATATCCCCATATAAAGAACTAGCTAAGGTACGAGGAATTGGAGTAGCAGACATCAAACAAAAATCGGTATTGTCGCCTTTATTCTTTAATGCATTTCTTTGTTTAACCCCAAAACGATGTTGTTCATCAGCTATTACTAAACCTAAGTTAGAATAACTTACATCATTAGAGAATAAGGCGTGAGTACCAATGATAATATCTAGTTCACCATTTTCTATTTGTCTTTTGACTTCTTTTTCATTATCCATGGCACTATATAAAACACCAATCTTTATACCTAAACAAGCAAAATCTCTTACAAAAGATTCATAATGTTGTTTTGCTAGTATTTCGGTTGGTGCCATCAAACAACCTTGATAGCCCGCTAAGTAGTTGGCATACAACATCACTTCAGAAATTACAGTCTTGCCTGAACCAACCTCACCTTGAATTAAACGATACATTATCTTATCACTAGCTAAATCATTTAAACTTTCTTTGATACATGTCTCTTGATCAGTTGTCAGCTTAAATCCTAAACTATCAATAAAAGCATCAATCTTATCTTGATCAAATACTTTCTTATTCTTAATTGAATTAGTAGTATTACCTTTTAGGATATTTAATGCTACATAAAAGTTTAAAAACTCTTCATACTTTAATCTAGCTAAAGATTTTCTTAATAAGTCACTATTTATAGGATTATGAATATTAAAAATAGCTGTCTTATAGTCAATTAAATTATGTGCTTTTATATATTCACTAGGAAGATGCTCTACTAATTCTTCACTGCAATTTTCATATACCAAGGATATCAGTTTCTTAATCTCATTTTGACTGATACCTTCAGATGTTGAATATGTAGGTACGATACCCACTAATTCATTTACATCTTTGGTGTAATAATTTAAAGCTGTAACTTTATTGTTTCCATCGTATTTACCGATGATCACCACTTTATCATTGATATCTAAATTTCTAATCCAAGGACGATTAAAGATCGTCACTAACAATTGTTCATCGTCATATAGTACTTTAAATCTCGTTGTAGAACGTTTACCATATCTAAAGGTACTAGGACTAGTGATAAGTTCAGCTTCAAACATGATAGTTTCGCCAATCTTAAAGTCCTTATATCTGACGATTTCATAATTATCATATTTATAGGGATAATAGCTTAAGACATCATAACTACTATTAAAACCTAATCTTTTGCATATCTCTTGTCTTTTGGCTGTTAACTTCAGATCTTTTAGGTCCATACATATTAATTTTAACATTATTATATGTTACAATTATTAAGCATCCCTGAATGGCGGAATTGGCAGACGCGCACGACTCAAAATCGTGAGGAGAAATCCGTGTCGGTTCGACCCCGACTTCGGGGACCACTAAAAAAATAAACCTAAATTAGTAAGCTAGTTTAGGTTTTTATTTTTGTTAATTTGTAGGAATATCGTAATTTCTAGGATCGCCACAGGTATTGTAGTTAGTGCCTATTTCAGATTGAGATATTGTAACTTCTCCGTTGCTGGTAAGCTGTTTAGCCTTAACCATGTAGAAATAGCTTTGGCATTTATAACAAGCAGCACCATTTTCTTCTATCAATTCTTCTATTTGATAGTAAAGATTTGTTAATTGATGTAAAGAACAAAGCCATTGACCTTTAGAGTAATAATACTCTGCAGTTCCTCCAGATACTCTTAAGATATCTTCATCTGTTAAATAATTCTTTTCTGTCATATTTTCTCCTTTATATTGCGCCTCTTTCAGTCTTATCGACATATTTTGCGAAAGTAGCAGTAAAAATTGCCAAAGACAATGCGAGTTGTGAACCAATCAAGATGACATGATCATCCAAGATGCTTCCATAGCTAATAATATTAGAAACTAACCCTGATATTCTGCACAATATGACAATTGCGCAAAATATTAGTGATTTCACCTTGCCAAAATTTTTTGCAAAAGCTAGCACCATATAT
Organism: Erysipelotrichaceae bacterium; assembly: GCA_030531215.1. Classification (GTDB taxonomy): domain Bacteria; phylum Bacillota_I; class Bacilli_A; order Erysipelotrichales; family Erysipelotrichaceae; genus Colivicinus. The sequence continues at coordinate 6,391 of JAUNNY010000023.1, forward strand.
AAACCAAAACTTAGCGCGCAAAACATAACAGCGATATATTGGCTGCTTTCATTAACAGAAGCCATTGTCACGAATAATGCGTTTAAACTTCCCAATAATAATGCGGCTTTATATAGTTTAGCGTAACCTTTAGTAAAACCAGAAATCAAGTATAACAATAAGAAATTAAGTGAACAAATTAGTACAATAGCGCCTAATAGATAAGTACTATCTAATTCACCATTTAACAATACTTTTACAACGCCAACAGCACTTATTCCAAGTAATACACATGCAACTACTACTGCTACTACATCAAAACTATTTTTTTTCATAAATCCACCCTATTTCCAATTTATTATACACCAAAAAAAGTTGCGCTATTGTTGATTATCTGCTTCGATCATATCTATAAGTTCTCTTTTTTCAGGATTGAACTTGCCATCTTCTATAGACAAGATGCTGACATCAAAAGTTCCACCACCCAAATCATATACCAATACGCCACCATTTGTGTCCTTTATTTCATCATCTAATAACTGTTTCTTTTCTTCCATAACTTAATCCCTTTCCTTTTCACGAAATTAATGTGTGTCTATTTACATAAAAATCTATTGAATACTCATCCATCCATTCGTGTGAAAATACACTGCCACCATTGTCATATACTAAAGTTATTTTCACATAATAAGGTTCAGTTTTAGTCTCGTCTATATCTTCGATGTACAAGTATGAATAATATCCCATACTTGAATCATATAGACTTATCGTTTGTCCTTTAGAGTATTTAGATGAAAAACTGCCATCTTTTTTGCCGCCAGATACTTCCTTCAATAATTCATCTAATATTTCTCTTGAATTCATATTTTTCCTCCTAGATGAATAAGAACTATTATATTTAATTTGTAACTAACATTTGTTCTAATTCTTGTTTAAATAATTCAATATCTTTTTGAAAGACAATTGATTTTATGCCAACGTGATGTGCTCCTTCAACATTACCTATCCTGTCATCTATAAATATACATTCTTCTTTCTTGAGCTTATATTTATTTAATAGATATTCATAGATCTCTTTTTCTGGTTTGATGTAACCTATATCAGCTGATACCACTTGACCATCAAAGTATTCAGAGCCTTTTACTTTAGGCCAATAATCATCCATACATCTTACTGAGGCATTTGATAGTAGATATATTTTATAACCAGCTTCTTTTAATTGTTTTACATATTCGGGCATACCTATTATTGGTTCACATATCTTATCCCAATTAAATAGTAAGTTATAAGCTAGTTCATGAAGCCTAGTTGGAATTCTTTGTTTTACAATTTCAAACATCTTTTCTTCATCTAGAGTACCTCTGTCCATCATGGCCCACTCTAGAGAATTAAAAATATTTCTTTTTAGTATTAGACGGTCTTGCAAACTAGGATGGTAATAATCTAAAAACTTCTCCGCATCAAAGTCAATTAAGACACCACCCATATCAAAAATAATATTCTTAATCATTAAACTACTTCCATTTCTTTAATCACAAACTCGTTGCCTTGTATCAAGTAAGTATTGCCTGACTTACATTTAGGACAAGTCTTACCATAGATAATCGTATTGTAGTCATTACCACAATCTTCGCAATGAGTTATCGCTTCAATCTTTTCAATTTTCAAAGCACAATCTTTTGTTTCGTCATGTTTACTAACCGCCCAGTTCCAACATTCCTTTAAATAATCAGGTACAATACCAGTTACTGTTCCTATTTGTAAGGTGACTGAGTTGATATGTTTAACATCATTTTGCTTAGCTAAATCTAAAACATCATCAATGACATGAAACACGACACCTAACTCATGCATTGGCTTTGTCCTTTTGAGCTTTCTTCCATTGCTTGTGTTTTGCTTGTGATTTCTTTTCTTCTTCAGTTTTATTACCGAAGATGATCTTTACACCACGTTTAGCAGCATAAGGAAGAATGTATTTGAATTTATCTTCAGACTTAACCATCTTAGAGTTTTCTGGATGATCTCTAAATAGATGTATTGCATCAAACTCACACTTAGTCGTACATACACCACATCCGATACACTTATTTTCATCAACAATCGAAGCACCACAAGATAGACATCTGCTTGTCTCAATCTTTACTTGTTGTTCTGTTAATGTTACACGATTATCTTTAAAGTCACGGACAAAATCAATTGACTTGTCGATACCTTCATATTGTCTACCAGCGTGATCATAATCTATTACTTCAATATCGTCTTTATCTAACATGATAAATTCACGCTTGTTCTTACCGATTGTTAAAGATGCGCCAGGTTGAACAAATCTATGTAATGAATCAGCTGCTAGATGTCCTTGTTCGATTGCGTTGATCGCAAAAGAAGCACCTGTAAATACATCGCCACCCACAAAGATATCAGGTTCATTAGTTTGGAAAGTTAACTTATCAGCCTTAGGATTTTGGCCGTTTAATTCAACTTTAGAATCTTTTAATAATTCACCCCAATCAATAGCTTGTGATATTGCGTATATTACATGGTCTGCAGGAACAATTTGAATATCATCTTCATCATATGTCGGATTGAAACGGCCTTGTTCATCTACGGTTGATAGACAACGTTTAAAGATAACTTGTTTAACTTTGCCTTGTTCATCTACGACAATCTGTTTTGGACCAAAACAATTATTGATAGTGATATTTTCTTGTTTAGCTTCTTCAACTTCTTGTTTAGAAGCAGGCATATTATAAATATCTTCTAGACAATAGATATCGATATTTCTACCACCTAGTCTATGGGCAACTCTAGCCGCATCAATTGCGACATTGCCTCCGCCGATAACAACGACTTTGCCTTCAATCTTTGCTTTAGGATGTTTATTAGCGTAATGTAAGAAATCAATAGCTGTGATAGTATTCTTAGCCTTTTCATTTTCAATGCCAGGATATCTACCTACTTGTCTACCAATAGCGACATAAAATGCTTCATAGCCTTGTTTTCTTAATTCAGGAATAGTAACATCTTTGCCAACTTTGACTCCACATTTTATTTCAACGCCTAATTGTTCAATTACTTCAATTTCCGCATCAATAATATCTTTTTCTAATTTATAAGCAGGAATGCCGTATCTAAGCATGCCACCAGGTTTTTCATTAGCTTCAAATACAGTTGGTTTATAACCCTTCAAAGCTAAGAAGTAAGCACAAGATAAGCCACAAGGGCCAGCACCAATAATCGCAATCTTTTGTTTCCAATGTTTTTCAACATTGCTAGGAATTACAACTTTAGGAATATATCGAGAATCTGCTTTTAGATCTTGTTCCGCGATAAAACGTTTAACACCATCGATATTGATAGGATCATCAAACAATCCCCTAGTACATGCATCTTCACAACGTTTATTACATACTCTACCACAGATTGCAGGGAATGGATTATCTTTCTTAATTAAAGCTAAGGCTTCTTGATATTTGCCTTGAGCAGCCATCTTTAAATAACCTTGAATTGCGATATGGGCAGGACAAGCTGTCTTACATGGAGCAGTACCAGTTTCATAACAATTGATTCTATTGTTGTCACGATAATTTTCATCCCACTTATCTTCACCCCATGACATATGATCAGGAAGTTCATGTTTTGGATATTTGATAGGTCCCTTCTTTGTGCACAACTTTTGGCCAAGTTTAACTGCACCTGCTGGACAAGTTTCTACACACTTACCACAAGCTACACAATTTTTAGGATCTACCTTAGCAGTATAAGCTGATCTAGATAAGTTAGGCGTATTAAACAATTGTGATGTCCTTAAAGCGTTACATATATTGACGTTACAATTACAAATAGCGAAGATCTTGTCTTCACCATCAATATTAGTAATTTGATGAACAAAACCATTGTCTTCCGCATTCTTTAAGATTTGAATAGCTTCATCATAACTGATGGAATGGCCCTTACCTGTTTCATTACAATAATCAGCCATATCACCAACGGCAATACACCAATCTTCAGCCGAATCACCACATCCTTCATTTAATTTAGCTCTACCATATCGACAACTACAAATACCAACGCCTAAGTGTCCTTCATACTTCTTTAGCCAATGAGATATATGTTCAATATCTAAAGATTTATTCTCTAAAGAAATAGCTTTTTCAACAGGTATTACATGCATACCAATACCTGCACCACCTGGAGGAACTAATTCTGTAATTCCAGCTAGTGGCACAAAAGTCATTCTTTCAAAGAATTGTGCTAATTCAGGATAATCATCTAATTGTTTCTTAACCATGTTTGTGAATTCAGCACTACCTGGTACAAACATTGGCAAGATATATCTTTTAATATGTGGAGCACCAACAATTGGACCATCATTTGTATAGTTATTACCATAATCAAATTCTAATAGCCCTCTTTTAGCCATCTCTTCAGCGATTGGTTCTAATTCTTCTTTATTCTTTTTGGTTAATTTAGAAAGTTCATCTAAAGTATATGGCTTACGAATATCCATAGCTAAAGCAATGTCAGCCATCTCATCAGTACATATACATCTAAGTCCCCAATATTCAGGATCATTACTAGTTAAACCAAACAGTTTATGTTTAGCAACATCAGTAATCTTTTTACCAAGAGCTAAAATCTTTTCATTAGGTTTTTCTTCACCCATAAAACGTGGAATGAAGGCATCAGACATTTTAGGCATTTAGTTCTCCTTCCATTTTTCAATTTCATTTCTTAAGTAATCGCAGACCTCATCAATACCTCTACCATCTTTACCACAGACTTCAAAGATATCAGCCATACCATTACGATATTTTATATTCTCTTTACATTTATCAATATCAAAATCAAAATAAGCTAAAACATCAATCTTATTAATTAAGACAAAATTAGAAACTTCAAACATCAAAGGATACTTCAAAGGTTTATCATCACCCTCAGGTACAGATAAGATACACATATTCTTTGAAGAACCTGTATCAAATTCAGCCGGGCATACTAGATTGCCGACATTTTCTAATATCACTAGATCATAATCATCATCAGTTAAAGACTCAATACCTTGTCTAGTCATATCAGCATCTAAATGGCACATACCACCAGTATGTAGTTGAATAGCCTCAACATTAGTATTTTTAGCAATCGTTTTAGCATCAACATCGGAATCGATGTCGGCTTCCATTACGGCAATCTTATAATCTTTTTTTAATTCATTGACGATTCTAGTTAAGGTTGTTGTCTTACCCGAGCCAGGTGAAGACATGACATTCAATAAGAATGTGCCTTTCTTTTTTAAATCATTTCTAAGTTTGTTTGCCCTAAGTTCATTTGAAGCAAAAACTGATTGTTTAACTTCGATTATTCTGACTTCATCCATAGTATATCCTCATATCAATTTTATCACACAAAAAGATTTCTCCATCCCTAGAGAAACCTGTTACAACTTAATC
>JAUNNY010000012.1 GCA_030531215.1 Erysipelotrichaceae bacterium
TACTAGTAAACAGTTTGCGTTTCAATATAGTTTTTTCATTTAGCATATAATGAGAGTATGATCTCTAATATCAATCACGTAAAAAGAGTTATGGGCAATTTATCAGCTAAGAAAAAATATGGTCAGAATTTTTTAATCGATTCAAATATAGTAGACAAAATAGCCAAAAATGCATGCGATAGCAATTGCCTAACAGTAGAAATAGGGCCAGGATTAGGTGGCTTAACTGAAATGCTTTTAAAATATTCAAAAGCAGTTGATGCTTATGAAATTGATAAAGATATGTACGATATTCTAATAGACTCTATTGATGACAAGAGATTAAACGTGTATTTAGAAGATTTTATGGATACCGATATATCTAAGTATCAAAACCAAGAAATTCGCGTTTGTTCAAATCTGCCATATTATGTTACGACGCCAATCTTATTTAAACTATTTGAATCAACTTTAAATATCTCCAAAATTACAGTTATGGTTCAAAAAGAAGTGGGGGATCGCTTCAAGGCAAAAGTTAACAGCGAGGATTACAACGCATTGAGCATTATTGTTCAATACCTATATGATGTAAAACACGAAATGTCTGTTCCTAAAAACGTTTTTTACCCTGCGCCCAAAGTGGATAGTGCTGTTATTTCCTTCACTCCAAAAGTTGATAGAGATGCGGAATTTGAAAAGAAATTTTTCAGTTTGGTTAAAAATAGTTTTGTGATGCGTCGCAAAACCTTGCACAACAATTTCAAACAGTTTTTAGATAACGAAACAATCGAAAAGATATATACAACTTTAAATTTAGATAAGAATATTAGGGCTCAAGAATTGACCCTTGCAGATTTCTTGAAGATAAATGAATTGTTGTAAAATTTACTTATGAACACGATCAAATACTCAAAACAAGATTTAAATATAATAATTGATAGATTATCTAAAGGCGATATCATTGCTTTTCCAACCGATACCGTTTTTGGCTTAGCGTGTGTAATGGATGTTAAAGCAATAAAGAAAGTATATATCGCAAAAGGAAGAGATTTCAAAAAACCATTACCAATGATGTGCAGTTCATTAAAAATGATTTCTGATGTTGCATACATAAATACTGATGCTAAGAAAATAATAGACAATTTTATGCCAGGCGCCATTACTATTATTTTCAATAAAAAAGATTATTTAGATGATTATATTACTCAAGGTTTAAATACTATTGGTATTAGAGTTCCTGATGATGATTGGATTTTAAAACTAATAGAAGGCATCGGTAAGCCAATTATGGTTACTAGTGCTAATATTTCAAATACAGGTTCTTTGCTAAAGTGGGAAGATGTATATGAAAGCATGAATGGAAAGATTGATGGTATCGTCACCGAAAATGCAAGAGGCGAACTTTCTTCAACAATCGTCGATGTAACTCATGAAGTAAAAATACTAAGGGAAGGTCCAATTTCTATGGAAGAGATAAAGAGGGCAATAGAATGAAATATTTATTGAATCATGCACACTTAATTGTTGATGGAAATAGAGAATATATTGATGGAGCTTTACTTGTTAATGATGAAACGATTGAAGATGTTTTTTATAACGCTAATAAAATAAATGTTGATTTGACAGATTATAAAGTCATAGACTGTACAAATAAGATAGTTATGCCAGGTTTTTTTGATACCCATACTCATGGCATAAAAGGTTTATCTTTTGATGAAGTAAATAAAAATCAAATGGATGAAATTTCTGAAGAGTTTGTTAAAGATGGAACAACTTCTTTTTTAGCCTCTTTATCTTATGATTGTCCAATCGATAAATATGATGAACGATTTGAATTATTAAATGATTATGATGCACCAATGTCTAGATATATGGGCATTCATATGGAAGGCCCATTTTTATCAACTAAACATTTAGGCATTGGTGATCCTGAAAAGTTTTTAAAACCTAATAAGAAGATGATTGAAGATATATTAAATAAATGTAGTTGCTTAAAACAGATGACCATCGCATGTGAACTTGATGGTTATAAAGAAGCTGGTCAATTATTGCACGACCACAATGTAAAAGTGATGTGTGGTCATTCTGATGCATGCATAGAAAACTTGGATGACAATGTTGATGGGTTTACACATTTATTTAATGCGATGAGAAGTCTTCATCATCGTGATGTAACTTTAGTTAATTGCGCTTTCATGAATAGATGGATGTGCGAACTTATAGCTGATGGAAACCATGTTGATCGCAATGTTTTAAAATTAGTTATAAATAATATTGATAGAGATAAAATTATGTTGGTTTCTGATTCTTCAACAGCTAGAAATTTGCCAGATGGTGAATATGATTTTATGTCGAAACATTGTACAAAAAAAGGAACTAAATTTATTAGCAGTGATGGTCATTATGCTGGAAGCGTTGTTTCCATTAATGATGAAATGAAAGTTCTATATGAACTTGGTGTTAAATATACTGATTTATTAATGTATTCTAGTTTAAATGCTTTTAGGTTTTATGGCCTAGATAGACACTTTGGCTCTTTAGTTAAAGGAAAGTCATCAGATTGTGTAATTATGGATGAAGACTTAAATGTTAAAAATGTTTTAGTGAGAGGTAAATTAATATATGACTAAGTTTTTTATTAAAGCTTTAATTTATTTATTTTGTTTTATCTTATCGTTATTCGGTTTAAGCGCTTTAGATTATAATCGTTTTTTAAAACAAAATAGGGTTGCGCAAGCACAAACCCTATACTTTGTTATAGCTTTCTCATTAGCTTATCTAATGGGAACTTTGATAATTAATTTAATTTATACTTTACAATAATTATTTTCTTTCATATAAAGCATATACTTCAGAAACTGGAGTGTGTCCAGATACTGCTAAGATCAATTTAGATAGCATCCAACCTACTGATAAAACAGTAATTTTTGATTTGTCATCACAATCCGGAGCTTTAATAGTGTTGGTTACAACAACTTCTTTAATTCCAGAATCTTGAATTCTTTGAATTGCATTATTTGAGAAAATGCCATGCGCAATAGCTACATAAACATCCTTAGCGCCGTTATCTTTTAAGATCTGGCTTGCAGCAACCAACGATCCACCGGTGTCGCAAATATCGTCAACAATAATTGCGTTCTTATCTTTAACATCACCGATGATTGTAACAGCTTCACATACGTTGGCTCTTGGTCTTCTTTTATCGATAATTGCTAGTGGTATTTCTAGCATTTCAGCTAGGTTTCTAGCACGTTTAACACCGCCATGATCTGGAGACACAACAACAGTGTTGCTGTTAGCGAATCCTTTATTAATAAAATAATGGCCAATCATTGGGACAGTTGTTAAATCATCAACTGGACAATGGAAGAAGCCTTGAATTTGAGCTGCGTGAAGATCAAATGTTACAACTCTATTTGCGCCTGCTTGTTCCAGCATTGCGGCAACTAGTTTTGCTGTAATTGGTTGTCTTGGTGATGCTTTTCTATCTTGCCTAGCATAACCGAAATATGGAATTACACAAGTAATCTCTGCTGCTGATGATCTTCTTAGAGCATCTAAACAAATTAACAATTCCATTAATGTTTCATTAACAGGTCGACAAGTAGATTGAACAACATATATTCTCTTGCCTCTTACTGTTTCGCCTAATTCAACAAGTGTTTCACCATCTGCAAAATGCGCAATTGTTGCCTTGCCTGGTTGAATATTTAAATAACTACAAATTTCATCTACTAATTCAATTGATGAAGTAAGTGGTAATACAACAACATCTTTTAATGAAGATTCTTTATTTTTACGAGCATCTACTTCAGTAAAGCGTTTTACTTCTTTTCCTGTAATCTCTATTTTTTCATAGTTTAGTTTGTTGTAGTCTTTAATGCGTGAGAATGGTAAAACGAAAACATCACAAACGGTATCTTTATATGATAAAACAGCAACTTCTTTTTGAAGAAGTCTATTATAGTCATCATGATTAATAGCAGGATAGAATGGTGAAGCTAGAATGCATTTATCGCAATCTTCAACTTCATTGATAATTTCATCAACGCTATTTCTTTTTATAGCGCCTGGAACTTCAGCGTCATTACCAACTACATAGATTTTGGCAACATCAACCTTTTTTAATTGATTGATTTGATAAAGTAATAGGTTAGAGCCTCTATATGGTGCTTTGGCTAGTAATTTTTGTTCATCATTGCTAATAAAGATAATTGCTAGATTCATTTTTCTGTCCCCCGCTAACAACACTATTATATCGTGAATTATTTAAGAATTTTCGTTAATCTAACGAAATATTTAGAATCTAAATATTCATTATTTATTTTTTGTAAAATGTCACGATCTTTTCTTATCGCAAAGACGCTACTTCCTGATCCTGACATCAATGAATTGCCTGCTTTTTCTTTTAGGATTTCTTTTACAGTCCTTATGTCCTCGTTTAATAATAACGCTGGTTGTTCTAGAGAATTTTGCATATATGGCAAGATATCTCCACCATTTTTAAGTTCATTTACAAGGGCATCTATATCTGGATGATCACATATGTTCATATCAAGTATTCCATATGCTTGTTTTGTGCTAACTCCCAATCTTGGTTTCATAAGAAGGATGTAATATTGATCCTTGATATCAAAGAATTCAAGTTCATCGCCAATTCCTGATACAATTGCAGGTTTATTATAGTAATTAAAATATACATCGGCGCCTACCGCAACGCATAATTTCTTAATTGTTTCATTGGATAAACTCATCTTATATATTTTTTGTAAGAGTCTTAATGCTCCTGCGGCATCTGAAGTTCCACCTGCCAGTCCAGCTTTTGTGGGAATGTGTTTATTAAGGGTAATTGTGTATTTATTGATGATATTAGTTTCTTTTTCAAATTCTTTTATCATCTTGTAAATTGAATTATTTTCGTTGTTTGTTATATACGCTTTATTGCAGATGAAATTGTTATCCTCACTAATTTGGATTTGCAGCTCATCAAAAAAGGAAATGGGTACCATTACTGATTTCAGATCATGATATCCATCTTCACGAATATTAAAAACATCTAGTGCCAAGTTAACTTTAGCAAAACATCTTTCAATCATGATTTTTTAATCTCAAATAAATATTCCTTACAATTACTATTGTTCCCGACATAACAATAAAGCCTAATAGGCCTGATACGATATCCGCAAAATCCATATCACCAGTTCCTGAGATGTCTTGTCCTATTTCAATCAATAAGGTTATAGCGATTAAGATAGTAAAAACATATATCCAAGATACTAACATTAATTTGTGATTATCTATCAACCATTTAAATAGGGGATATATAACAAATAAAAAGGCTAAGCCTAAAATACCGATAACAATAAAATGTAACATCTTGTCTGATAAAAACATTTCATATTTATCATTTAGCGACATGATGTATCTATGAATAATTGCGAATAATTTAACTACATAATTTAAAAACTCTTTAAATAATGATGGTTCTTGTACGATTACTTCTTCCATTACTTACATTCCTTAATTCTTCTAGCTAATCCTTTAAGGGCTTCTTCTGAGGCTGCACAAATGCCAACTCTTATTCCTTTATTTACTTTTACACAATAAATATGATTTTCTAATAGTCGTTTATGAACTTCATCACGGTAATTATTATCATCTATTTTAATGGTAATAAAGAAACCTTCTCTATATGGATAGATATGAAGATAACATTCGCTGCATTCTTTGATGAACACATCTGCTCTTCTTCTTACCATTTGGATATTTTGTGAAAGTTCATTTTTAAACTCTTCTAGGTGGTTATCAATGACATCGGCAATATTTATCATTGCTGAATTGTTGACATTTGACCAAATACAACGACAGTGTTTTGCACACTGATTCATAAATGTTTCAATAAATTCTTCATCATTATTAATACAAACCAAAGCGCCTAGCCTTTGACCATAATATGAGAAAGTTTTACTACAAGAATATGCCATCAAAACTAAGATGTTATCACCTATATTGTTGAATAGTTCAAAATATCTTTTCTTATTTTCATCATAAGCATAATCGATATAGGCGATATCATTTAAAATGATAGTTTCTTTGTTTAATTCGTTTAGTTTATTGATGATTTTTTGCCAATCTTCATATGTATATGAATGGCCCGTAGGATTTTCACATGGAGAGTTGATGATGACAAAGATTCTTTCTTGTTGTTCAAACTTTTCTAACAAAGCGTTGACATCATAAACATCATAGGTTATTGCATTTAGATTCAATTCTTTAGCGATTAAAGAATAATTGATCCAAGATATTTCAGGATACAACACAGTATCACCTTCTTGTAGGCACATATCCATTGCTAAAGAAATGGCACCAGTTCCACCGAATGTCGCAATAGCTTTTCCTTTAACTTTATCTTCAAGCAAAAACTTTTCTATTGCTTCATTGTATTTTTTATTGCCTTGAGGACCTTCACAATAGCTTGCACGTTTATTGTTTTCTATTGTTGCCTGGCTATCATAGACACTTTTATATGTGATAATAGTTCCATTATCATCTAACAAGCATCCTGCTGATACGTTTACTCTATTTGGACTATTATCGGCTTTTGCTGCATTTGACACCGCAAAAACGCCATCTATATATTTTGTGTTATCGTGATTTTTCTTAATAAATTTCATAGTTTTCCAGCTTTCATGATTTGTTGTAAATCATACAATAATTATAGTATATTTTTCTTAGTAATCTAAAGGAGCACACATATGATAAACAATATCAAAGTTGAAATTTGTGTAGGGAATGTAGACGATGCAATAATTGCCAGTAAGTATCCGATTGATCGAATAGAACTTAATAGTTCATTAGAATTGGGTGGCATAACTCCTTCTTTAGAGGTACTTAAATATTTAAAAACACATATTAATACACCAATATGTTGTATGGATAGACCTAGAGGTGGTGATTTTGAATATTCTAATTTGGAATATCAAATAATGTTGAATGATGCAAAATTGATGTTAGAAAATGGTGCAGATGGTGTTGTTTTCGGCTTCTTGAAAGATAATCATATTGATATAGATAGAACTAGAACGATGGTTGAATTAATCCATTCTTATGGCAAAGAAGCTATTTTCCATAAAGCATTTGATGAATTAGAAGATATAGATGGCGGGTGCAAAGAACTAATAGATTTAAAAGTAGATCGTATTTTAACTTCTGGGAAAGCAGTATATCCTGATATCTTAGAAGGATGTAAAAGAATTAATGAGCTAGTTAATAAATATAAAGGGCAAATCCAATTACTTCCTGGTGGAGGTGTAAGAACACATAATATCATTGATGTAATAAAAACGTCTAATGCAATGCAGATTCATATGACTTCTAAGAAGAACAATGAAGGTGGTTATGTGCAATTAGACGTTAAGCAACTAGAGGATTTATTATCTCTTATTCAGTTGGTGGAATGTGATAACAATTAAATTTCACTGATAACATTGTAATATCATCAAATTGTGGGGCGTCGCCAGCAAATGCATCGACGTCTTTTTTAACGCCTCTACATATTTCATCACAAGCTTTGCCTTTATTATCGTTAATAGATTTCAACAATCTTTCTTCGCCAAATAATTCGTTTGAATTATTGGTAGCTTCAGTAACACCATCTGTATACAAGAATATTTCATCACCAGGTTCTAATACTATAGATTGTTCTTGATATACTATGCTATCCAATCCAGCCAATACAAATCCTGGTTTAGATTTTAAGTATTCGTAATCTCCACCTTTTCTTCTAACTAGTGGTGGATTGTGTCCAGCATTAGCGAATCTTAATTCACCAGTTAACGTATTTAAGACGCCCATCCAAGCAGTAACGAACATACCAGCGTCATTACCCTCGCACAAACTATAGTTAGCATTTGTGAAGATATCCGCAACAGCTACACCACCTTCGGCATATGTCTTTAATAATGTTTTAGCTCTCATCATGAACAAAGCACCAGGAATACTCTTACCTGAAACATCGGCAACTAGGAAGGCGATTAAATTTCTTCTTAACATATAGAAATCATAGAAGTCACCACCAACTTGTTTAGCTGCATCCATCGTAGCGTAAATTTCGAATTCATTGAAATGAGGGAATGGAGGGAAGATTGATGGTAAAGCTGATTTTTGAATTTCTTTTGCGTAATTCAATTCGGCATCTATTCTACTGTTTGCCTCTTCTATGTAATTCTTTAAAGTTGCAACGGTAGAATTAATACCAGCAGATAATTCTACGAATTCTTGCGATGAGTTTGAATCAACAACAGTGTCTAAATCACCATTAGTAATCTTTTCTAACGATTCATTTATTTCGTGAACGTGTTGAACGAATAATAATTTAACTAAGAAATAAACAAAGATGAATAGTGCCGCAAAGACAGTTATTTCCATGAAAGCATTCAAATAGATTGCTAAGTCTTCACTTAAATTTGCTTCATCAACAGGAAGGTAGGCATAAACAACATATCCTTCAGAATTACCATACATATAATAAATATCTGAGCCATCGTATTCATATCTGTATGTTACATATGGTTCATATTCATCAGACCAGAAAACTTCTGGTGAAACATTTAATTTTTGATTTACTTGCCCAAGCGAATTAGAGATAATGTTTTCTTCTAAGTCGGTAATGCACAAGCCGCCCGATTCCCCGATGTGCCTATTGTAAGCAATCGTACTAATCTCGTTGTAAATATCATCCATAAATTGTTCTTTGTCATAACCGACTTGAACATAGCCGCCTTTTTCTAAAGTTTTACAAGCATATTTTCTAGTGATGTTTTGATACTCAGAAGACATACGATATGGTAATACTACTTCGTTATATGATCCATCATCCAAACCACTGAAGTCACTATAGTAGTAATTTGAACGCATATTGTAACCAACATAATTAGTATCTGTAGAATATATAACAAAGCCAGATGAATCAACAATACTTATTTCTGCGACATCAAACTCAGTTGAGATTGTATTTAAAAAATCATTGTTAACTGTTTTAGATTCGTTCAAACGTGTAGCAATTAACCTTGTAATCTTCAATAAGTTTTTATCTGATGCTTGAGTGATATCGTTAATAACATCACGAATGTTTAGTTCTAATAATTCATTAGTATCTGTTTCAGCAATATTTTTTTGTAACAAGATTGTAAATGATAATGTCAAAATAAATGATGCCAAGACTAAGGCGAACATTTTTCTTTGAAATTGAACTGCTAAAGAAGGAATTTCTTCTTTACGTGATCCGTATAAATTTTCTTTATCCAATATGTTAATTGCTAAGACTGCTAAAGTAACACTCAGTGCATTAACAATAATCATTGGAAGAGCTAATTTATGTATGATTGAAAAGGCGTGTTTAACATCATCCAAATGGGTGAAGAAAACATTCAACATATGAAGAACTTCAGCTGAAGCGCCAATCGCTAATGAATATTTCCAAGACGGGATTTTATTATTAAAGATATATTTTTTTAGTAGGGCACTGTATAAACCGACAAGGCAAGTTGAAACTGAACAAGCTAGTCTAGTGTAAGTATCAACACCCCAATATACAGAAAGCCATCTTTCAACGCCACCAATAAAACCAGAGATAATGCCAGCAGGAGCGCCAAATATTAAACCAGCACAAAGTGGAGCAGCATCTCTAGCATTCAATATTGCATCATTTACTACAACGCCTTTCTCAGTGCCAAGTATTGCTAGAGCACCAAAAACGATACCAGCAATTATTTGTTTTGACTTATAACTTAACTGTTCACCCTTCTTTGTATGGAACAAAAAATGCAATAAAATACTCACATTTATTGGGATAACAGATATAACAGCTAAGGACATAATATTATCGACCATACACAATAATTTTATCCCATTTTTAATTAAAAAAATATTGCTATAGATGAAATTTGAACATTTTTATAACTAAAAAATAGTTTTTTAATCTGTGAAAAAAATAACTTGTTAAAAATCGGTCATAGTTCACAATATATATGCAATAATTGAATTGTATAGAACGTATAAACAATACATTAATAAGAGGTACAAAGATGAACATTGTGGTGTGCATAAAACAGGTTCCTGGGACAACAAATGTTAAGGTTAATCCAGAAACAGGTACATTAATTAGGGATGGTGTCGCTTCAAAGATGAATCCTTTCGATTTGAACGCACTTGAACTTGGGCTTTTACTTAAAAAAGAGTATGGTGGTACATTAAAAGTTATTTCAATGGGTCCTCCTGCTGCTTTGGATATCATTCGTGAAGCTATCTATATGGGTGCTGATGGTGGCGTCTTAATATCTGATCGTAAATTTGGAGGCGCTGATGTTTTAGCTACCTCTTATACTTTATGCAGCGGCATTAAAGCCATGGGTTATTTTGATTTAATTTTAACTGGAAAACAAACTACAGATGGTGACACTGCTCAAGTTGGCGCAGAACTTGCTGAACATTTAGATATTCCTCATGTAGCGAACGTTACCCATCTTGAATATGAAGATAATCAAATGAAATATATAAGTAATTTGGGAGAAAAGATTGTTACCGCAAAAGTAACAACACCATGCTTAGTATGCGTCGATAATGATATTAACACACCTAGACTTCCATCATTTAAAAGGAAAGCAGAATTAAAGAACTGTGAAGATTTAATTAAGATAGTTACATTTAATGATATTGAAGACCAAGACGAAAATCATTACGGATTAAAAGGTTCTGCAACAAAAGTTGAACGCATTTTTGAACCTGAAAAACGTAGTGATAAACAAATGTTTGTCGATGGCGATTTAACTAAAAAAGTATATGAGATTTTATCTCAAAAGAAATTTATTTAGGAGGGCTTTATGGGACTAAAGATTAATCAAGAATTAGTAAATGAACAAACTGGTAAAGCCTTACAAGAACTTTGCCCATTTGGTGCTATTAGTTATGAAGCAGGGAAGTTAGATATTAATGCAGGATGTAAACTATGTAAAATGTGCGTTAGAAAAGGCCCTGCTGGAGTAATAACTTTTGAAGAAGAGAAACAAGAAGCGATAATCAATAAAGATGAATATAAGGGAATATGTGTATATGCCGATATCGAGCAAGGTCAAACACATAAAGTAACTTTTGAACTTATTGGCGAAGCTTTAGAATTGGCTAAAGTAATAAATCATCCAGTTTATGTATTGGCGATTGGCAAAGATATAGATGCTAATGTTGAAGAAATTCTTCATTATGGTGTTGATAAAGTATATCTATATGAACACGAGGCATTAAAAGATTTTGACACCGAGACATATACAAATTGTTTTGCGGATTTCATTAGAAATGTAAAACCTAGTTCGATATTAGTTGGCGCAACCAACGTTGGTAGATCTTTAGCTCCTAGAGTAGCTGCTAGATTCCATACAGGATTAACAGCTGATTGTACAAAATTAGAGATGAAAGAAAACACTGATTTGGTACAAATAAGACCTGCATTTGGTGGCAACATCATGGCTCAAATTATCAATCCAGATCATCGCCCTCAATTTGCGACAGTGAGATATAAAGTATTTAGTGCACCAAATAAAGTTAGTGAAATAAAAGGAACAATTGAAAAAGTTAAGATAAATGAAGAATGGCTTAAATCGCATACTACTGTTTTAGATGTTGAACAAAAACCAAAAGAATTAGATATCTCAGAATCAGAGGTTATTGTTGCGGTTGGCAGAGGTCTTAAATCAGTAAATGATTTAGGAATGATTAATGAACTAGCTGATTTACTAAATGGTAATGTCGCATGTTCTAGACCAATGGTTGAAGCGGGCTTTTTTGATAGTAAACATCAAATTGGTTTAAGTGGTAAAACGGTCAAGCCTAAACTTATTATTACTATTGGTATTTCAGGTTCTGTGCAATTTACTTCAGGCATGAAATCATCAGATACAATAATCGCGATAAATAATGATCCTAATGCTTCGATATTCAATGTTGCAAATTACGGAATAGTTGGCGATTTATATGAGATAGTACCAAATCTAATTAAAATGATTAAGGAGGGCAAGCAAAATGTATAAGAAAATTGACAACAAAGATGTTGAATATTTAAAAACATTTATACCTGCCGAAAGAATATTTGTTGGTGAAGAAATCTCACATGATTATGCTCACGATGAATTAGGTGATGTTGAAGCAAAACCTGATTTATTAATCAAAGTCTTAAGTACTGAAGAAGTATCAAAGATTATGAAATATGCATATGATAATGAAATACCAGTTGTTGCTAGAGGTTCTGGTACAGGCTTAGTTGGTTCTAGTACCGCAATTAAAGGTGGAATCATGATTTGCACTTCTTTGATGAATCATATTCTAGAACTTGACGAAAACAATCTTACTCTTACTGTTGAACCAGGTGTGTTATTGATGGAACTTCAGGCATATGTTGAAGAACACGGATTCTTTTATCCTCCAGATCCAGGTGAGAAGTCTGCTACAATCGGCGGCAACATTTCAACAAATGCCGGTGGGATGAGAGCTGTTAAATATGGTGTAACTAGAGATTATGTCAGAGCTTTAAAAGTCGTTCTTCCTAATGGCAATATCGAAACTTTTGGTAGCAAATGTGTTAAGAATTCATCTGGTTATGCTATGAAAGATTTAATTGTCGGCTCAGAAGGGACCCTTTGTATTATTACTGAAGCAATTTTAAAGTTGCTACCACTTCCTAGCCAAAGCGTTTCAATGTTACTTCCATTTACAACGATGGAAAAAGCTATTGAAGTTGTTCCAGAAATCATTAAATCAAAAGCTAGTTTGACAGCAATAGAATATATGTCGTTGGATACTATTATTTCTGCCGAAGATTTCTTAGGAAAGAAATTCCCTGATACGAATTATGAAGCGTACATTCTCTTAACTTTTGATGGTAATAACATGCAAGAGATTGAAGAAGAATATACTAAGGTGGCAAATTTGTGTATTGAACATGGCGCTATTGATGGTTATTTCGTTGATACTGATGAAAGAAAGAAATCAGTGTGGAATGCTAGAGGCGCTTTCTTAGAAGCAATCAAAGCAACAACAGATTTTATGGACGAGTGCGACGTTGTTGTACCAAAAGATAAAGTTGCCAGTTACATTAAATACACTCACGAAGTCGCAAAAGAAGTTAATTTACGTATTCCTTCATTTGGCCATGCTGGCGATGGAAACTTACATATCTATATTTGTCGTGATAATCTTCCTAATGATGAATGGGAGATTCGTTTGAACAAAGCATTTGACATGCTATATAACAAAGCCAATGAATTTGATGGACATGTTTCTGGAGAACATGGTATAGGTTACGCAAAAAGAAAATACCTAGCCAATCAAGTAGGTGAACAACAGATTCAATTGATGCAAGGAATCAAGAAAGTATTCGACCCTAAAGAAATACTTAATCCTGGTAAAGTTTGCTATATAAATGAATAAAAAGAGCTGATGCTCTTTTTATTAGGAATTATGTTCTTGTTGATTATTACAATTTGGACAGGTAACTATTACTTTTCCGTGTCCTTTAGGTATTTTTACTAATTGACCACAATTTTTGCACATAAATACACGATGTGTTTTTCGATATGTCCATTTTGTTTTAAATAGTTTAATAATTTTGCGGAATTTGCGATTCTCTTCACTACGTGCAAATTTCTTACTTGAAAAATATCTAAAAATGAAGGCAATCATCGATAAAGTTGAAATGATATATATAACAGTACTTCTCGTTATTAACTCTATAATTGAAGAAACAAAAGTAAGAGCCAATAACACTCTGTTGATATCATCCATACCATAACTACGAGCATATAAATTTCTAAAGAAATTTTTAATTTTGTTTAAGAAATTATTCATATTTCCATTTTACGATGAAAAATAGCGATATCAAGATAACAACAGAAATTTAGCACAACATTATCAATGTTATAATTTAGTTGTGAAATATTATTTAGCGATTGATATTGGTGCATCAAGCGGCAGACACATCATTGGATACAAAGAGGGTAATGAAATAAAAACTCTTGAAGTATATCGTTTTAGTAATGGTGTTAAAGAACTTGACGGGCATTTAACTTGGGACATCGACGAGATAGAAAGACAAGTTAAAATCGGCATTGATATTGCTATGAAACAATACATGATTGAATCATTATCTATTGATACTTGGGGTATTGATTATGTTTTATTAAATGGTGATGAAGTAATTTATCCTGTATATAGTTATCGTGATAATCGTACCGAAGGAATAATAGATGAAGTTCATTCAATTGTTAGTTTTGAAGAATTGT
Organism: Erysipelotrichaceae bacterium; assembly: GCA_030531215.1. Lineage (GTDB taxonomy): Bacteria > Bacillota_I > Bacilli_A > Erysipelotrichales > Erysipelotrichaceae > Colivicinus. The sequence goes on from JAUNNY010000012.1 coordinate 14,307, forward strand.
ATAAATGCACTGGCAGTCAATTTCAAAGGTTTAATACCATCTATCAACTATACTATGATTTAAAAAATAAGCGTCTAGATACTGTGACTGATTTTTTAATGATTCCTGAATACTTACTATATCGTTTAACAGGAAACAAAGATAAAGAATTTACAGATGCCACAACAACAAGTTTGATAAATGTTGATACCTTAGAATTCGATGAAGAAATAATTGATAAGCTAAAACTTCCAAAACGATTGTTCAAAAAAATATCACAACCTAAAAAAGTGATTGGCGAATATAAAGGCATTAAAGTTGTATTCTGTGCAACCCACGATACAGGAAGTGCAGTTGAAGGAATACCAATGGTTGGTAATGAGCCATATATTTCAAGTGGAACCTGGTCACTTTTAGGAATAAAAACAGATAAGCCGATTGTAAGTGATGAATCTATGAGAGTTAACTACTCTAATGAAGGTGGTGTTAATTATAATCGTTATCAAAAAAATATAATGGGTCTATGGGTTGTCAATGAACTTCAAAAAGAACTATGTCCAGAGTTAAGTGTTGTTGATATTACCAAATTAGCTGATGAATCAAACTATGAAGAAACAGTTGATGTTAATTTAGATGATTTCATTTCACCTAAGTCTATGAAAAAGGCTTTTGATGATCATTTAGAAAACAAGCCAACAAGTAATGGTGATTATTTTAGATGTGCATACAAATCGTTAGCTATTTGTTATGCGGAAGCCATCGAAGAATTAGAGGTAAACACCAATAAAAAATATAGAGATTTATATATAGTCGGTGGCGGAGCCAAGAATTACTTATTAAATGAATTAACTAAAAAATACACAAAGAAGAATGTTATAGCATTACCTATTGAGGCAACTTCTTTAGGCAATTTAAAAATTCAAATGGAGGTCGAATAATGGAAAAATACGCATGGAAAGGCTTGGTAAAACAAGGATGTCTTGACGAATATATAAAAAGGCATAATGAAATATGGCCTGAAATGAAGCAGATGTTATTAGATGCCGGAATTAAAAATTATACAATTTGGAATGTTGGTAACGAAATGTTTGGCTACTATGAATGTGAAAATGGCGTTGAATATGCATCCAAGGTACAAGCGATGTCAGATATTAATAAAAAATGGGATGAATATATGAAAGATATCTTGATTATGGAGAAAGATCCAATCACCGGTGCTCAACCATTATTAAGAAAAGTATTTGAATTTAATTAGGAGAGAAAAATGAACAGATTTGAATCAGCAAAGAAAATTTATAAACAACATGGAATAGATGTTGAAAAAGCTTTAAATCAATTAAAGAAAATAACGATATCTATTCATTGCTGGCAAGGCGATGACGTTGTAGGTTTTGATAGTAGACAAGCAGCTTCTGGTGGTATTCAAACAACAGGCAATTATCCTGGAAAAGCTACTACCCCTGAACAATTGATGGCTGATTTTGATAAAGTGCTAGAGTTGTGTCCTGGTAAAAAGAAATTAAATTTGCACGCATCTTATGCGATTATGGATAAACCAGTAGGCCGTAACAAGATAGAACCTAAGCATTATGCCAAATGGGTTGAATATGCTAAGAAAAGAAAAATCGGTTTAGATTTTAACCCAACATTCTTTTCTCATCCAATGGTAAAAGATGGTTTAACATTGTCTTCACCAGATAAGAAGATAAGAGATTATTGGATTGAACATGGTAAACGTTGTTTAAAAGTTGCTGAATACTTTGCTAAAGAGTTGAAACAACCTTGCTATGTTAATTTTTGGATGCCTGATGGTTTTAAAGATTATCCTGCAGACCGCATTGGTCCTAGATTAAGAATGAAGGATTCTTTAGATAAGATTTTTAAAACTAAATATGATAAAAAACTAGTAATTCCTACTTTGGAATCAAAGGTATTCGGCATCGGCGTCGAAGCATATACTGTTGTATCAGCAGAATTCTGTTTAGCATATGCTATGAAAAATAATATTACACCACTAGTTGATAATGGCCATTATCATCCAACAGAAATGGTTTCAGACAAGATTTCAAGTTTATTAACTTTCTCAGATAAGATGATGCTTCATGTAACTAGGCCAATGAGATGGGATTCTGACCACGTTATTTCTTTTGATGACGAAACTAGAGAAATGATGAAAGAAGTTGTTAGATGTGGCGTAGATAAAGTTTCTTTAGCAACTGATTATTTTGATGCATCAATCAATAGGATCAGCGCTTGGGTAACTGGTGTTCGCAATCTACAAAAAGCCTTATTATATGCTCTATTAGAACCAAACAAAGAATTGGCAAAACTACAAGATAGTAATGATTTTACTTCATTACAAGTTAAACACGAAGAGTTAAAGACTTTACCTCTTGGTGACATTTGGAATGAATTCTTAAATAGAGAAAACGTTAAACAAGACTACTTAAGTGAAATTAAGAAATATGAAAAAGAGGTTTTGAGCAAACGATGAAAGATGTTAGAACAAGTGAATTTGTAATAGAACTATCTAGAATGGCTACCAATATGTATCGTCTTGGGTGGGATGAGAGAAATGGTGGTAATATTTCATATCTTTTATATGAAGAAGAATTAAAAGAATATTTAGATACGAACAAAGTGATTCGTGATATACCTTTAGGTTTTGATGCTAAGGAACTTATAGGTAAATACTTCTTAGTTACAGGTACTGGAAAGTACTTTAAGAACGTTGAAAGAGATCCAGCATATAATCTAGGTATTTTAAGAATTAAAGAAGATGGCACTACTGTTGAATTATTATGGGGTTTTGAAGATGGCGGCAAATTTACAAGTGAATTTCCAGCGCATTTAATGTCGCATATTGAAAGATTAAAAATATCTAAAAATCATCGTGTAGTTTTACATACTCATCCTCTAGCTACTATGGCTATGAGTTTTGTCCATCCTTTAAGTGATAGGGAATTCACACGTACCATTTGGAAGATGAATAATGAATGTATAGTTGTGTTCCCAGATGGCATTGGCGTTCTTCCTTGGATGGTTTGTGGCACCAACGAAATAGGTGAAGCTACAGCTCAAAAAATGAAAGACTATCGTATTGTGCTATGGCCAAATCATGGTATATATGGTGTCGGTGACACACTAGATGAAGCTTTTGGTTTAGTCGAAACGGTTGAAAAATCTGCTCAAGTATATATGATGATTAATGATAAGGAAATAATTAATCCAATAACCGACCAAAACTTGAAAGATCTTGCAGCACACTTCAAATTAAATTATCGTAAAGATTTCTTAGATTAAAAACAGGCACATAACGTGCCTGTGTTTTATGATGGTGCCGACACCGTGAATTGAACACGGGATTTATCCTTACCATGGATACGTATTGCCACTATACTATGTCGGCTTTAAATGTTCTTAAATGACGCAATACCTCAGCGATTGGCAATCCAACAACAGTGTAGTAGTCACCATTGATTGCTTTTACAAATTCACATCCTTTACCTTGAATCGCATAAGCTCCAGCTTTATCCAATGGCTCTGTTGATTCAACATAATCATTTATTTCTTTATCGGTTAATTCGTAAAAAGTTACATCAGTTATGCTAGCGAAAGTATCGGTTTTTTCTTTTGACATGATAGTAACTGCGGTTACTACTTGATGAGTTTTATTTGAAAGCTTATGAAGCATTTCTTTAGCATTTTCCATAGTCTTTGGTTTTCCCAATACTTCATTATTAATATAAACAATTGTATCAGAACCTATGACTATATTATCTTGATGATTTTCAAATACGGCATTTGCTTTTTGATAAGATAATTTTTTAATTTCTTCTACAAGATTGTTACGATAATCTATTTGTTCATCTATATCGGCAACAATTACATCAAAAGGTATCCCTAACATATTAAGGAGTTCTTTTCTTCTAGGAGATTGAGATGCCAATATTATTTTATTCATCGTTCGTATGTATAGTATATATAACTTAATCCTTTAGTTACAAAATCAGGATCATATTCATCAAAGAAAGATATACATGGAATAACCATATTTCCTTGGCCACCGCATCCTTGAACAAATAAACTACCTTTTCCAATTTCGTCTTTTAATCCTGCAATTAAGAAGGCTACCATACCAATAAAACCATTGTAGATACCAACATTCATTGCATCAACTGTTGTGTTAGCTAAGAAAGTATTCTTTTTTACAACTTCAATTTCTGGAAGTTGAGATGCACTATTCCACATTGATGAACAAATTTTTTTGAAACCAGGAGCGATAATGCAATGTTTGAATTCACCATTTTCTGTAATGTGAATCAAAGCAGTACACGTTCCTAGAGAAACAATGATTTGTTCTTCAGGATGTTTATGATAAGAATATGCAGCCATAACCACTAAATCATCACCAACTTCTTCAGGGTGTGGGACATCTAGTTTTATACCATAATTCTTATCTTGCACGATATCTATTACTCGACCTGTGACAATAGATGAAAGAGCATCATAAATCTTTTCATATTCAGAAATAACTACGCATGATAATATAGCATCTTCAATGCAGTCTGCTCTTAAGTTGGATTTAAACAAAAAAGATAAGATAGCGTTGCGATAATCATCTGGTCTATCATCTAAACATGTAAAGGCAACTAATTTGTAGGCATCATAGACACCAAACTTAATGCTTGTATTTCCAAAATCAATAGTTAACAGCATATTTTTATTATATGCTTATGCGTTTTTAATTGACAAATGCCATAGTAGATAATACACTAATATAGTTAGTTTGCGAACTAATTTGGTAGAGATATGAATAGAACTGTAACGAAAGAATTTAGAGATATTAATTGCGAAATTGGTAAACGTATTAAAGAACATATTAATAATGATTACCCACCATTAAACCCTACACAATTGCACATCCTTTCGTATTTGATTAATAATGAAGACCAAGATATTTGCCAGAAACAAATAGAAGAAGAGATGCACATTAAGAAAGCTAGTGTTACTGGCAGTTTAGATTCATTAGAAGAAAAAGGATTAATCAGAAGAGTTTACTCTGAAGATGATAAGCGTAAAAAATATATCAAGATTACTCAGTTAGCTAAAAATCAAAGAAACGAAATTGGTGCTATGTTAGATAATCTTGAAAAAAGGCTTATTAATGGAATTGGCAAGAAGGAACTAGAACGTTTTCTAGAAACGTTAAATAAGATGAAAAAGAATTTGGAGGATTAATGTATGAAGTATCTATTTAGATATATTAAGCCTTATCTCTTAGTGGTTATGTTGATTTTTGTTTTTACTTTTATTCAGGTACAAACAGAATTAGCTTTGCCAGATTATATGGCTGATATTGTTACGGACGGCATTCAATATGCCGGCATAACAGAAACAATCCCTAGCGCTATTACCGCAAAGGATATGAATGAAATATTGCTTTTTACGGAAGATGATGAACAAATATTAAATCAATACACCTTAATAAAAAAGGGAAATAAAGCAATAGTAAATAATAAGGAAGTTGAATTTAAAGATGATGTCTATGTTTTGGCTGATAATTTTGAAGATATCTCTTCAATTATAGAAACGCCAATTGTTTACACATATATTTGTCATCAACAAAATTTTGATGTTAATTCAGTAGATGTGTCATCAATTGAAGCAAGTTTAGTTGGCTTAGAAGATAACTATGCTAGCATGGCTAAACTATATATTGGTCAATTATATAAGAATGTTGGTTTAAATTGTGAAACTATCCAAACCAACTATATTCTTATGGCTGGTTTAAAAATGCTTGGTATAGCAGCAATCAGCGTTGTTGCTCAATTATTTACAACTTATTTAGCAACTAAGACAGCAGCCAAGATTGCGACTAAGATGAGAAAAGAAGTCTTTGAAAAAGTTGAATCATTCTCTTCGAGTGAATTCTCAAAATTCTCAACATCTTCATTAATCACCAGAACTGGTAACGATGTAACTAAAGCTCAGCAGTTGATTCAGATGATGTTAAGAATGATGTTGATGGCACCAATGATGGGCTTAACAGCTGTATTCAAAGTATCACAATATCCTGGTGTTTCATGGTTGTTGATAGTTGCAATATGCATTATTGTTTCGGCTATGATTGTTTTGGCAGTATTTGCTGTTCCAAAGTTTGAAATCATTCAAAAATTGGTTGATAAAATCAACTCTATTACTAGAGAATACCTAGATGGTATGTTGGTTATCAGAGCATTTAATTCACAAAAACAAGAAGAAGAAAAATTTGACGAAACTAATAAAGAATTTAGAAAGATAGATCGTTTCGTTTCGCATATCATGAATATTATGGGCCCAGTAATGACTTTAGTTCTAAATGGTTTGACAGTAGCTATTACTTGGTTTGCTGCAAAACAAATTGATATGGATGTTATGTCAATTGGCGACATGATGGCTTTCTCTCAATATGCAATGCATGTTGTTATGTCGTTTATGTTTGTAACAGTAATGTTCTTCATGATTCCTAGATCTTTAGTTTCAATTAGAAGAATTGAAGAAGTAATTAACACTAAAAATACTATTTTGGATGTTGATAATCCTGAAACACTTCCTATTGAAAATGGTGTATTAAGTTTCAACAATGTTACTTTTAGATATCCTGGCGCAAGCGAAGCAGTTTTAGAAAATATTAATTTTGAAGCCAATCCAGGTGAAACCGTAGCTTTTATCGGTTCTACTGGTTCAGGAAAATCTACAATTATAAAACTTATTCCAAGGCTGTTTGATGTCAGTGAAGGAAGCATCACTTATTGTGGTCACGATATAAGAAAAGTAAAACAATCTGATTTACATAATAAGATTGGATATGCTACACAAAAAGCAATCTTATTTACAGGTGATATCAAATCTAATATTGAATTTGGTAGACAAATTTCAGAACAAGATTTAAATGAAGCAATTGATATTTCTCAATCACGCAACATTTTAGAAGAAAACGCTGAAGGAGTTAACACGCCAATAACACAAGGCGGAAGCAATGTTTCTGGCGGTCAAAAACAAAGAATATCTATTGCAAGAACATTGGCTGATAAAAAGAATATTTATATCTTTGATGATTCTTTCTCAGCTCTAGATTACGCAACAGATAAAAAGTTAAGAAGTGAATTGAATAATTTAATCAGCAAGACAAAATCAACAGTTTTGATTGTTGCTCAACGTATTTCGACGATAAAAAATGCAGACAAGATAATTGTTTTGGATGAAGGCAAAATTGTTGGACAAGGCACCTATAAAGAATTATTAGCTAATTGCAACGTATATCAACAGATTGCTTATTCACAGCTTTCTAAGGAGGAATTAGCCTAATGCCAGGACCTATGAGAAAAATTGAAAAACCAAAGAATTTTAGGAATTCTATTGTCCAACTAATAGCGTATGCTAAACCTTATTATTTACGCATTGTGATAGCACTTGTCATCATGGTCACATCAACTGTGATGTGCATCTTTGGACCTAAACTGATTGGTAATATTACAACACTTCTTTCTGAGGGAATCTTATCAAAGTATCAAGGTGGTACAGGAATTGATTTTGAAAAGATTGGCTCATTGGCTTCTACAGTATTAGCTATTTATGTTTTAAGTGCCATCATGGACTATTTTGTTAATGTTATTTTTACTAATATTTCGGTTGATGTGTCTTATCGTTTAAGAGATGATATTTCAAAAAAAATAAATAAATTGCCATTATCATATTTTGATAAACAAACTCATGGTGAAGTTTTATCAAGAGTAACTAACGATGTAGATAATATTTCAAATAATTTAACAAGTACCGTTTCTCAAGTGCTTAATTCTTTGATTAATATTATTGGTGTTTTATTTATGATGTTAACAATATCTTGGAAATTGACGCTCATTTCATTAGTTGTAGTTCCTATTTCAGGAGCATTAGCTGCCTTTATTGTTAAGAAATCACAAAAGTATTTTAGTGCGAATTCAAAATTCTTAGGTAAAGTTAATGGCCATGTTGAAGAAATGTATTCAGGTCATTTGCTTGTTAAAACATATAACTATGAAGAACATTCAATAGAAAAGTTTGATGAACTAAATAATGAATTATTTAATGCTGCATACAAATCTCAATTCTATTCCGCAGCAATGCACCCTATAACAGGTTTTATTCAAAATGTTGGTTATGTTGCAGTATGTTTAGTTGGTGGTTTTGAAACGATAAAAGGAAGAATGACCATTGGTGATATTCAAGCGTTCACAACTTATGTTCGTAGATTACAACAACCAATTAACTCCATTGCTCAATTATTAAATACAATTCAAACAATGGCAGCAGCCGCAGAAAGAATCTTTGAATTATTAAATGAAACTGAAGAAGTTAAAGATACAGTAAATCCAATAAATATATATAACGAAGATGGAACAATGAATATCCAAGGAAACATTACTTTTGAAAATGTTAAATTCGGATATAATCCAGATAAAATTATTATCAAAAATTTCTCAATGTTTGTTGCTCCAGGCAAAGATGTAGCTATCGTTGGACCGACGGGTGCTGGCAAAACAACATTAGTTAAGTTATTGATGAGATTCTATGAAGTGAATGATGGTGCTATTTACGTAGATTATCACAATATCAAAGAGTATTCTCGAAATGATTTACGTTCGATGTTTGGTATGGTTCTTCAAGACGCTTGGTTATTTGATGGAACAATTAAGGAAAATATTCGTTTCTCAAAACCTGACGCAACTGATGAAGAAATTTATGAAGCATGTAAAATGGCACATGTTGATAGATTCATTAGAACGTTGGAAAAGGGTTATGACACTATTGTTTCTGAAGACACATCCGGTATTTCGCAGGGACAAAAACAGCTTATTACAATTGCTCGTGCTTTCTTAAGAGATCCTAAGATTCTAATATTAGATGAAGCTACTTCATCTGTCGATACGAGAACTGAACAGTTGATTCAAGATTCAATGGAAAAACTAAGAAAAGGAAGAACGGCATTTACAATAGCTCATAGACTTTCAACTATAAAGAACGCGGATATAATATTGGTTCTTGATAAAGGTGATATTGTCGAAGTTGGCAATCACGAAGACTTACTTGAAAAGAAGGGCTTCTATTACAAATTGTATAATTCACAATTTGAGGGATAGACATATAAAAATCGGTATTATGACAATACCGATTTTATATTGTAATTATTAATTGTTCTTATTTTTCAGCTGAATCAATTGATCCTTTGAATACTACATATTTATCAAAGAAGTATTCAGAGATTAAATTTAATACCATATTGATTCCGGTTACAAGGTAATCATTCCAACCAAGAGTTCCGGTTAAATAGTTTCCTAACAAAGTTGATAATGGAGTGAATACTAAATAGAAACCAAACACTTTAGCCATTGCAACTGGAATGTTATTTGCTGACTTGAAAGTGTATTTTCTATTTAAGGTAAAATTCCAAATGACAGATAAGATTAATGATACCAAATAACTTACTGTCCAAGAAGCTTTAAATACAGAATCAAATAGCGCAAATGATAAAGCTTGAACCAATCCTGCTGAGCAAGATATCAGAGTAAATTTTAGAGTTCGTAGTAGTTCTTTCTTTTCCATAATGTTCACCTCTAGTATTGTAAATTCTTGTATAATTTCTTGTTAGTTTTATATATTTCTTTGAATGTTTGGTAGTATTTTTCATATTCTTTATGAACCGACATATCTGGTTCATAAATTGTATCTACTGGAATATAACTCTTTAAAACATTTAGACTATCAATTCTTCCTAGGCCTACAGCAACGATTGCAGCAGCACCTATAGCGCCAACGTATTGGGTGTTCTTTACAGTTTCAACTTTTCTACCCAAGATGTCTGCTAGCATTTGGCATCCATACGGAGACAAAGCACCACCACCAACAAATCTGATAGGATTAGAAGTTTTGATCTTTTTTTCTTGGCACTCTAGCATCCATCTAAGATGATAGAACACGCCTTCTAGAACGGCACGAATCAATTCGGTTTTGCCAGTTTCTAGTTTGACACCATAGAAGCCACCAGTAACAAGCGGATCTTCAAATGGGCAACGATTGCCATGTAGCCAAGGAGTAAATATTACACCACCTGATCCAGGCTTAACTTTTTGAATAACATGAGTCATATAACTATATAAGCTTTCAAACTTGTTATCATCAGATTCTGTTATATTTTGTTTCTTTAAGTAGATGCCGATTTCATCTAGTGCTAAATGGTCTTTAACCCATTCAAGACATTTACCTGCTGTTTCCATTTCGGCGAAATAGTTATATTTATATTCTTGAGCACCAACTACAGCAGCAATCATAGCATTAACATCGACCATTTGTTTTTCTACAACAGTATTTACCCAACCAGAAGTTCCATCATAAATGTGTGTGTCACCAATGTTAGTGCATCCTGCACCAACACCAATTAAGCTAGCATCACCACCACCAGAGAAGACTGGTGTTCCTTCTAACAAGCCAAGTTCTTCACTAGCTTTTTTAGTTAGTCCACCAACTTTATCTGTTGACCTTACAAGTTTTGGTAGATGATCCATATTGATATCAAACATTTTGCATAGTGTTTTCGACCAACAACGTTTGCCACTACGTGAATCAAATAAGAATGTTGAGTATGCACTGTCTTCTGACATTGTAAATTCACCTGTGCATCGGCAAATTAAATAATCCTTAACATCTAACCACTTATATACTTTTTCGAATATTTCTGGCTCATTGTCTTGCACCCATTTATATTTCCACATAGGGTCTTTTACAGAACTTGATACAGCTCCTGTAATTACTAACGAAGGAATAAGCTTAAAAATATTAGCACCAGCAACTTGAATACCATTTGCGATGCCTTTTTCAATTTGTGCTTTCGCTCTTTGGTCCATATATGACATTGGACGACGAAGCGCATTTCCATCTTTGTCCACAAGAACTAATCCTTGCATCTGTGAACAGAAAGAAATACCTTCAATATCTTCCGGATTGATCTTGATTGGTGATTTCTCAAAACATTCTTTTGTTGACTGGCACATATTCTCCCACCATTCATCAGCGTCTTGTTCTGCACCACCATTATCTAAGATATATAATCCATAACTATTGGTATCACTAGATACTAAATTTATCTTGTCACCAATTTCAAATATGCACGTCTTTAATCCTGTTGTTCCTATATCGTAAGCAATTACATATTTCATAAATTATTTGTCCTTTAATTTTGCATATTTTCTTGTATATACAAAGTGTTGTAACTTAACATCAAAATTACTTAATGGTTTTGCATCTTTAACGTATAAGTTAGCTTTGATGTTCTTTTCTTTGATGATGTTTAATGCTTCTTCATCTTCACCTTCCATAGGAGGGAACATTTGTGCATAATCATCTAGATATACTTCTAATTTTTCAGGAACGTTTTCTTCTTTTACACGTTTCTTATATAGAAGCTCACACTCATCTTCTAAGAACTCAGCATTTTTGATTGCCTCATCTTTATCTTTACCAAAGCATATTGTTCCATGTTTTGCCATTAAGAAGATATTTGAATTAGAGAATCTCTTATATATGTCTTTAACATTATTGGCTAGAGCCTTTGTTCCTGGAAGAGCATAGTCAACACATGGAACGAATGTTCTATCTGATAGATAGATTGAAGATTCTTCAGCACAAATTGCTGATGCGTATAATTGATGAGTATGAACGATGAAGTTAACATCTTTTCTTAAAGCATATGCGCTAGCATGAATTCTTTTTTCTGAACTAGGCTTTCTTTGCGATTTGTCATAAGAACAATCATCAATATTAACTTTAACTAAATCTTCAGGTTTTGTTTGATTATAGTCTAAACCTGATGGTGTAATGATGAATTCATAATCATTCAATCTTGCACTGACATTGCCCCATGTACGAGTAACCAATTTCTTTTCTTGTAGATATTTACAAGCTTCTATTATTTGTTTTCTTAATTCTAATTCTTCCATAATTAATCAATCTTTCCGCAGTTTGCAAATACTCTTTCAAATCTTGATAAGACATCATCGATATCTTCTTCGGTATATGCTGCACTAGTGTATAATCTAGATCCTGCTAATGTAATGATACCTTCAGCCATATATGCTGCACCGATATGTTCCATCTCAACTCTTCTTATATCTGTTTGTTTTAATACTTCAGGAATTGTCCAAGGTTTAGACCAGTCAATTCTGAAATGCATTGTACCAACAGAATCTAAGTGACAGATTGAACCTGTATTGAAAGCAACAAATGGTAAATCGTATTTTTTAATTAATTCTTGTAGACCTTTAGTTAATCTATCGCCCATTCTTCCGGCAACTTCACAAGCGTTACGTTTTTCAATTTCATTGATTACGGTATATCCAGCTACACAAGAAATAGGAGTAGCAGCCATAGTACCACCACATAATGCTTTAGAAATTTTCTTTCCAGAAGCATCTAGTCCAGCGCCTAAGTGAGCCATACAATCAGCGTGTCCACCAACACCACCAGCGCCAGGATATCCACCAGCGATAATCTTACCGAAGATAGTTAAGTCAGGATTGATACCGAAATAACCTTGAGCACCTGACAAACCAATTCTGAAGCCGGATACAACTTCATCACAAACTAATAATGCGCCATATTTGTGAGCTAATCTTTCACATCCTTGAACAAATTCTTTTGAAACAGGTCTTGTTCCTGATTCTGGTCCAATTGGTTCAATGTATACAGCAGCAGTGCCACCATTTAATTGGTTTAATTTAAGTTTCTTTTCTAAATCTGCTAAATCGTTAGGGAAGAACTCATCAGTATGTTTAAATACGAAATTAGGAACACCTTTTGATTGAAGTCCTTTAGTACCAGGAATTCTCATACCATAAGCCATTTGATCAGACCATCCATGGTATGCACCACCCATCTTAAGAACATTCTTGTGTCCTGTTTTTAATCTTGCGATTCTAAGAGCACACATACATGCTTCAGTACCAGAACCTAACATTCTGAATTTTTCTACTGAAGGAACACACTCAGAAATCTTTTTAGCAAGTTTATACTCATATTCATGGAATAAGCCTGTTGAAGGTCCGCAAGTATTTAATAAATCAATAACAGCGTCTCTTACAACTGGATCATTACTACCAATTATTGTTGGGCCACCAGCTTGTAATAGGTCATAGTACCAGTTGCCGTCTATATCGTATAATTTATTACCTTCTGCTTTTGTGATAACGATTGGGAATGGATAATTGAACGCTAAATTATGTTGAACACCACCAGGAATGATGTTTTTAGCCTCAGTAATCATTTCTTTAGATTTTGAGCATTTCTTATCAAAATACTCTTCACAGTATTCCTTTAATTTTTCAGGGCGGATAGAGTAGACAGGTTTTTTAATCAACTCATCTAACTGTTTTGTAACCGCTTCCGCATCAAGATATTGATCGATTGCGAATCCATTGTAAGCCATATTATTTTTGTCTCCTTTAATTCTTACTACTTTTATTCTATCATAAAAAAATAATCGCCTTTTTCTCGCGATTATTTAACTTGTTTAATATATTTATTAGCCTTAATTAATAATTGCTTCATATTATCAAAAGTAATTATTTTTAATGCTTCATCATAACTGAATAGTGAAGCTTCTATCACTTCTTCTAATTGAGGATGTATTTCTTGATTCTGATAGAAACCTGTGAAGTATATAGATTTTTTAGCTTTATTGTTTGGCATGATGTAATTTAATTCTTCTTTAAAATTAACATCTAGTTTTATATCAATTCCAACTTCTTCTTTAATCTCTCTAATTGCAGCATCTATCTCAGTTTCATTATTTTCAAGATGGCCTTTAGGAAAACCCCAGTTTTGATGGAAATCTTTAATTAATAGATATTTTATTTCCTCATCAATTATGGCGTAGATGATAGCTCCAGCGCTTATTTCTTTGCTAGCTCGTTTCCCATTTTTAATGAAATAAATTAATTCCTCAATATTATCAAAATCATCATAATCTCCAAAAATTCCTTCGCGATGGTAAACGATGCCATTTTTTTCATTTGCTTCTAAACAGTCTAATAATTCTTCTTTTGAATATCTTCTTATAAATTCACAGAAAGCACGTGGTTTAATTTTGTCTTTAAATAATCCTTTTTGACATTCGCTATTGTCGCACGCATAACAAGCTTCAATATTCTTTTCTATGCAACAATTTCTGTTTTCACACCATTCAGCATCTTTACACCATGATAAATCTACAAAACCATCAACTTTACAACCTTTACAAACGCTGTTTTCTGAACATAAACAACACGCTAAACCACATCTAGCAAATCCTAATTCTCTTTTCATATTTTTCTCCATCTACATTATAATTCCTAGACCGATTGAATGTTGTTAAAACTCATAATAGAATTAGGTTGTATGAAAGTGCTAGCTATTGTTAATCCTAAATCGGGCCTTAAATCTTCTAAAGCGCATCTAATAGAAGCTCTAGAAGTTTTCTCTAAGTATCAATACGAGGTTGAATTGTACGTTACGCAAGCCAAGAACGATGCTTATGAATATCTCAAAAATTATCGTAAAAAAGTAGACATCGTTTGTGGATTTGGTGGAGATGGAACAATCAATGAGATAACTAATGCATTGATGGCCAAAAAAAACAAGCCTTTACTTGCTTATTTTCCAAGTGGAACGATGAACGATTTTGGTTCCAATTTCAATCTTGGAAATGATTGGCAGGCAATTGCGGAAAGAATATGTCAGGGAAACTATAAAGAGTTTGATGTCGGAAATTTTAATGGTAAATATTTTAATTATGTAGCAGCTTTTGGTGCTTTTTGTGACGTTCCTTTTTCAACAGATAGAAAATCTAAAGAGACCTTTGGCAATTTAGCTTATATTTTTGAAGGAATAGGAAAATTACAAGATATTAAGCCAATCAAAACAACTGTTAAGTGTGGAAACAAAAACGAAACATATGATGCATTATTTGGATTGGTGTTTTCTGGTAATCGTGTTGCAGGCATTGAATATTTAGATAAGAAAAAAGGAAAAATAGATGATGGCAAATTCAACATTTTGATAGTTGAATATGTAAAAGATCCAATTCTTGGTATGCCGCTTATCATTGAAACTTTAGCTAATCAAAAAAAATATTTCCATTGGTACTATAGTTCTGAAATAGAGCTAACATTCGATGATAAAGTTATTTGGACTTTAGATGGTGAAGAAGCCAATTCTAATAATAAGATTATTGTTAAAAATATAAATAAAGCATTAAAAATGTTGTCGTAAAACAATATATACGTTTTTATTTACTTAAGTTGTCTTTAAATACTCTTAAGACATTGAGATGAGTTATTTTATCTATATCTAATTTACTGAATTTATTATTTTCTAGTTCTTTTACTAGTTTAGGCATATATGTTGCATCTTTTAATTCGATGTTTGTATTTTCAATACCATCAAAATCTGAACCTAAACCTATATAATCAATACCTATTACATCTCTAATATGAATGATATGATTTACAACATCTTTTATTGTTGAAAGTTCTTCGGTTGGGGTTACAAAGTCGTGACAGAAATTGATGCCGACAACACCATTATTTTCTTTTAGTTTTAACAACATATCATCGCTCATATTTCTAACATGATTACAAATACTTCTAGAGCATGAATGTGAACAAACGATTGGTTTGTTTGAATATTTAATGACATCGTAGAAAGTTTTATCTCCGGCATGAGAGCAGTCGATAATCATACCTAACTCATTCATCTTTTTTACGACTTCAATTCCAAATGTAGTTAAGCCGTCTTTGGTATTTGGTGTTTTTTGATCAACGCTATCAGGCTCAAAGAAGTTCATATTAGGTGAAGCTATTTCGTTTTTATAATTCCATGTTAGCGTAAGCATTCTAGCACCGCGATTATAGAAATAAATTAGATTTTCCATCTTACCTTCTAATACGCCACCTTCTTCAATAGTTAGTAAACTAGAGATGATATTATTTTTTATGTTATCTTCAATATCTGAATATGTATATACTGGTTTGATGATGTTCGAATATTTATCTATCTCTTCATAATATCTATCCATCATTTTATTGCAGTATTCGTATGGCTTATTATTAACTTCTTCGCCCTTAAGATTCACAAACATCGCAAAGCACTGTAAAAGATAATCAGCTTCTTTTAATTTATTTAAGTTGATCATTGAATCGTTATCTAATAGAGAGTTATTGTTTCCCATTAGCGCACCAATGGTGTCAGAATGCATATCAATGAATTTCATATAACTATTATATAATTAATGTATGGTAAGAAATTATAAAGTTATTACTTTATGCGGCTCAACAAGATTTAAAGATGAGTTTTATGAAGTTCAGAAAAGATTAACTCTTGAGGGTAATATTGTAATATCTGTAGGATTATTTGGCCACAGTGGTGATGATGAAGTTTGGACTGCTGGTACTAAAGAAATGTTAGATGATATGCATAAAGCCAAGATTGATATGGCTGATGAAATATTTGTTATTAACGTAGATGATTATATTGGTACTAGTACAAAATCGGAAATAGAATATGCGAAAACGCATAATAAAAAAATAAATTATTTAGTTGAACACAAGGAGGATTTCAAATGAAATATGAAGTGTTTGGTGGCTCATTTCCTGCTGCTACCGTAACTTTAAACGCAGGAGAAAAGGTATTTACACAATCTGGCGCGATGGCTTGGGCAGATCCAAGTATCGAGATGTCAACTAATACCGAGGGGGGCTTCTTTAAATCTTTAGGTAGATCTTTTTCTGGAACATCTTTGATGTTTGTGACTCATTCCGCAACAAAAGATGATTCTAAGATTACTTTCTCTAGTGCTTTTCCCGGCTCTATCAAGGAATTTAAGGTTGATTCTAATCATGAATATATAGCTCAAAAACAAGCTTTCTTAGTAGCTGATCCTGGTATTAAGGTTGATGCCATCGTCAACAAGAAATTCTTAGCTGGTTTGTTTGGTGGTGAAGGATTTGTCTTGCAGAAATTCTCTGGCGAAGGTAGTGTGCTTACTGAGATTGATGGTTCTATTTATGAATTAGAACTTAAGGAAGGTGAATCGCTTAAAGTCGATACAGGACATGTTGCAATCTTTGAATCTAGCGTTTCTTATAATATCGAAACTGTCAAAGGTGTTAAAAATGTTTTGTTTGGTGGTGAAGGGTTGTTCTTAACTACCTTGACCGGTCCAGGTAAAGTTTGGTTACAAACTCTTACTTTAGAAGATATGGCTAATAAATTAGCTCCTTATCTTCCAATTAGAACTACTAGCTCAAGTTCTAGTGACTAATTAGTTTAAAAAACGATATTGTACAAAAAGGACTTAGGTCCTTTTTTGTCTTGCCTTTAAGACAAAAATAAAGGTTCTATTGTTATATAATAGTTATAGTTATGAAAGAAAAATACGCTAAATGTGGTCTTAATTTCGATTTAATAATTAAGAAATATCCTAATATTTATGAATATGAAGAGATAGTTAATGCATATCTAGATGATGAGTTTTTTGTGAGTATTGAGGGTATGTTAAAGGATGAAGATTATGCGTTAGCTAAAGATGCAACTAAGGGTTTATACATATTAGCTAGTGAGTTATTGTTGTTTCCTTTATATGAGTCATTATTAGAACTATATGAAGATTTGGAATACGAAACTTATGATGATTGTATAAAACATTTTGAGATTGTTAAAGATAAACATCAATTGATAAGAGGTCTTTTCAATGTATGAGGCAATAGTAGTCGGCGCAGGACATGCTGGTGTAGAAGCAGCAATGTCATTAGCTCATGCAGGTAAGAAGACCCTTTTAGTTACCATTAATTTAAAACACGTTGCTAAAATGCCTTGTAATCCTTCGGTTGGAGGACCCGCCAAAGGCATTGTTGTTAGAGAAATAGATGCTTTGGGTGGAGTAATGCCTAAAGTTGCAGATAAGACAGCTCTACAATTTAAGATGCTTAATACTACTAAAGGACCTGGCGTGTGGAGTATGAGAGTTCAGTCGGATAAACTTGAATATTCTAAGATGATGCTAGATTTGTGTTTGCATACTGAAAATCTGACTTTAGTTGAAGATATTGTTGAAGAAGTAATTTGTGAAGATAATAGCTTCAAGGCTGTGAGATTAAATAAAGGCGGAACTATTGAAGCCAAGGCGTGTATCTTGACGACTGGTACATATATGGATTCAACAGTTATGATTTCATCTGATACTAGAAGCGAAGGACCAGATGGTGATAAGACTACTAAAAATTTAAGTGAATCATTAAGAAAATTAGGTATCAAATTATTTAGACTAAAAACTGGTACTCCTCAAAGAGTATTAACCAGTTCCATTGATTTTTCTAAGACACAATATGAACCAGGAACTAACGAGTTCTTACATTATAGTGAAGAAACTAAACCTGAAGATGTTTTGCCATTCGACAAACAAGTTCCTTGTTACTTAACATATACAACTGACGAGACCTTAAAAATCATCAAAGAAAACCTTAATAAATCTTCAATGTATTCAGGCGTTGTAAAAGGCGTTGGTCCTAGATATTGTCCATCAATCGAAGATAAAGTTGTTAGATTTTCTGATAAGCCTAGACACCAATTGTTTTTAGAGCCCGAATCTCTAGCTCTAGATACTACATATGTTCAAGGTTTTTCAACATCAATGCCTAGAGATATTCAAGAGAAGATGGTTCACTCTTTAATCGGTCTAGAGCATGCCGAAATAATTAAATATGCTTATGCAATCGAATATGATGCGGTTGATCCACTACAAGTTAAAGCAAATCTCGAATTAAAGAATATTAATAATCTATTCATATCAGGTCAGATTCTAGGAACTTCGGGCTACGAAGAAGCTGCTGGTTTAGGTCTTATCGCTGGCATCAATGCTAGAAGAAAATTAGACGGCGAAGAGCCACTAATATTGAAAAGAGACGAATCTTATATTGGCGTTATGATTGATGATCTAGTTACTAAAGGAACTAATGAGCCATATCGTTTATTAACTTCTAGAGCAGAGTACCGATTGTTGTTAAGACATGACAATGCCGAACAAAGATTAATTAAATATGGCTACGAAAACAAATTAATCAGCGAAGAAAGATATAATCACTATCTAAAAAGACAAGAAGAGATAAATAATCTAATCGAATTTCTAAAGACAGCTAGAGTAAATAAAGATACCGGAGTTAATGATTATCTAGAATCACTAGGATATGAAAAACAAGATATGTCTTATAATGCTTACGAGTTATTGAAGCGCCCAAAAGTAAAATTAAGCGACATCTTGGACCTAATGGCTGTAAAATATAATAGAGAGTTATCTAGTATAGTTGAAATAGAAATTAAATACGAAGGGTACATAGAGAAAGCTAGAAGAGAAGCTAGTAGGATGACTAAGATGGATAACATCAAGCTTCCTCAAGATATCAACTACAACAAAGTTGACAATCTTGCTTTAGAAGCCAGAGCTAAACTTAACAAAGTTAAGCCCGCTTCTTTAGGTCAGGCTT
Organism: Erysipelotrichaceae bacterium; assembly: GCA_030531215.1. Taxonomy (GTDB): domain Bacteria; phylum Bacillota_I; class Bacilli_A; order Erysipelotrichales; family Erysipelotrichaceae; genus Colivicinus. Next base: position 33,875 of record JAUNNY010000012.1, read on the forward strand.
CAAGAATATCAGGAATCAATCCAAGTGATATCCAAGTCTTAGCTATTTATGTAAAGCAGAAAAAATTATGATATTAAAAGATTACTTAAAAGATTGTGTAAAGACAAAAAAGATTCCAGGAGTTGCGGTTGCTTATATAACTCAAGATAGCAACTATTTTGTGAATGTTGGTTTCAAGGGTTATAAAAATTATCTAGGTAATAAATATCCTGTTGATGATAAGACAATGTATGATTTAGCCAGTTTAACCAAAGTTGTTTCTACAACAACCTTAATTCTTAAACTGATTGAAGATGGCTATTTTGATTTAGAAACACCTGTTCAAAAAATAATTCCTGATTTCAAATATTCTAATGTAACAATTAAACATTTACTAACCCACACTTCTGGTTTGCCTGCTGATAATAAAGATTATAAGAAAACTATTAACGCTTTGCAGATGTGGGAATTCACATTGAATCAACCTCAACTATTTGAACCTGGTAGTAAAGTAGAATATTCTGATTTTGGATATATTATCTTGGGTAAAATAATAGAACATTATAAAGCAAGTATTGAAGAATATGCTAGAGAAGTAATATTCAAACCTCTAGGTATGTTTGATACGATGTATAATCCTCATTTAAAAAGAAGAATAGAAGATTGCGCTCCAACCGAGTTTACTGAAGAAAGAGGTTTGATTAGAGGCATTGTTCATGATGGTAAAGCTTTCAAACTTAACGGATTAAGTGGTAATGCAGGATTATTCTCTACAACTAAAGATTTAACTAAATTTGTCAGAATGATGTTGGATGAAGGTTACCCTGTTTTAAAGAAAGAAACTGTTGAAATGTTTAAAACGTGTTTCACAACAAATCTAAATTTAAGTAGAACAATAGGCTGGTTCTTCTCTGATAAAACTACTGCAGTTTCAAAAGTATGTTCTGAATGCTCATTGTGGCATACAGGATTTGCGGGTGGATCTATCTACGTTGACTTTGTAAGAAATTGCGGAATTATTGTATTAACGAATAGAGTTCATCCTTCTAGAGAAAATGATATTACAGAAATTAGAGAGCAAATTCATTCATTGATATTAGAAGGAAATATATAAAGGAGCAAAGTATGAAACAGTATTTAGATTTATGTAGATGGGTATTAGAAAATGGCGAAGTTAGAAAGGATCGTACTGGCACAGGTACTATTTCTAAGTTTGGCTATCAAATGAGAGTTAACCTTGAAGAAGGTTTCCCTTTATTGACTACAAAGAAAGTGTTCTATCGTGGTATCTTCGAAGAATTATTCTGGTTCTTAAAAGGCGAGACTAATATTCGTCCATTAGCGTTAAAGAATGTTAAGATTTGGAATGATTGGCCTTATGCAAAATATAAGAAGTCTGATGAGTTTAAAGGCGAGACAATGGAAGAATTCATCCAAAAGATTTGTGATGATGAAGCTTTCGCTGATAAATGGGGAGATTTAGGTCCTGTTTATGGTAAACAATGGCGTAACTTTGGTGGCGTTGACCAAATTGAACAATTAATTACCAACCTAAAGAATGATCCATTTTCTAGAAGACATTTAGTTGTTGCGTTTAATCCAGGCGAAGTAGATAAGATGGCTCTTCCTCCATGTCATGCTTTCTTCCAATTCTATGTAAGTGCTGATGGCAAGAAATTATCTTGTCAGTTATATCAAAGAAGTGCCGACTTATTCTTAGGTGTGCCATTTAATATCGCTTCTTATTCACTATTACTTGCGATGGTAGCTCAAGTATGTGGTTATCAACCATATGAATTTGTTCATACATTTGGCGATGCTCATATCTATCTAGATCATGTTGACCAAATTAAGGAACAATTATCAAGGGAGCCAAAACCATTGCCTAAGTTATGGCTAAATCCAGAAATTAAATCAATATATGGCTTTACAATTGATGATGTTAAAGTTCTTGATTATGATCCATGGCCTGCAATTAAAGGAAAGGTATCAGTATAATGATTAGTTTTTCTGTTGCTTTTGATCCTAATCGTGGTATTGGCAAGTTAGGCAAGTTGCCTTGGCACATCAAAGAAGAACTTGCTGTATTTAAAACAAATACACTTGGGAAAAATATATTGATGGGCCAAACAACATACGATCATATGCCTGGTAAGTTAAAGGATCGCCACACTATCGTTGTAAGTATTGATCCAACTTACAAAGTTGATGATGAAGACGCTGAAGTGATATATGATTTGCTTGCTTTCTTAAAGGAACATCAAAACGATGAAACCGAATATGTAATATGTGGTGGTGCTTCTATTTATAAACAAGCATACCCATATGCTAAGAAAGCTTATATTTCATTTATTAAGAAAGAATATGAAGTTGATACTTATTTTGATATCTTCGATATGAATGAATGGAACATCACTAAAGAAGTCGATCACGAAGAATTTATTGAAAGAGAACTTACAAGAAAGTAGGAAATCCTACTTTCTTTTTTATGTATAATTTAATTGATGGTTAAGGTAACTTTAAAGAAAAACGAAGGACGTACTATATCTAGTGGCGGGTTGTGGATTTTTGATAACGAAGTAGATTGTATATCCGACAAATATGTTAATGGAGATATTGTTGAAGTCGTATCTTATAAAGATGATTTTTTAGGCTATGGTTATATCAATGATAATTCAAAAATATTGATTAGATTATTAACTAGAAATAAAGATGAAGTAATAGATAAAAAATTCTTTAAACAAAGATTGCTAGATGCTTGGATGTATCGTAAAGATGTAGTAGATACATCTAGTTGTCGCATTGTTTTCTCCGATTCCGATCGTCTTCCAGGATTGATTATTGATAAGTTTGAAGACGTCTTAGTATTCGAGATTGATACTTTAGGAATGGATGTTAGAAAGAAACTACTTGTTGAATGTATGCTAGAAATTCTTTCAGAAGATGGCATCAATATCAAAGGCGTTTATGAAAGAAGTGACGCTAAAGTTAGAGAATTAGAGGGTTTAAAAAGAATCAAAGGTTTCTTAAGTGAAGAGTTTGATACAAATATTGAAGTAATAGAAAATGGCGTTAAGCTTCTTGTCAATGTTGCTGATGGCCAGAAGACTGGTTACTTCTTAGACCAAAAGTATAACCACTTGGCAATAAGAGATATTTGCAAAGACAAAAGAGTTTTGGATTGTTGCACGCATACTGGAGGATTCGCCTTGTCTGCTGCAAAAGTTGCTAAAGAAGTAATTGGTATAGACGCTTCTGATTTAGCTATCAAACAAGCAAACGAAAATAGTAAGCTGAACAATTTTACCAACACTTCATTTATTGTTGTAGACGTTTTTGATTATTTAAACGAATGTGAAAGTAAACATGAGCAATTTGATGTTGTTATATTAGATCCGCCAGCATTCACTAAATCAAAAAACAGCGTTAAGAATGCTAGTAAAGGATATCGCGAGATAAATTATCGAGCAATGAAAATATTAAAACCCGGAGGTTATCTGGTTAGCTGTTCATGCAGTGAATATATGCCTAAAGATTTGTTTTTGAAGATTATTAATGAGGCTTCTAGAAGTTGTCATAAACGTTTACGTTTGGTTGAACAAAGAACACAAGGAAGAGATCACCCTATAATATTGGGCAATAATGTTTCTGAATATTTGAAGTGTATGATTTTCCAAGTTAATGATAGATAACACATACGTATGGTGCTATTAAAAGTAAAATAGTTAAACTAGAAAGATGTTAAATAATTAGAGGTGACTTATGAACATTGGCGTTATTGGATCAGGTTTTATTGTTGGAGAATTTGTAGAGTGTAGTAGAAAATTCAAGGAGTACAATCTACGTGGCATTTGGGGAAGACACAAAGAAAAACTTCAGAAGTTTAAAGATGACTTTTCTTATATGACTACTGACTTAGATATGCTTCTTTGTGATCCGGTTATTGACGTAATCTATGTTGCTTTGCCAAATGGCTTACATTATGAATATGCCATGAAAGCCTTAAAAGCGGGCAAAGATGTTTTGCTAGAAAAACCATATACGGTTAATAGTACTGATGCTAAAAAATTGATAAATTATGCTAACAAACACAACTTGATGTGCATAGAAGCGATTACCACTAGATATAATCCTTGTTATCTAAAGATGAAACAAGAAATTAAGAAATTAGGAGAAATTAAAATGATCAATTGTAATTTTTCCCAATATTCTCGTCGCTATAATAAATTTAAAGATGGTGAGATACTGCCGGTATTTAATAAGAAGCTTGCAGGTGGCGCTTTATTAGATTTGAATGTTTATAATATTCATTTTACGGTCATGATGTTTGGTATGCCTAAAAAGATTAATTATTATCCTAATATGAATAAAGGCGTTGATACCTCAGGAGTATTAATTCTTGACTACGGTACATTTAAAGCAAGACTAATTGCTTGTAAAGATTGTGGAGCAAATTGCTATGCAATGGTTGAAGGCGATGAAGGATGTCTAATCACTAATTCAACTTCAAGCAGATGTGCCGGATATACTGTTAAATTAAATAATGGTAAAGAATATAAATATGCTGGAATCGATGGAGAATTTGTTGGCTTTGAATCGGAGTTTAAGGCTTTTAGCAAATTACAGAAAAACAGAGATAAAGAATTGATTAAGTCTTATAATAATGAGACACTAATGGTAGTAAAGATTCTAGAAGCTGCACTAAGAAGTGCTAAGATTAAATACTAAGGAGAAAAACATGATTAATGTAGGTATTATTGGTTCTGGATTTATTGTTCCTTCATTCATTGAAGCAACTAAACTTGTAAAAGGATTTAAGTATGTCGGCATTGCTTCGCCTGTTGAAGAACAACTTAAAGCACTAAAAGAAAAATATGATATTGGTTATTATTCTTTGAATAATGAAGATGTTTATAACGATCCTAAGATTGATGTAATCTATTGCGCTGTACCTAATGGTTTACATTATGAGGTTGCAAAAAGAGCACTTCAATGTGGTAAGAATGTCATCGTAGAAAAGCCATTTATGGCTTCTTATAAACAAGCTAAAGAACTTATTGATTTAGCTAAGAAGAAAAAATTGATTATCTTTGAAGCTATTACATTAAGACATATGCCTAACTATAAGAAGATGCAACAACTTCTTCCAGAACTTGGTGAAATGAAAATGGTTGATATAAACTTCTCACAATATTCATCTCGTTATGACAAGTTTAAGAAAGGCGTTACTCTTCCTGCATTCTCTACAAAACTTGCTGGTGGCGCATTAATGGATCTTGGTGTATATAATATTCATTTTGTTGTAGGTCTGTTCGGTGAACCTAAGAAGGTTGCTTATTATCCTAATATGCGTAAGAAGATTGATACATCTGGAACATTAGTTTTAGATTATGGAACATTTAAAGCAACTTGTATAGCTTGTAAAGATTGTAAAGCGCCACTTAATACTTGCATTCAAGGCGATGCTGGATATATTAAGTCAGATGATGCTTCAAGTGTTATTAAGACATTTAGACTTGTTAAGAACGATGGAACAACTACTAATTACAGCTTGAATAAATGCATCGAAGTTACTCACTATTCTGAATATGCTGAATTCAAAAAAATCTTCAACAAGAAAGATTTGAAGACTGCTCAATATTGGAATAACGAAACTCTTAAAGTATGTAGAGTAATGGATAAAGCATTAAAGAGTGGCAACATTCAATTTAAATAAAAGAAATAGGCGTTAGTATATAACGCCTTTAAAATACTATAATTAAGGAAGATGAAGACAAAAGAATTAACATCTTTAGCGATGCTTCTTGCTATTACAATATTACTAGGAATAATACCTAATATAGGTATTATTCAAATTGGTTTAGTTTCGCTAACTATTTTGCATATTCCGGTAATTGTTGCTGGATTAATGTTTGGAATTAAAGGTGCCAGCATTACTGGCCTTGTATTCGGTTTAACTAGCTTATATGTCGCAAGCACAAGAGCTGTCTTTCCAATTGATTTACTATTTGTGAATCCGTTGATATCTGTTCTTCCTAGATTGTTGTTCGGTTTTATTACTGGCATTATATGTGAAAAGTTAGTTAAGAAAGAAAATATTATAACTTATGGAATTGTAGGTTTTTCTTGTAGTGTTATTCATACAATGCTGGTGTATATTGCTTTATATATATGGGGGCAAAAAACTTTAAATATCGATATAGGAGTATTAAGCTTCTTTAAATATATAGTAGGTGCTATAAGCATTAACTCGATTATTGAAGCAATTGTTGCAGGTGTTATTAGCGCTTTGTTGATGAAGGGTATAAAAAGACTAAAAAGGCGCTAAAATTTATTTATTATAAAGCAAAAAACAAATCTCACTTAGAGATTTGTTTTTTTATTATCAGTACGATTAAGTATGTAATCTACAGAAACATCGTGGAAGTTAGCTAACTTAATTAAAATCTCTGTAGGAATATCTAAATCACCACGTTCATAATTACTATAGACTCTTTGAGAACAAGAAAGAACAACACCCATTTCACGTTGGGTCAAATCCTTGTCCTCTCTTAAATCCCTAATTCTATAATATTTCATATAGTCCTATAGTTATATACGTAAATCAATAGTGAATGGCGTTCATTATTGATATATATTGATAAAAAAATAG
>JAUNNY010000042.1 GCA_030531215.1 Erysipelotrichaceae bacterium
TGAGCTTTCGGGAACATATACATAATCTTGTTGCAAGATTCTATGAACCACTCAGGAACATTATGTTCTTTTAATAAAGATACTTGTTCATCTTCTAGACCTTTACCCTTACGAACTCTTTCCATGATTTTATATGCGTCATTTTCAGCTAAATCATATTTAAAACGAAGCACATTATAAACATCATCTCTAGTAGCTAATAACTCATCTAAAGGCATTCCTTTTTCAAATAATTCTTCTGCATTAGTAGTCCAAACGTGTGTGCCATGAGCAAAACCACTAATCTTAACTAAATCAGAAAATTTCTTTGGTTTAATCTTTTCTAGAATAAATGATGTGTAGTGACTTCCAAGTTCTGGTATACCTAAAGTACCATTATCTTCATTAAGCATTTCATAAATTTTTGGATCGTTGATATCTATCTCATCTAGATTAAGTCCTAATAACTCCATATATCTTAAAGCTGCTGGATCTGCATGTTCTAGGCAATCAACTTTGTATAAATTATCACTGATATCATGATATTCAAGATGAGTTACTATATCGCCATCCACTTTAGTTAATGGGGTTATATCATTAATATCAACATCTTTTGGAACAATGATATAGCCGCCTGGATGTTTTCCTTGACCCACTACAACACTAGATATAGTTCTTGTTAAATCTTCTCTTGTAGCATTATCAATTACGCTTTCATCATCACCAGCAAATTCACTTACCATCTCCGCTGCGTCTTTATATTTGATAGTATTTACTGTTCCCGCTCTATAAACTTCATTGTTTGGTGCAACTTTTTTAATTACATCAACAATGTTTTCTCTAAATAATGGATCTAAGTTTAGATCAATATCAGGAACTCTAGAACCGTCTGTAGACATAAATGTTTGATAAGGAATGTTTTGCCCTTCACCTTTTACAATGTGACCACATTCTCTACATTCATGAGGTTCAATATCATATCCAGATGCTACGGTTGCATTCCAAACAACCCTATGACAATTAGGACAAATTGTATGAGGTGGAAGTGGATTACATTCTGAGATTCCTAAAAAATAACCAACAAGCGATGCACCAATTGCACCTCTATAACTATATTTGTAACCTTGTGCTCTTGATTCATCACAAATTCCTGCTGCAAGCATATAGATTGGTGCAAAGCCGTTATCTTCTATTAGTTTTAGTTCAGTTTCTAATCTATAAGTAATTAATCTATCTACATTAGTACCATAGATTTCTGTCATCTTTTTAACTACTCTAGATTCTAATTTGTCATATGCGTCTTCGATATAAGGCATATGAAATGTGTTGTCCATAGGTTTGAAATCATCACACATATCCATAATCTTGTGTGTATTAGTTACAACAATTTCTTCTACTAGTTCATCATTGTCTAGCCAATCCATAGCGTACTTCATTTCTTCTGTTGTATATAAATGAGCATCATAATCATCCGATAATTTCTTATGATTGTTATGTTCATATAAAATTGAATATTCTAAATATTCACCTCTACTTACATATTGAGGAGCGCTGGTTGCCACTACTAGTTTGTTTTCTTGCTTAGCTGAATCAATAATTAATTTAATAGCGTCTTTTATTTCGTTATCAGATTTATTAGGATAATACTTCTTATAGGTACATATTGGGGCAATCTCTACATAATCACAATCTGCTATATCTTCTCTTATTAAATTAATATCAGCATCTTTACCCATCATTAGAGCTTCAGCCATAGCGGTGCTGTGATATGCTAGACCAATTAAAAGGTTTTCTCTATTATCACTAATAATCTTTTGTAGTTCAGTAGTTTGCCAAGTAATACCATCTTTTTCAAAGGTTATATCTTTATCTTCTAAAGTAAAACAGTGCGTTAAGTATTTATAGATTGCTTTTTTGCCTTCTTGATTCTTCGCAATAACATTTAT
>JAUNNY010000005.1 GCA_030531215.1 Erysipelotrichaceae bacterium
TCTAACTGTTAAGAAACATCATAATCCAGATGATGTAAAGGTAGTAGCTACTGGTATTGAATAAACTTTAGAAACAAGGGCACGTAATGTGCCCTTTTTATATGAGCGGAATCCATTATCAGATAATTCAAGATATAATTATATTAATGGTTAATATATTCAATTTTAAATCGTGGCGCAAAGTAGTTGTGGGATTGTTGGCAATTATTCTTTTTTGTTCGACCATTTCTTTATTTACTACTGTTTATTCATATCAAAAACAAATTAACCAAACGCAAATGAATGAAAATAATTCAATTTGTAGTAAGTGGGTTTCAAATACAGATACACGTTTAAATCTAATACACGAACAAGTATATGATGTTTTTGTAACTTTATATGATGATACTGAATTTCAAAAGAATCCAAACGAAATTGATACATTTACCGGTAAAAAGATTGTTGATTTATTACAAAAGAAAATAATCGCATCGGATGATATATCAGCTATCTTTTTATATGATGTTAATTCTGGCTATTATACGTATAATGCTAGTTCAAAATCTACCATTGTTAAGTTGCCGATGGTTAAATCGTATTTAAAAGAAATATGTGTTGAAGAAAGCGCACCTGTCGGTGACCACAGTTGGGAAATTAAATATATAGGTGGTAATAAATATTTTTATCAATGTATGAGGATGGGCCGTTTCATTATCGGTACGGTTAGTGATTGTGATCTATATAAGTTCAACGACAAAATTAGTGATAGTGATGTAACGGCAATATTTACAGATGGAGAAGAAAAAATACTAAGCATCGGAGATGAAAAACTTGTAGATAGCATTGAACCATCAAGCGAAGGAACAAAATACGAAGATGGTTTTGTAACTTCTACGTTGGTTGGTGAATATTCAAACATTATTGGTATTTTAACAGTCAAATATAATAGATCTTATTTTAATTTATTAACAGGAACTTTATTCTTGAGTAATGCGATATTAGAAATCGTTTTAATTGTTTTGTTGTTCTCTTATTTTAGGCGCAGAATAATGAAACAAACAAACGATTTAATAGTCGCAACTCAAGAAGTATCAAAAGGCAATTTTGACTATCGTATTGATACTGAAAATGTTGGTAGTGACGAATTTAAAGAGTTATATACAAATTTCAATAATATGACTTCTCAAATCACGGATTTAAAAATTGAACAATACGATATGCGATTAAAAGAAGAAGAAAATAAGTTAAGAATGCTAAGAGGGCAATTAAGACCGCATACATTTATGAATGGAATTACTACTATCTCAAATCTTACTTATGATAATGACCCTGAAAAAGTAAGAGATTATATTTATCAGTTTTCTCAATTTACCAGATACATGTTAAACACTAGTAGTGAATGGACTTCAATCAAAGAAGAATTAAAACAAATTGAAAACTATATCGAGATGCAAAAAATAAAATTCCCTAATAGTATTGATTATACTTGCGATGTAGACCAAGATATTGTCGAAACAAAAATCCCGTACTTATTGTTATTTTCACAAGTTGAAAATTCATTTAAACATGCGATGAGTTTAATTCAAACACTACACATTTATATTAAATGTGAAAAATATGAAGAAGAGGGATTTAAAGGAATAAGACTAATAGAAGAAGATGATGGTGATGGCTTCCCTCAAGAAGCGATTGATAATTTAAATGCAAATGATAAGATGTTTACAAAGGAACATATCGGATTAACTAACACCAAATATACTTTGCATCTATTATATAAACGTGATGATTTATTGCGTATATCTAATTCTGAAAAGGGTGGTGCTAGAATTGAATTATTAATACCTGATACTGGAGACAACGATGAAACTATTAATATGTGAAGATGATATTTCTACCATTGATGTATTAAAAAAGAAAATCAATTTTAAAAAATTAGGAATTGATGTTGTTTTAGAAGCATATAATGGCGCTATGTCTATCGATATGATAGGCAAAGAAAATCCCGAATTAATACTGTGTGATATTGGTATGCCTAAGGTTAAAGGTACAGAAGTATTAAAGTTTGCACGAAAGAATAATGAAAATACCGAGTTTGCTTTTTTAACATGTTATGAAGATTTTAAATATGCGCAAATGGCTATAGATTATCGTGCTACTGGTTATATTACTAAACCATTTAAATTAAAACAGGTTGAAGATCTTCTTAATAAGATGATTTCTAATTATAATAGCCATTTTGAAAATATTAATGAAGAAAGCCAAATCAAGAAAGATTTGTTATGTTCATCCGTATTTAAACAAATATCTGATGGTCTATTTGGAACTAATGCCGAATTAATTCAAAATTATCTTGAAAATAATGGCATGAATTTTAGAGCAGATAGTAAATGGAAGATTGTTTTTACTTGTTTAAATACACTTGAAAAAATTAATAGTGAATGGTCAAAAGATTTATTACTTTATACTTCTCCAAGAATTCATGACGAGATATTAAACAATTACATTGGCTCAGCTCATACTATTGTGAATTTTGATGATAGATTTTTATGGTGCATTACTTTCGTGAATGATGATGTAGATGATCAACAACTAGAAGAAAGATGTCGCACTTTAAATGATTTCTGTAAAGAACACTTTGAAATTGAACCTGTTATTTTAATTAGTGATAAGTTTGTTTTTTATAAAGCCTCTATAATACTTAGCGATTTATATACAACTATTAGGAAGATCAGATTCTATGGTGGTAAGATTTTCCATCAAGGAGATGATATAAGCAATCTAGAGAATGAAACTATTTTGAATGAAAATCAATTATTATGGTATTTAAAGAATAGAGATGAAAGTGGATATGAAGAGTATATAAATGAATTGTTAGATAATAGCGAAAAAGCAAACAAGTCTGAACAATTTAAAAAGGAAATTACTTTATTCTATTTCACAATTCTAAAAGATAATAATATTTCTAATTCAGTTATTTCTGATAATGAAAAAATAAAACAATACAATGACTTACAAAATAATAAAAAGAACTTATTGGCTTATAGTAAAGAACTGATGAATATATATAATAACGAAATCATTAATAAAAACGATTCTGATAATATCATCAATCGTGCTAAAAAATTCTTGGATGATAATTATCACGATAATATTGATAGAGGAGATGTTGCGGAAGTTGCATTTGTTACACCAAACTATCTATCTAAGTTATTTAGAAATAATATGGGTATGAACCTAAGAGAATATATTAACCAACTTAGAATCGATGAATCTAAACGTTTGTTGTTGTCGACAAATATGTCAATTTCAGAAATCGCAAGTTATGTCGGTTATTATAATATTTCTTATTTCTCAACCGTCTTTAGAAAACTGGTTGGTGTTTCTCCTGCTGAATGGCGTATGAATGGTAAAAATGAATAATGAAATTTATTGAAAGAATAAAAAAAGATAAAGAAACATTTGATGGTTTAAAAGATCGCAAAACTAAATTAATATTTCTTTGGGATTACTATAAGATTCCTATCGTAAGTGCGATATTAGTATTTTTTATTTGTATATTTTCTTTGATTAGAGTTCTTACTACTAAACCGGTATTGATGTATGCGGTACTAGTTAATAGTGATGCTCAAATATTAGAGGTTGATGATAGTGTATTTACGGATACGTTAGAAGAAGCCGGTGTTGATGTCGAAGGCAAGGTTGTTGATGTAAATGATTATTTGACTTTAGGTATGGATAACAAGGAAGAAGATGATATTGAAACTCTTCAAGTACTTAATGCTTTGTTTTCTATTACTGATTTAGATGTTTTTGTAGGTTTTAAAGATGATTTTGATAAATTCATAGAAGCAGATGCTTTTTATGACTTATCTTTGCTTATAGATGAAGATCTATTAAAGGCTAATGATACTGATTTATACAGATATCCAGATTCTAGTGGAAAAGAAATTGTTGGCGGCATTATACTGCATAGCGATTCTGCTTTGCATAAAGCAAACTATTATCATAATGACGTTATTATTGGTATTGCAAGCAATGCTGTATATTTGGAAAATGCAAGTGCTTTTGTGAGCCAGTTAATAAAGGATTAGTAATTAAAACACCATTGTATTTTTTTTAATGTCTTCTAAAGAAGATAATTATAAACTTATATATGTAGAAGGAGGTTTTTGGCATGGAAAAGAGTAAAAATGTATCAGAATTTGATGATGTCTTAGCCAAACAAAAGAAAGCCAAGAAACTTGAACGTTTTAAAAATGACTTTCCTTTGTATCTAATGATGCTCCCTGGAATGCTGTATCTTTTAGTAAATAACTACCTTCCAATGTTTGGTATTTTACTTGCATTTAAGAAAATCAACTATGCTAAAGGTATTTTTGCTTCACCATGGGTTGGTTTTGATAACTTTGAATACCTATTCAAAACAAAAGATGCATTTATCATGATCAGAAATACTGTTTTATATAATGCGGTATGGATTGTTTTAGACTTGGTTTTAGCTGTAACTATAGCTTTGTGTATGAATGAAATCGCAAAACGCAAAATTGCTAAAGTGATTCAACCAGTTATTTGTTTCCCTTCAATGGTATCAGCTGTTATCTTGTCATTCTTAGTATATGCATTCTTATCAGTATCATATGGTTATTTGAATACTGTATTCTTTACTGATAATCCTATTAGTTGGTATACCGAAGATAAATATTGGCCTTTAATTTTGACTATAGTACATATTTGGCAAAATGCTGGTCAAAGTTCAATTATCTATATGGCGTCAATCGGTGGAATTGATAAAGGATTATATGAGTCAGCTAGAATTGATGGCGCAACTAAGTGGGAACAAATTAAATACATTACAATACCTCTTCTAAAACCTATTATTACAATGATGTTATTGTTGTCTGTTGGTCATATCTTCAATTCAGACTTTGGATTGTTCTATCAGGTACCATTAGGCAATGGTATGTTATATAACACCACACAAACAATCGATACTTTCGTATATCGTGCTTTGATGGTTAATAACAATGTCGGTATGTCATCAGCTGCAGGTATTTTCCAAGCAGTCATTGGTTTCGTATTGGTATTAACTTCTAATATGTTGGTTAAGAAAGTTAACCCAGAGAACTCGTTGTTCTAGAAAGGAGGAAACATGTCTAAATCAAATAATAAAATTCAAATGATGAAGGGCGAAAGAGGATTCCATTATGGATCATTAGTTGCAATGATTCTATTAATGTTATTCTGTATCGTACCACTAATACTAATGTTGACTGTTTCTTTCTCTTCAGAATCTTCGTTAGTTCATGGTTATCGTTTTATTCCTAGTGAATGGTCGCTTAGTGCTTATGAATTCATGTGGGCAAAAAGAGCGACTATCGCAAGAGCTTATGGTTTAACTATTTTAGTAACTGTAGTTGGTACAACTGCAAGTTTGATTATTACTTCTTTGTTTGCTTATCCATTATCTCGTAAAGATTTTAAACCTAGAAATGTAATTGCTTTTATCTTATTCTTTACGATGTTATTTAATGGTGGTATCACAGCTAGTTATATTGTTTGGACAAGATTGTTTAATATCAAAGATACTATTTGGGCATATTTAATTCCTGGTACTTTGATGGACGGTATGAACGTATTGTTGGTTAGAAATTATTTCAACGCAAATATTCCATATTCATTTGTTGAAGCAGCAAGACTAGATGGTGCTAGAGATTTTACAATCTATTCAAAAATTATGGTTCCACTATCTAAACCAATAATGACAACAATTGGATTATTCTCGGCTTTAGGTTATTGGAACAACTGGTCTAGTGGTCTATACTATATCGGTAATCCTAAGTTATATACAATTCAAGTTTACTTAAAGAAGTTAATGGATTCTATTCAATTCTTAAAGACAACAGATTTACAAGACGAAGCAGTATTGTTGGCTGCAAGATCATTACCTACAGAGTCTGCCCGTATGGCTATAGCAATTATTGCATTGTTACCAATATTACTTGTATATCCATTTGTACAAAAAGAACTTATTAAAGGTATGGTTGTGGGAGGCATAAAAGGATAATGAATACACGTGAACAATTTGAAAAAGCTACACCTGAACAAGTCGGAATTAAAAGTAGTTTGATTCTTGAGTATATTGATAATCTAGAAAAAAGCGAAACTGAAATGCATGGATTAATGATCATGCGTCATAATAAACTATGTGCAGAAGGCTGGTGGGCACCATTTGGTCCAAATTTAAGACACGGTCTACAATCACATACTAAGACTTATGCAGCTACAGCAGTAGGTATTGCTTATACTGAAGGCTTAGTTAAACTAGATGAAAGAATTATTGATATTTTCCCTGAAGAATCTCCAGAAAATCCTAGTGAAAATCTAAAGCTATTAACAGTAAAAGATGTCTTGTGTATGGGTTGTGGCATGGACACAATGCCACGTCCATCAAAAGATTGGATAAAAGAATTTATACATACTCCTGTTAATCACAAACCAGGTACAACTTACATGTACAATTCAACCGGTTCAACATTATTGGGTGCAATCGTTAGAAAGAAAACTGGTTTAGGATTACATGATTATTTAACACCAAGATTATTTAATAAGATTGGTATTAATCCTGATAATTTAAGATGGATGACAATGCCAGATGGTATGGAAGTTGGTGGTGGTGGATTGTTTGCAACCACCGAAGATAACTTTAGATTAATGAAACTATATGCTGATGGCGGTGTATGGAATGGAGAAAGAATATTAGCTGAAGATTATGTTAAATTAGCTACTACTAATCAAAATGATTCAGCTACAGAATCAATCAACAACCCTGAAGCTTCAGATAACTTCTTAGGATATGGATTCCAGATTTGGATGTGTAAACCTCACTTGGCATATCGTGCTGATGGTGCAATGGGCCAATTCACTATCGTTCTTCCTGAACAGGACATGATAATTGGTATCACCGAAACAGCTGTTGGAGCACATTGGGCACAATCAACATTAGATATTACTTGGGACTTTATAGAAAAAATCAAAGAAGCAGGACCAATTGAAGATAATGAAGAAGATTATCAAAAACTATGTAGAAAACTTAGCAGATTAAATGTTGGTAATCCTGAATGTCAACCATTCTCTCCATTAAAGGATGAAATTGATGGAAAGACATATCAAATTGATACTGGTATATTTACACCATTTGCTGGAAGTTTCATGACTGGCGAAGGACCTGACAATATCAAGACATTTGGTTTCAAGTTTGATGATTATGGATATACATTTAATCTTGAAACAGTAAGTGGAAGAAAAGAAACTATTCGTTTCTCTACGAACGGAACTAGATTCACTAATCTATTAGGTAAATCAGAAGATCTACATCAACTATATTTAGGTGATGCGCACTTTGAAGATACTGATAAATTAGTTATGCATGGTAGATGGGTTGAAACTTGTTTAACTGATGTCTACACATTGAAATTTATTGGCGATAAAGTTGAAATTGATGCCGATAATAATTCGGCATGGAAGTTCGGAGAAAAAGAACCAATTACAGCTCACAAAATATAATTAAAACAAACACATGTTCAATAGAATATGTGTTTGTGTTTATGAAGGAGGTCGTATGGGAAAAAGATTTGATACTTTATTATTTCCAGGACACAAAGCTAAAGCATTTACTTTAAGTTATGACGATGGTGTTGTTCAAGATAAAAGATTAATTGAAATATTTGATAGATATAATGCCAAATGTACTTTTAACTTGAATTATGGTGTGCTTGGCCACAAACAAATAATTAAAGGCCCCGACCAAAAAGAAGTAGATATTTCTAAATTTGATAAAGAAGAAGTAAAAGAAATATATAAGAATCATGAAGTTGGTGGCCATGGCTTATATCATTCATCGTTGATATCTATCGGCACTCCTTATGCAATGCACGAAATAATAGAAGACAAGGTAAATTTAGAAAAGCTTATAGATAAACAAGTTAAAATGTTTGCCTATCCATTTGGCCACTATAATGAAAAAGTTGTTTCGTTATTAAAAGATGCTGGATATAAGGGAGCTAGAACTGTAGAATCAACACACAGTTTTGATATTCCTAAAGATTTTTTAATATTAAATCCAACATGTCATCACAATGATCCAGAATTAATGAAACTTGCGAAAGACTTTGTTGAAAAGCCAATCTTCATTCCTTCACTTTTCTATTTATGGGGACATGGATATGAATTTGATCATGATGGCAATTATGATGTGATAGAAAATCTATTAAAGTTCTTACATGAATATAAAGATACTATTTGGTTTGCGACAAATAGCGAAATTATTGAATATGTAAATGCATATCGCAATCTCGAATATAGTGGTGATGGCTCAATGATTTATAATCCAAGTGCTATAGATGTTGAAATATTAACATCATTCAAGACAAGCGAAATAATTAAAGCTGGTGAAACAATTAAAGTAAAAGAAACAGAATTATAAGATGAAGTACAATAGTCCCTTAATGAAGATACTAGAAACAATTGCTAACATGCTTATTGTTAGCTTTTTTTGGATTGTTTGTAGTATTCCTATCGTGACTATTATTCCTGCATCCGTTGCTTTGTATCATACTTCTAATAAAATAATTTTTAATGGTCGTGGCCAAGGAGTGATGAAGGATTTCTTTAATACTTTTAAAGATAATATTCTTATTGGTGTAAAAATAAATTTAATTTATTTAATTGCGACTTTTTTTGTATTTGTTGGAGATTATGCGGCAATTCAAATCTATAAGTGGAATATCTTTGGATTGTTATATTTGATTCTTGCGATAATAGTGACACTAGTTTATGCTGTTTCACTTATTTATATTCCTGCAGTTATCTCAAGATTTTATTTGAAAATAATTGATACAATTAGACTTTCGTTGTTCTTTGCTTTTCAAAATATTTTTATTTCAATATTGAACGTTATATTATTAGCGTTTATTGTTTTGATGATTGAAGTTGTTCCACTAGTATTAGTAATCGCGCCTGCTTTATATGTTGATTTAACAAGAATCGGAATTGAGAAAAAGATGCAAAAATTTATTGAAGATAATAATCTTCAAGATAATTTAAAACCTGTTGAAGAAGAAAATGATAAACAAGAAGAAATTTCATCAACAGATATAAACAGCCGTTTAGCTAGAAAGAAGTCAAAGTAATGCCAAATATTATATTTAAAGATGTTACGATGATTTATCCTTTTGTTGAAGTAAACGGAATATTCAATCGTAAAGAAAAGAAAGATATTTTACAAAAGCAACAAGCGATGCCATATACATCTAATGAAGGCGTGGTAGCTGTTCAACATTTTAATGCCACAATTAAAAGCGGTGAATTGACAGTGATTGTTGGACCATCAGGTTCAGGAAAGACGACTGTTTTGAGAATGGTCGCAGGATTAGAGCAACTATCTCTAGGTGAAATATATTTTGATAAGACTTTAATTAATGATATAAAACCGGAAGACAGAGATGTATCAATGGTATTCCAAAATTATTCTATATATCCAAATCAAACAGTATATGACAATGTTGCATTCCCTCTAAGGAACCAACACTTACCTCGTGAAGAAGTAGATGAAAAAGTTAACTTTATTATTGACCTATTAAAATTAAACAACAAAGTCGAAAGCCTTCCTGAAGAATTGTCGGGTGGCGAAAAACAACGTGTAGCTATTGCGAGAGCACTTGTTAGAAAACCAAAAGTATTATTGATGGATGAACCTTTTTCTAATTTAGATGAATTAATTAGAATTAATCTTCGTAGCGAAATAAAAAGAATACAAAAAGAATTAGGAATTACGATAATATATGTCACTCACGACCAAAGAGATGCTTTGTTGTTGGCAGATAGAATAATCGTCATGAATAACGGTATCATTGAACAAGATGATACAGCCATAAATGTCTATAACTACCCTAATAATTTGTTTTGTGGACAATTTGTCGGTTATCCTTCAATTAATATTTTTGCTGATGTTCCAGTTAATGACAATAAATTTGTTTTCTTTGATAAGGAATATAAACTTTCTTCTTATCAAATGAAACAAATCGGAAAAGATAATACTATTACTTTGGGAATAAGGCCATTTAATATAGCAATCGGTAATTATGGTGTTGATGCAATTGTTAATTACACAGATGTTGATGGAAAAGATTTGCTTATTCACTGTGATTTAAATGGGCAAGAGATTATTATTGTTGAAAAGAATTTAAATGATGAAGGTTTTAAATATATGAATGGTCAAAATGTTAAGTTAACATTTGATGAAAATTATTTTTATCTATTTAACAAAGAAGGAAAAGGAATTAACGATAAACGATGATAGAACTTGTTAAATGCAAATACGGATATCTAAAAGGTGTTAAATCTAACGCAGGTTTTTCATTGTTTAGAGGTGTTCCATATGCTAAAGCTCCAATAGGTGAACTAAGGTGGAAGGCTCCACAAGAGCTAGAACCTTGGAATGGCATTAAGGTGTGTGATACTTATGGACCAGCTTGTGTTCAATATGATCGCTGGGCTAATTGCATCGACGATATTACCGATGACTCAAATCATCCATATATTATGGTTGATAATTATCCATATCCACCTAAGATGTCGGAAGATTGTTTATATTTAAATATCTATACTCCAGCTGAAAGCGAAAATGATTGTTTGCCTGTATGTTTCTATATTCATGGTGGCGGTCTACAACAATGGTATGGATCAGATTATGAATATTGTGGTGATGAATTCTGTAAAAATGGATGCATCGTTGTAAACATTACTTATAGATTAAATGTTTTTGGATATTTTGCTCATCCAGAACTAGATAAAGAAAACGAATTTAACAGTAGTGGGAATTATGGACTCTTAGATCAAATACATGCATTGAAATGGGTATATGAAAATATTGAATACTTTGGTGGTGATAAAAATCGTATCATGTGCTTTGGCCAATCGGCTGGAGGAGGTTCCTCATTAGCGTTACTTGCATCTAAGTTAAGTTCAAATTATGTTGGTCGCGTTTCGTTACAATCGGCGATCGGTTTAAATAATCTAATGAAAGAAAAAACTAAGCAACAAATCGAAGAAAAAGGTATACAATTTATGAAGGAGTGTGGTTGTGAAAACATCACTCAAATGCGTCAATTAGATGCCAACTTTCTAAGAGATAAGAATGATGAATTATTTGGAATGTTCGGTGGATTTGGCATGAATATTGATGGCTATGTTCTAGAAGATGAACCTACAAGGTTGTTAGCTGAAAATAAGTTAAAAGATGTAGAAATAATCATCGGTTGTACAGCTGATGAAGGTGCCAATAATAAAAAGCCTATGTTCGGGGTTAACCTATGTGCAAATATTGTTGCCTTGTGCAAAAAGTTAAGTGAAAGTAAACACAAGCCAATATATTCATATGTGTTTACTAGAGAACAGCCAGGTGATGATGTAGGTGTTCCTCATTCTTGTGATAATCGTTATCAGTTTAATTCGCTTGCCGGTTGTTGGAGGCCATATACTGATAAAGATTATGAACTTGCTAGAAATATGAATAAATATTGGGCAAATTTCGCAAGAAATGGTAATCCAAATGACGAAGGATTAAGTGAATGGAGTCCATTCACAAGTAAAGAACCATTACAAATGAAGTTTGATATAGATGAATGTGAGATGCACGATTTCAATGCTGATACAAATGGCAATATTGAAAAGTTATCCACAAAATTGTTAGAAGAATACGGTAGGTGATTAAATGATAAAGCTATTAGTTAAATACACAAAAGATGGATGGTGGGCAGCGATACTTGGCCCAATCTTTACAATTATTGAAGTATTCTTTGATGCTTATATTCCTTTGGTTATGGCTGATATTATCGATGTTGGCATTTATGAACTTGGTGGTGATATCGAATATATAACTAAAAAGGGTATATATATGGTTGCGATGGCACTTATCGCTGCATTATGTGGCGCATTAAGTGGTTTGTTGTCATCTATTTCTTCTACTAAGTTTGTTAAGAATATTAGAAACGCAATGTATCATAAGATTCAGACATATGATTTTGCGAATATTGAAAAATTCCCAGTATCAACTATTGTTATGCGTTTAACTACTGATATGCGTATGATGAGATTAGCTTATGTGCAAATTGTAAGAATGGCAATGCGTGCACCAGTCAACTTAGCGCTTAGTGCATATAATGCATATAAGTTGAATTCAACAATATCTTTTGTCTTTGCGATTATTCTTCCTATCTTAGGATTAATTCTATATTTAATTACAATGATTTCGCATCCACGTTTTAGAAACATGATGTTGAAGTTTGATGCCTTAGATGAAAAATTAGATGAAAACATAAATGGTATCAG
Organism: Erysipelotrichaceae bacterium; assembly: GCA_030531215.1. Taxonomy (GTDB): domain Bacteria; phylum Bacillota_I; class Bacilli_A; order Erysipelotrichales; family Erysipelotrichaceae; genus Colivicinus. Next base: position 12,367 of record JAUNNY010000005.1, read on the forward strand.
AGTTGTAAAAACTTTCGTTAGAGAAGATTATGAAAATGAAGACTTTGATAAATCTTCTGTTGCAGTATTAAAAGCTCAAAGACACGCTGAGAATATCGTTATTTTAAATAGACCAGCATTTGAACTTGCAATGTATATTTGTATGATTGCAGTTGCATGGATTGGTGGCAAGGCAATTATTGGTGGAACAATGCCTACTGGTGATTTCATGGCTTATCTATCATATGTAAAAGCAATTCTTTTCTCACTATTGATGTTGTCTAATGTTGTTATGCAAGTAGTAATGGCACAAGCATCTATTGATAGAGCTAATGAAGTACTAGAAGAAGAACCTAGTATAACTGATGAAAATGCAAATCCAGATCTTGAAGTTGAACAAGGTTCAATTGAATTCAAGAATGTATCTTTCAAATATTCTAAAGATGCAGAAAATAAAGTTCTTGAAGATATTAATTTAAAAATTAATCCAGGCGAAGTTGTTGGTATCTTAGGACCTACAGGTGCTGGAAAAACTTCTCTAGTTCAATTAATACCAAGGCTATATGATATTGATTCCGGAGAAATATTGATTGGCGGTCATGATATCAAGGAATATAAACTTGAAAAGTTAAGAGATGCCATTGCAATGGTTCTTCAAAAGAACACTTTGTTCTCTGGAAGTGTTAGAGAAAACATGAAATGGGGTAATCCTGATGCGAGTGATGAAGAAATCATCGAAGCATGTAAAGATGCGCAAGCTCATGAATTTATCACTGCACATAAAAATGGTTACGATCGTGAGTTAGGCCAAGGCGGTACTAATGTTTCTGGCGGTCAAAAACAAAGATTATGTATTGCTAGAGCTTTATTAAGAAAACCAAAGATTATTATTCTTGATGATTCTACTAGTGCTGTTGATACCGATACCGATCATCGTATTCAATTAGCTTTCAAAGAAAAGCTGAGTGGAATGACAACTATTATCATTGCACAAAGAGTTGCTTCGGTTAAAGAAGCAAATCGTATCGTTATTATGGAAGATGGTAAGATTGCTGACATTGGTTCTCATGATGAATTGATGGAAAGAAACGAAGTATATCGCGACTTATATACTACACAAATGGAAGGAGCTGAATAATTATGGCAAATACTAATTACAGGCAACTTCGCACATCAAGAGCTAATGATGTTTGGGGCACAACAAAAAGAACCTTCTCATATATAAATATTCACTATAAGTGGAGATTTGTTCTAGCTATTATATTTACATTATTATCAAGTTTAGCTGGCGTTCTTTCTTCTTATTTATTCACACCAATCTTGAATGATTGTATTGTTCCATATATTGGTGTTAGTAATCCAGACTTATCAAATTTGATCAAGATGTTGATACTATTGGCTATTATCTATATTATTGGTATCGTTTCATCTTATGCATTCAATAAATTGATATCTATTATTTCAACAGGTATGCTACATGATATGCGTACTGATTTATTTAGAATAATGGAGAAATTACCACTTAGCTTCTTTGACGGAAGAACACATGGTGAAGTAATGAATTACTACACTAATGATATTGATACAATCAGACCAATGATAGCTCAAGCATTTCCAACTTTAGTTCAAACTATTACTAATATTGTTGGATGCTTTGCGTTGATGTTGACATTAAATATAAAATTAACTGGTGTTGTTTTTGCGATGTTAATAGTAATCTTTATTGTCACATTTGTTTTAGCTAAAGGATCAAGAAGAACATTTGCAGGTCTACAAAGAGAAGTGTCAAATATAAATGGATACGCACAAGAAATGTTTGCGGGCCAAAAAGTTATAAAGGTATTTAATCATGAAGACGAAGCTATTGAAGGGTTTGAAAAGATTGCAGATCGTTTATATATATATTCTGTAAAATCAAACGCATATGCTTCGATGTTAATGCCAATTAATGCATCATTATCTTACGCTACATATGCATTAGTTGCAGTAATCGGTGGCACGATGTGTGTTAATGGTGTTTTAAGAATTGGTGATCTAGCTTCTTTCCTTTTATTCACAAGACAATTTGCTGGACCAATCTCAAATATTTCACAACAATTTAATGGCATTATGATGTCATTAGCTGGAGCTGAAAGAGTATTTAACGTTATGGATATGGATCCAGAACTAGATGAAGGAAAAGCTGAACTAATTAAAAATGGTACTGGTTCTTGGTCTTGGAAGAAAGCTAACGGTGAATTAATACCTCTTAAAGGTGACATTAGATTTAATGATTTATCTTTTGGATACAACAAAAATAAACTTATTCTAAAAAATATTTCTCTATATGCTAAACCAGGTCAAAAGATTGCTTTCGTAGGTTCTACTGGTGCAGGCAAGACAACAATTACAAGTTTGATTAATAGGTTTTATGATATTGAAGATTGTAATGGAAATATAACATATGATGGTATTCCTATTAAAGAGATTAAGAAAGACGATTTAAGAAGGTCTGTTGGTGTCGTTCTTCAAGATACAAACTTATTCTCTGGAACAATCATGGATAACATTAGATATGGTCGATTAGATGCAACAGATGAAGAATGTATCGCTGCAGCAAAAAGATGTAATGCAAGTTCGTTCATAGAAAGATTACCTCATGGTTATCAAACAATGTTATCTGCTAATGGTGCTAACTTATCTCAGGGTCAAAGACAATTATTAAATATTGCTAGGTGTGCTGTAGCTGATCCACCAGTAATGGTATTAGATGAAGCAACCTCTTCAATTGATACGCATACTGAAAAATTAATTGAAAAAGGTATGGATGAATTAATGAATGGTAGAACAACATTTGTTATCGCTCACCGTTTATCAACTGTAAGAAACGCAAATGCAATAATAGTACTTGAACATGGTGAAATAGTCGAAAGAGGAGATCACGAAGAATTACTAAAACAAAAAGGTAGATACTATCAGTTATATACTGGTAAAGCAGAATTAGACTAATACGCAAAAGTGCTTTAATCTATCATTTACAAATAAAAAACAATGAGTTGGATGTTATAAGTCCAACTTTTTCTTTGCCTCAGTTTATGGCTTAACATTTTTTATTGTTTCGAAAAACCGTATAATTTTGGGAAATACATTTCCACATAGTATTGATACAAAATAGAACAAATACAATTAAAATGCTTTTATTATTGAAAATAGTTAAAAATTGTTGACGGAAAGGGCTTACAATGCTATATTTTAGTTATGCACACGTGTGCATAAACTTATTATTTCTGTTATAGCCCATAAAAATATAGTTAATGGAGGAATTATGGCCGCAACAATTAAAGATGTCGCAAAACTAGCAGGTGTATCTCATTCTACAGTTTCTCGCGTATTAAATGACAAAGGTGTCATTTCTGATGAAACCAAACAAAGAATCTATAGCGCCATGGAAGAACTTAAATATGTTCCTAATGATTTTGCGCGTAATTTTGCGAATGGAAATCCTTTAACTATTGCTTTAGTAATAGATGTTGATAATGTAAATGATTATTCAAACAGTTTTTTCTCTAACACTGTATTTGGAATTGAAACTGCTGCACATAATAGTAACTATAGTTTAATGGTTCTTAACGGATCTGCTTCAATAGATGGAGCAGAAGAAGTCAAAAGACTTGCGATGGGGAAAAGAATAAACGGTATTATTTTTCCAGAATCAATCGTTAATGTTGAATTATTAAAAAGTTTAGATGAACAAAATTTCCCATATGTAATTTTAGGAAGATCAAAAGATATTGATTGTGGAGCAGATTGGGTGGATATCAATAATACTCAAGCAGGAGCAGCTGCTGTTAAACACTTGCTAGAACGTGGATATAAAAAAATAGCATTTATGTCTGATGGCAAAGATAAAGTTTTCAATCAAGATAGAATTGAAGGATATCGTAAAGAGTTAAAAAATAAAGGAATCACAATAGAAGATAACTTGATTGTTGAAGGTAAAGCTAGCGTTGAATCAGGCATGGAACTTACTAAAAAATTACTAAAAGGAAGCAATCATCCTGATGCAATAATATGTAGCAACGATCGTATGGTAGTTGGTGTATTAAGAACGGCAAAAGCCGAGGGAATAACTATTCCTGATAAACTTGGAATAGTATGTTGTGATAACACCCCAGTAATGGAATTATTACAGCCATCAATTACATGTATAAATGTCGATACTTATGAGTTAGGAATTCAAGCCGCTGATAAACTTATTAATTCAATAGAAAACACTATGACGAGCGTTCATCAAACGATGCTTTCTACATCTATAATTTCAAGAGATTCTACAGCGAAGAAATTAAAAGGAGCAAATAAATGAACATAGCTGCTATAATGCATCGGCCAACATTAGAAAATATATATCCTATAGATAGAACAAAGTTGTGTTTTAAGATCCAAACTGCTCGCGATGATATGAAAAATATAAATCTTGTTTGGTGGTTTAGATGTGATGAAAATCAAAACAAACTGAGACGAGTTCCTTTGATACTAGAATATAGAGATAAATATAGTGATTATTATGAGACGGTGGTAGACACTAAAGAGATAGCTGCCTATGTACGTTACTATTTTGTATTTGATGATGACAATGAAAAAATTTCTTATGGTGCAAAAGGATTTGATAATGGGGAGCCTGATTTTAATAAAAATTATTTTGAATTCTTATGGCCAAATAAATCTGATGGACATTATGCTCCATCGTGGAGTAATAAATTAATCTACTATCAAATTTTCCCAGAGCGATTTAAAAACGGAGATGAGACACTTTCCCCAAAAGACTGCGTTCCATGGGGAAGTAAACCGACAAGAGAAAATTTCATGGGTGGTGACATTAGAGGAATTATTGATGAACTAGACTATATTAAGGATTTAGGAGTCAACTGTATCTATATGACACCAATCTTCAAAGCTCCATCAAATCATAAATATGACACGGTTGATTACTATGAAATAAATCCATCATTTGGCAATAAAGATGATCTAAGAAAACTTGTTGATGAAGTTCATCGAAAGGATATGAAGATTATCTTGGATGGTGTATTCAATCATTGTGGTTACTATTGGCCATATTTCCAAGATGTAGTTAAAAAAGGTAAGGGATCTAAATTTGCTGATTGGTTCTATATAGATAACTATCCTATTTTACTAGAAGAAAAAAACTATGATTGTGTAGGCCACTATAAATGGATGCCAAAGCTCAATATGGAAAATTCTGATGTAGTCGAATACTTTATAAAAATTGGAGAATATTGGATTAAAGAATTTAATATTGATGGTTGGAGGCTTGATGTTGCTGATGAAATTGCTACAACCTTCTTCCAAAGATTCTCTACACGAATAAAAAAGATTAAACCTGATGCACTGTTATTAGGCGAGACATGGGGTGATGCAGGCAAACTTGTCAATTCTGATCGCCTAGATACAGCCATGAATTATTTGTTCCGTGATGCTATGGTTGATTGGATAGCCAAGGAAGAAATTAAGCCATCTCGATTTGATCATCTAATTAATAAAATGTTGTCACTATATCCAAGAGAAGTTTCTTTAAGAATGTATAATCTCTTAGATAGCCATGATACTGCTAGATTCATGTATGAATGCAATAACGATATTCGCAAATATAAATTAGCGATAGCGATGCAGATGACAATGCCAGGATGTCCAGCGATATTCTATGGTGATGAAATTGGCTTGAGTGGCGATAATGATCCAGACTGTCGACTATGTATGGAATGGAACGAAATAAAACAAAATAAAGAATTATTATCTTGGTATAAAAAACTTATCTCGATAAGAAAAAATAATAGAACATTATATGAAGGAAAATATCATTCACTGATATGCGATGATGAACGAAACATCTATGCATATACAAGAGACATTGATGAAGAAAGTATTGTTGTGATTATTAATGCAAGTGAATGTAAACACGAAGTTTTCTTACCAATAGAAAAAACGATATGGTGTGATGTTCTTAATGAAAGTTATATAACAGAAAATATGATAAATGTGCCATCATTTTCTGTTCATATATTAAAAAAAGGAGGAAATCTAAAAAGATGAAGAAAGAAAACATTAAAAAAGCTCTGATGTTAGTACTATCTGTATTTTTGATTTTGGGAATCGCAACAGGATGTACAAATTCATCAGAGACTGATTCAGACCAGGAAACTGAACCAGTAGTTATCAATTTCTGGCATCACTATAGCGCACAGTCTGCCGAAAATGAAACTCTTATGAACGTTCTTATTCCTAAATTCGAGGAAGAGAACCCTGGTTACAAAGTTAATGCAGTATCACATGAATGGGCAGAACTTCATGACAAGATTATCGTAAGCGCAAGCTCTGATAGTCTACCTGATGTTGCTCGTTTGGATATTGCATGGGTACCAGAATTCCAAAAGATGGATATTTTAGTACCACTTGATAGTGAAATGGCTGACTTTAATGAAGTAGCAGGTGGCTTACTAGACTCTGCAATGAGCACAGGCTATGTAAAGGGCAACTACTATGCATTAGGTCTAAACACTAACACTAAGATTTTATTCTACAATGTACAAGCATTTGAAGATGCTGGAATTACTGCTCCAACAACTATGGATGAGATGTTTGAAGCAATTGCCAAATTATCTGGAACAAATGAGAATGGTCAACAAGTTTGGGGCTTAAATGAACCTGCTCTTGCTGGTTGGAACATTTGTCCTTATATCTGGAGCTATGGTGGCTCTATCACTAATGATAATTATACAAAGGCAACTGGCTATCTAAATAGCGCAAAGACAGTTGAAATCATCCAAAAGCTTGCAGATATGTATGCTGATGGTCAATTAACAGGATTCAACAGCGGTGATATCCCTATGACTGATGGCTTTGGCACAGGCCGTTACATGATGCTTCTTGAAGGTCCATGGAAGTCAGCTGAAATGGATGGAGCTTATCCTGATTTTAAGTACGCAACTGCTGATATGCCTGCAGGTGAAGCTGGTTCACACTCTGTTCTTGGTGGCGAAGATATCGCAATGTTCAAGAACGGAAATAGTGAAGGAGCTTGGTTATTCATGAAATTCATGACTAGCGAATTTGCAGAAGAAGAAATGGCTAAATGTGGCCAAATCCCTGTAAACAAGGAAGCTCTAGAAAGCGATACAGTTAAGAACGCTGATTTCGCTCCATTCTTAAATGCTATTACAACAACTTATGCACGTCCTCCAGTTGCTTCTTGGTCTGAAATCGATAACGCATTATCTGTAGCAGTTACAGACATTATCGTTAATGGTGCAGATGCTCAAGCAACTCTAGATGCATTAGCAGAAACTGTTGATGGATTACTTGCTGAATAACAAGTAATAACAAATCTATTTTATCATTTAATGGCTGAATATGCGCCGTCTATCGGCGCATATTCATAACCATGATAGGAGAAAAGTATGAATTTACGAAGTTCTCAAGATAAATTACGTGTAGGCTTATTACTTTTACCTGGTATATTAATGTTTGCCATTTTCACGATTTATCCAATTATAAAATTATTTTTAATGAGTTTTACTCAATGGGACTTTGGTTCCATGATGGATCATTCTTTTATAGGATTCGAAAATTATAAAGCAGTTTTATCTGATGAGACATTTAGAATTGCTTTTGAAAATACTATTATTTATACAATTGTTACAGTTCCAGGACAAATGGTACTCGGTCTATTGGCTGCAACTTTTATTCATTCAATTCCTAAGTTTCAAGTTCCATTTCGTGTCATCTATTACATTCCTGTTATCACTTCATGGGTAATAGTTTCTTTGGTTTTCCGTTATGTATTTAATACTGAAGGAATGCTTAATTATGTTTTGACTAATGTTCTTCATTTATCAGAATCATTTATTCCATGGCTTGATACTAGATGGGGTGGTTCAGGTGTTGCTATGATGTTAGGAATTTGGAAAGGCGTTGGTTGGAATATGGTTGTATTTTTAGCAGCTTTACAAAGTGTTCCTCAAGACTTATATGAAGCTGCAGAAATTGATGGCTGTGGAAGTTTCCAAAAGTTCTTCAAGATAACATTGCCATGTATAAAACCTACAATATTGTTTGCCTTAGTTATGTTAACGATTGGTGGCTTCAATGTCTTTACTTCAATAAAGATGATTACAGGCGGCAAGCCAATGCATCAGACAGAAACAGTATTAACATGGATGTATTATAAAGCATTTAATACTGGTGAATTTGGATATGCCGCAGCATTATCGTTTATTGTTGCGATTGTCTTGGTCTTCTTAGCTGTTCTTCAATTCCGTGCCATGAAGAATAAAGATGCAAATTGAGGTGATTAACTATGAAATTTAAATTAACTCAAAAGACAACAAAAAATATTATATTATATGTATTCCTTCTATTAGGTGGCGCTGTATCAATAATGCCAATGATTTACATGATATCAACCTCATTAAAACCTAATGGTGCATTATATGAATTTCCACCACATTTTTTCCCATCACTTGAGCAACTTACTACAGAAAACTATAGCTACATTTTTTCACAAGAAAAGTTCTATCTAAACTTTTTAAACAGTGTTGTTGTAGCTGTTGCTACAGTAATATTAGCGGCATTTATTTCTACAGCGCTTGCCTTTTGTTTAGCACGATTTAAGTTCCCAGGAAGAAAATTCTTATTTGGTTTAATTATCGGTACAATGATTATTCCTGGAACAACATTAATCATCACGCAATATCAATTAGCAGATTTCTTAAATCTAACAAATAAGTTATGGGGATTGATCCCTTTCTATACTGCATGGGTTATTCCTTTTTCAACCTTTATGATTAAAGGGTATATTGAAGGTATTCCACGTGAATATGATGAGGCTGTTTATGCTGATGGGGGAACAGTATTCACGGTCTTCTTTAAAATCATTGTTCCATTAGCTAGTCCAGCTATTGCTTCAGTGTCTATCTTTAATTTCTTAACTGCTTGGGAAGAATTCCCTTGGGCATTAACGGTAATTAATGATAACTTAAAGAGAACATTGCCTATCGCAATATCTGGTTTCTTTGGCCAACATCAATTTACACAATGGGGTTATGTATTTGCGATGTCGGTAGCTAGTCTGATGCCAGTGCTTATTGTATTTATTTGTTTCCAAAAATACTTTGTATCTGGTTTACAATCAGGTGGTATTAAAGAGTAAGCAAAATAACAATTAAAAAAATAAACGCACCTTAGTGGTGCGTTTTTAAAATAAGTCCAAAGTATTATTTAAATATATAGCCTCTCTAACATTAATTTGAAATTCTGGCTTAGTCATGTAGTAAAGAATAAATTCTAATATTAATGCGTTTCCAAGACTTCTTCCTTCAATTTTAAAGTTAGATATACCCATTGGTAAATAATTGTATTTAATATCATCGATACTAATAAAGCCAGGATTGTTCATGGCTTTAGAAAAACGATATCCATCAGCCGAATTAGAAGCTGAACAAATAAAATCACCACAATTTTCCCCAAGGCATTTGCGACTGACATTTTCGTAACACGCTTTTCTATTTAGGCATCCAAAATCACAACATTCATTACACAAAAATTCTAATTTGTTCTTCTCTTTTTGAGATAAATCTCTAAATTTATCAAATAGTTTATTGAAACGAAAGTCGGGTACAACGTATTTATAATTATCATTGTTTATTTCTTTGATTAATTCATTAAAATCTAAGATAACTTTTGTAGTAGAAGAAACATGATAAAATTTAGGATACTTATTTTTAATGTATTCTAATAAAAGATCAGAATATATTATTATTCCATTTGATTCATCTTCAAATAATTCGCATAGCTTATTACATTTATAATCGTTTAGATGCTTTTCATTAAGTAATGAATTGCTAAAAGTTAAGCGTGAAGATATATGATATTTTTTCATTAATTCAAAAACATCATTTGGATTATCTTCTCCAAAACCAACTCTACCTCCGCCCCATAAACAATCAGCTGGAGCACCATATATTGAACCTATTTCACACCAATCATAGAAGTATTCGCGATGTTCAAAAAACAAAGGCAAAAATTTACGATATAATTCGTAAAACTCAAATAATCCCGGTAGATGGTAGTATGCTTTATTAATCATATTTAAATATGCAGTTTAGCAATTTCTTCTTCGTTAAGAAGTCTGTATTTTCCTTCTTCGACATCTAGATTTAAGTGCATAAATCTAATCCTTTTTAATGAAATAACATGATAGTCTAGTTTAGAACACATACGTCTAATTTGGCGATTATATCCTTGTTTAAGAATTATATTGAAATGATTTTTGCCCATTTGATTAACAGTACAAGGAAGCGTCGTCACGTATTTGTCATTGACAGGATTGTATATCTTCACACCATTTGCCATTTTATTTAAGAAATTTTCAGTAATTTGTTTATCAACACGAACAACGTATTCTTTCTCGTGTCCATTTTCTACTCTTAGACATTCGTTGACTAAATCACCATTATTTGTAAGCAGAATTATTCCCGTGCTATCTTTATCTAATCTGCCAATAGGAAAAATACGTTCAGGATAATTAATATAATCAATGATATTATCTTTTACTTTGTGCTCGGTTGTACAAGTAATTCCTTTTGGTTTATTGAATAACAAAACTATTTCTTCTTTATTTTGTTCTATTAATTTGCCATCTAAAAGCACAACGTCATTTTCTTCAACGGTTGATGAAAGAATAGCGGTTTTACCGTTAATAGTTACTAATCCTTTTTCTATATATTCTTCTGCTTTTCTTCTAGAACATAGTCCGGAAGAAGCGATGTATTTATTTATACGCATTAATTATTTTTGTAGATTATTGATTATCGTATCGTCTATTGCTACATCACCGTTTTTTAATGCTAATATTAATGAACCTTCTTCTGGCCCTAAGACTGGACTAACCAGTTTCATCTTTCCAGGTAATAAGTTATCAGCTAATGGTTTTAATATTTTATCTCCCATCTTGAAGATTCCACCAGTATAGCTAACTTTTATTTCACTTTCGAATTTCAATTTCGTGTATAAAGTGTTAATTATATCAGCAAGTTCTTTGCCTGCTTTTTCAATAATCTTTATTACATATGGATCGTTTTCTTCATATAGACCATCAATTAACGAAGCTAATGATGCAACTTTTGTTCTATCCATTTTCCATTTTTCAACAACGATTGTGATTATTTCACCATCAGATGATAAATTAAGATGTTCTCTTAACTTGTAATATAAAGGTGTTTTTTCATCACGACCATCAGCTTGTCTAGTAAATTCATGAAGAAGCTCATACGCAAACCAATATCCACTTCCTTCATCAGAACCTAATGCATATAACCAACCACCACAAGAAAGAGTCGCATTTATTTTACTGTTATAGCCAAAGCCTATTGAGCCAGTACCAGCAACTATATTGATTCCATCATCACCGCATATAGCACCAGCAAGAGCGTTAAAGCCATCATTTCCAATGTTAAAACTTATATCACCCAAAGCTTTTTTCACAGCAGCATTGATTTTATCCATATCGCTTTCAATAGCGCCATATCCAGGCGCACCAACAAAGGCACTAACTATTTGATCTTTATTGATATTTGCTTTTTTACATAAATCATCAATGTTTTTGCTTAATTCTGAAGTGACACCATCTAAACCAATTTGAAGATAATGGCTAGTTGGTCCCTCAACACTTGTTATTTTATTTCCTTGTTTATCACATAAAACATATTTTGTTTTTGTTCCACCGCCATCGATTCCTAAATAATACATTACTTAACCCTCCTTGTGTATTTATCTTTTTATGAAACTTCTAAATGCGATTGTTATTATTCCACAATCAATTATTGTTGCACCTATTAATATTAATAGAGGAATTCCTGAAATATCTTTTATCATTTTCTTTCTCCTTTAAATCCATCCAATACATGCACAGATGATAATTAGGATTAAATCAAATCCTAAAATTGAACCTGTTGCTATAATAGATTGTTTGATTGTTGGTCTATCATAAACATAGAATGCTGCACAGAAAAATGGAAGATAGCCAATTAGCCATAATAGCCATGGACAAGATCTCTGCCAGAATGACCATTCCCAAGTTAATATTCCACAATAATTCAAGAAACACTCAACTAATACCGCAGTTGTTGTTAAGATACAAGCGATAACAATACGGTTGTTAATACCAAGTATTTTAGCTTTTGGATCTTTTGGTAAAGAATGGCAAGCCATCAAACCCATAAAAATAAACATAATTGAGATTTCAGCATTATAGCCGATCATCAGCAATAGAGAAGTGTTCCCAACGCCAACTGGTGTTCCCCAAACAGGAGCCCAGCCACTAGAGAAACAAACCATTGAATTCCATATCTCATTAAAGATATCAACACCCCACAAAGCAAATGCGCCAAGTACAACCTTATAGTTCTTTTCTGCAAGTTCTTTATTAATAGCATAAAGAACAATAACAAAAAGAGGAACAATGTACCAGTGCATTGTAAGTTGTGGTTTACGCAATATTTCTAATGCAGACTGAGTATACTCAGAAAAATTATTCATATTAATAATCCACCTTTGTTACTATTATTGTCTCATATAGACATATACCAAGCATAGCAAATTTAAAAATTGATAAAATAAAAGTAGATATTATTTTTAAATAATGAATAGTATATAAAAAGGGGATCATATGAGCAATAACATTTTTGAAAAGAAAATAATGGATTCAAAAATAGTCACTGAAAAGATGACTATAAAAGAAAAAATACTTGGCTATATTATTGGTCCTCTTGGAATGTTGTCTTTACAAGCTGTTGTTAATCAGTTGGCTGAACTATACTATACTGAAGTTTTTTATATAGATAATATATTTGGCGTAGGAACCTATCTTGCGATGTCGTGGGTTACTAAAATTGTCTCGATGTTAGCAGGACTGTGGATTGCAAGATTAGTCGAGAAAAATCAAAGTAGCCAAGGTAAGGTTAGACCTTTTATTTTAATTGGCGAGTTAATATGTGCGATTAGCGCATTCTTTATGTTTGAAATTCCGGAAATATCAAATACAGGCAAAATCATATGGGTTTATTTTTTCAATATTTTATATAACGGAATTGGCATTACTATGTTCTTATTAAGAAAGAATATGATAACTTTAGCTACAAGAGATCAAAACGATAGAAATCAAATCAATCTATTTGATAGAGTATCTAGTTTTATGATTGTTGGTACTGCGGTAACGATGGTGGTTGGTTCTGTTCTTTACTACACAATGCTACATGGTTATCCTAAAGAAAACTGGATATTGTTGATTGGTATATTTTGCATTGTTACTGTTCCGCTATCATTTATAAATTACTATTACACCAAAGAAAGAGTAACGCTTGAAGCTGATGAAGTAGAAGGCGCAATTTATAATAAAGAAAATGTTTCTATTTTGGCACGTATTAAGCAACTATTTTCATGTAAATATTGGACAATAGCTTTTATTATTACTTTAGTTAGTCAATGCGTTTCTAACTTACAAGGCTATAATTTAAATACTAATTTTTGTACTGTTATCTTAGGTGCAAATGCAGAGAACAATTATAATTTGTTCTATACAATTGCTTCAGGTGTGCCCCTAGGAATAGGAATACTATTTATTTATCCATTAAGTAAAAAAATTACAATAAGAAAAGCTACGATAATTTTTAATTTAATATCTTTTGTTGGATGTTCTCTAGGTTTGATTGTTAAATCTGATTTCGTATTAGCAGTTATATCTTTCTTTATACACAATTTAGGAACTATCGCGACAGTGTATGTATTAGATGCTTTGTTATTGTCTAGTAATGATGAAGTTGAATACAAATATAATTTTAGGCCTGAAGGAACAGTAGCTTTAGCAGTAACCACTGCCATCGCCACTATTATTTCTGGCGTATTTTCTGGAGTATATGAAACAGGTTTAAGTTATTTTGGTTATAACGCTTCATTAGGTGTAAATCAAGGTACTGGCGTAATTAATTGGATTTATTTTATTAGGTACGTTGTGCCTATGATACAAGATGTTGTTGTAATTATTGCGTTATATTTTATGAATCTTGAAGAGAAACTTCCTGCAATGCAAAAGGAAGTATTAGAGAGAAAAAACATTCATGAAAGCAAGTAGATTAAAAACAGAATATCTAATTAATCCCATTGGCGTTGATTTTACTAGTCCAAGATTTTTTTGGAATTGTGAAGATGGGAAGAAACAAACCGCATATCATATATTAGTAAAAAACGAAAGCAATGATGCTGTATGGGATAGTGGCAAAGTTGTCTCAAATAAAATGTTTGCGGACTATGAAGGTGAACAAATCGAATATAAACAAAGATATACATGGTATGTAGAACTATATGATGAAAACGATAAAATAGGAGAACAAAATTCAGCTTATTTTGAAACAGGCCTTAAGCCAAATGAAAAATGGCCTGCCAAATGGATTTGTGGCAATTACAAAGTAAATAAAAATAAACGTTATCCTGTAGATTATTTCAAAAAAGAATTTGAAACAAGCAATATTAAAAAAGCTAGACTTTACATTACTGCTTGTGGACTTTATTGTTCGTATATAAACAATAACAAAGTTGGTGATGCTATATTATCTCCAGGAATCACTGATTATCGAAAAAGGATTCAATATCAGACATATGATGTAACAAATTTACTTCACGATGGAGCAAATGTTTTAAGCGTCGAATTAGCTGACGGTTGGTATAGAGGAAGTTGTGGTGCTTGGGGCATTAGAAACCAATATGGAACAGAGACAAAATTTATATCAGTATTAGAAATCACAAAAGAAGATAATACTTCACAAACGATTGTAAGTGATAATTCTTGGTCTTGGTCTAATGACGGTGAACTTCGATTTGCGGACAACAAAGATGGTGAAATTATAGATGCTAATCTAAAGCCATCGTTTACTAATAATGCAAAAGTTACTAACCATAATGTTATTCCTTCTTGTTCTAACAACAATGTAATCAAAGAACACGAACATTTTATACCGGAATTAATTATTACTCCTTCGAATAAGAAAGTCCTAGATTTCAAACAAAACTATGCTGGTTATATCTCTTTCAAAATAAATGCGAAGTTTGGACAAAAAATAAACATGTTATTTGGTGAAATGTTGGATGACAATGGAGAATTTACGCAAAGCAACATTCAATTAGTAAGTAAGAAAAAAACAACACCATTACAAAAAATAGAATATATATGTAAGGATGGAATGAATGAATATAAAACTAAATTTGCGATATTTGGATACCGATATGTATTAGTTGAAACTGATGTTGCATTTAAACCAGAAGATTTTGTTGGTATAGCTTTGTATACCGATATGGAAGCAACATCAAGTTTTGAAAGTTCTAATGAATTATTAAACCAATTTGTAAAAAATACTATTTGGTCAACAAAATCAAATAGCGCAGATTTACCAACAGATTGTCCAACAAGAGAAAGGCACGGATGGACAGGAGATGCACAAATCTTTGCTGACACTTTTAGTTATTTATTTGATTCAATGTCTTTTGAAAAGAAATATTTAAATGATATTTATGATTGGCAAAAAGATAACGGGAAATTACCACATATAGCTCCAGAAGGTGGGTCTGATTTTTATATGTATGGTATGAATGGCTCTGTTGGTTGGGCAGATGCAGGAATAATAATTCCATATGTCTTATGGAAAAAATATAATGATAATCGCATCTTAAAACAATATATAAAAGGCATGGAAAGATATATTGATTTTATGGAATCTCGAGCTGGTAAGTTTTATATTACAGCAGAATATACTCATCTACACGGCCAAGATAGAAAGTATCTTATAAATTGTGGGCAGTCATATGGCGAATGGGCAGAACCTAGTGATGTTCATATAATGAAATGGACCGATTGTGCCATTCCTCATCCCGAATCATCAACAGCCTATACTGTTTACATGCTAGATTTGATGAATGAAATAGAAACAGAATTAGGAAATAACAATAAAGCAAAATCATATAAAGACTTTGCGGACAAATGTCGCAATTCATATCAAGCGTTAATTAATAAAAATAAAAAATATACTATAGATACTGATAGACAAGCTAGTTTGGTTAGACCATTAGCCTTTAATTTATTGACTGAAGAAGAAAAACAATTTGCAAGAAATAGGTTGATAAAAGCATTAGATAATTATGGTTGGAGAATAGGAACAGGATTTTTATCAACACCACTAATTTTATATGTATTATCAGATATCAGTACAGAATATGCCTATAAATTACTAGAAAACACAAAGTGTCCAGGATGGTTAAATATGGCAAAAGACAATTCAACAACCATCTGGGAAGCATGGGAAGGTAAAGATACCGTTAATGGCGGTATTGCCAGTCTTAACCATTATTCTAAAGGTGCTGTATGTGGTTGGCTGTTCAATAAGATGTGTGGTATCAATGTAAAAACAAATAATCATTTTGAGATTAAACCTTTACCTGGTGGTAATTTTAAATATGCTCAAGCAACTTATGATAGTGTATATGGTAGAGTAACCAGTAGATGGGAAAAGATTAATAACGAATACGAATACGAGATTACAATCCCGTGTAACTGTACAGCAGAAATTATATTGCCAAGTGGGAAAAAATATATACAAGAATCAACAAAGGAGGTCTACAAAGACTAATTATGGATGCGAAAGATATAGTAAAAAAGATGAAATTGGAAGACAAGATATCTTTATGTACTGGTAAAGATTATTGGCAAACAAAAGATTTTGAACAATATGGTATTCCATCTGTATTTATGTGTGACGGCCCAAATGGATTAAGAAAGCAAGATGGTGGTTTACATAAAGAAAATTTAGGAATAAACGATTCTGAAAAAGCAACATGTTATCCAGCTGCATGTACGATGTCTAATTCATGGAACATCAAACTAGAAAATGAATTAGGTGTGCGCATAGCTAAAGAAGCAAAGAACCAAAAGGTTGGAATGGTTTTGGGTCCTGGTATAAATATCAAGAGAAATCCTCTATGTGGCAGAAATTTTGAATATTTTTCTGAAGATCCTGTTCTAGCCGGAAAGATGGGAGCAGGATTTATAAATGGTATCCAATCTGAAGGGGTATCATGTTCTTTAAAACATTTTGCTTGTAACAGTCAGGAGAATAATCGCTTTACATCTAGCGGTGTAATTGATGATAGAACCTTAAACGAAATATATTTAAAAGGTTTTGAAATAGCGGTTAAACAAGCAAAACCAAAATGTGTAATGAGCAGTTACCCTAAAGTTAATGGTGTATATAGTTCTGACAATAAAAAATTATTAAATGATATTTTAAGAGATCAATGGGGATTTGATGGAATCGTCGTAACAGACTGGGGCGGTATGAATAATAGGATCGCCGCAATGGAAGCAGGAAACGATTTAATGATGCCTGGTGGCTCTGACTATATGGAGAAAGAATTAATTAAGGCTGTAAAGGATAAAAAACTTGATGAAAAATATATAGATAGATGTTGTGAAAGAATAATTGATTTTGTTTTATGCCAAGCAAAATTGTTGGAAAAGGAGCATGATGCTGACTATGATAGTAATCATGAGTTTGCATTAAAAGCAGCACAAGATGGTGCAGTTTTATTAAAAAATGATAATCACTTGCTTCCTATTCAAGAAGAAGAAAAGGTATTGATAGTTGGAACAATGGCTAAAAATATCAGATACCAAGGAGCAGGAAGTTCGCATGTAAACGCAACGAGAATTGATCAACCAATTGATTATTTTAAAAATTATGAATTTGTTCCTGGATGTGATGAATTTGGTGATACAAATAATGAACTATTAAATGAAATAGAAACAAAAGCTAAAGAAGTTAACACAATAATTGTGTTTGCAGGTCTACCAAATAGGTATGAATCAGAAGGATATGATAGAGATAATTTATACATGCCTCAAGGACACATCGACATGATTAATAGGGCTCATGAAACGGGCAAAAATGTTGTAGTTGTTTTGTCTTGTGGTTGCGTAGTTGACTGTAGTTGGCAAGATAAAGCTGATGCTATTTTATATATGGGATTAGGTGGTCAAGCGGTAGGCCAAGCTGTTTGCAATCTTCTTTATGGCAAGGTTAATCCATCAGGCAAACTAAGTGAAACATGGCCACTAAATTATGAAGATGTTCCAAATAGTCCTTTTTACAATAAACAAGTTGACGCATTATATAAAGAAAGTATTTATGTAGGTTATCGTTATTTTGATTCTGCAAGAAAAGAAGTGAGATATCCATTTGGTTATGGATTAAGTTACAGCAATTTTATATATAAAGATATCAAACTAGATAACAACATTATTAAAATAACAATTGAAAACAATAGTGATTATGATGGAAGCGAAATAGCGCAGCTATATGTTTCGCAAATTAATTCATCAATTTTTAAACCAATAAAAGAATTAAAAGATTTCACAAAAGTATTTATTCCTTCTCATCAGGAAAGAGAAATTCAATTTGAAATCAAAGATGATTTCTTTACTACTTATGATGATGGTTGGGTTAAATGTAAAGGTAAATACAACATATTAATTGGCAGTAGTTCTAGAAATATTCATAAGTCATTTGAAATAGATGTAGACGGACAAGAATTAACAAACAAAGAATATATAAAGGGTAGTTGGTATGAAACCTTAACCGGAAATATTGATGATGATATTTGGATGAAAATGCTTGGTTATCAATATAAACCTACAACTCTTAAGAAAGGTGAATTTACTTTAGAAAATTCTATTATGCAGATGAAGGATTATTCTTTGGTAATGAAAATGATGTATAGGATTATTGAAAAGACAATCGCAAAGAGCTATGGCGGCAAAGTAGACTATAATAATCCAGAATTTAGAATGATGGTTATGGCATCAGCCGCATCACCATTAAGAACGACGATGATATCCGGACAAATTAGAGGTGGTCTATTCCCTGGATTACTTGAAATGGCAAACGGTCATTATATCAAAGGCATTATTACTATGATTAAAAATTAGAAGATATAATTTCGTGTTGGAGAAAGAGAATGGAAAAAGATTTATACGATCAAATTTTTAGAAGAAAGTCATATCATACATTTAGAGAAAGAAGTAACGAAGCAATCACGCAATCAGAAATTGAGGATATATATGATGCATATAAGTCTTTTGATAAATTATTCGATATAAAGACAGATATCAAAATAGAAAAAGATAATAATGGATCCATTATCAGAAATTCAGAATATATCATTAAGATTTTTTCTGAAAAGAAAGATGGTTATCTTCAAAATGTTGGATATATAGGTGAACAATTAGATTTATATTTGTTTTCAAAAAATATTGGAGCATTGTGGTTTGGAATCGCAAAATCTAGTGAAGTATATAACGACTTAAACTATGTAATATTAATCGCGATTGCTAAGGTAGATAGCTACCGTAAAGATATGTTTAAAGCAAAAAGAAAAGATGTTGAAGAAATATGGTCTGGTGCAGATTTGAATATCGCAAATATTGTAAGGTTTGCGCCAAGTGCATGTAATAGCCAACCATGGCATGTAGAAAACAAAGATAATAATTTATATGTTTATCGTAAATCAAAATCAGGAAAAGTAGGAATCATGCCTAAGGATGCGTCCATCTTTTATAATCAAATAGATATAGGCATATTTATGTGTTTTCTTGAACTATGCTTGATGCATGAAGAAATTATATTTGATAAAGAATTATTTAAAGATAATCAAGAATTTGATGCGCCACAATTAAATGCAATATATAAACTTAAATAAAATGAACATATCATCATTATCAAACAAATATAATGTCAGAAAATTAGATAGAGAAGATATACCCTCTATTCTTTCTTTATGTAAAGAAAATAAAATATACTATGATTATTGTCCACCTATGGTAAATGAAGAATCTATTGTTGAAGATATGATAGCTTTACCAACTAATAAAACTATTGATGATAAATATTATGTTGGTTTCTTTGATAAACATAAACTAATCGCCATATTAGATTTGATAGTCAAATACCCTAATGATGAAACATGCTTTATTGGTTTCTTTATGATGGACATCAATAAACAAAATAATGGAATAGGAAGTGACATTATTAAGGATATATGTAATTATTTAAAGTCATTGAATTATAAGAAGATTAGATTGGCTTGGATTGAAGGAAATAAACAAGCAGAACATTTTTGGTATAAAAACGGTTTTAAAGATTTGTGTAACAAGAAAGATCAAAACAATAACAATGTTATAGAGGCACAAAAAGAAGTTTAAGTATGAATAATAATCGTATTTAGAATAAGTTTAGAACATTAATTGATTCTTATAATGATGTCTTAGTAGTAACTAGTGATAATCAATATTTTTATAAAAATAATCATTAGAAGCAATTGTATATTTGATTAATAATTATTAAATGAATAAAAAAACTTATTATATTGGTGATAGATTGTTAAAGCAACTACTAGTAGAATATGTTTTAAAGTAATGAAGGTTTTTCACTTAATAAAAAGGATTATGATTATTGTATAAACAATCTAATTGACATACTAGATATTAAAGATAGAGGAGTACTATGAAACAATATGAAAGAATGATAGCCGGATTAATATATGATCCTAGTGATGAAGAGATAGTAAAAGAGCAAGTTCCATATCAGGACAAGTTATGGGAATTTAATAATCTAAAGCCTTCGCAAATAGAAGAAAAGACAAAGTATATGAAAGAGGTATTTGCGGAATGCGGAGAAAACAATTATATAGAAATTCCACTTCGTGCAAACTGGGGCGGACATCATGTTCATTTTGGAAGTAACATCTATGCAAACTATAATCTAACTCTAGTTGATGATGGACACATTTATGTTGGTGACAAAGTTCTATTTGGTCCTAATGTTACGATAGCTACTGCTAATCACCCAATAGAACCGTCTTTGCGTGGTAAGAATCTTCAATATAATAAAGATGTCCATATCGGAGAAAATGTATGGATTGGAAGTGGCGTAATGATTATGCCTGGTGTAAGTATAGGCAAAAATTCTGTCATTGGAGCAGGAAGCGTCGTGACTAAAGATATTCCTGATAATGTGATAGCTGTAGGTAACCCTTGTCGCATTTTAAGAGATATTGGAGAACACGACAAAGAATATTTCTATAAAGATGAAAAAATAGATTGGGAAAACTTAAAATAAATCACGCTATAATGCGTGATTTATTTTGGATTCTTAGAGAATATTTTATTGTATTCATCGATAGGCAGTTTCATATTACGTTCCATATCAACTAGACCATTAATCTCTTGCATAACATCGGAGAATTGTGTGTAGCAGTAGCCACAACTATATGTTAATGATAATACTGCATCTACATGTTGAGTTATTCTTTCTTTTAATTCTTCAGCACTTTTTGCATCTGAATTGTATCCCCAACTTTCATTATCGCTATTAATAGCAATGCCACCAAATTCACTTACTAAAATAGGTTTATTTTCTAATGGAGTGATAGTTTGAATTGGCCTATTCCACATACCCTTTCTAGAAATTTCTTCAAAACTACTATATTCTTTTTTAAACTGTTCTGGATCAGCAAAGTATTGATGGAATCCATAGATATCAGTCTTGGCGGATAATTCCCAACCATCATTTGTTGAAATGATTCTTGACGGATCTATTGCTTTTGTATATTCATATATTGCATTCGCAAATTGAATCTGTTCGGTGTTGCTATAAATTTTTCTAACACCCCAAGATTCATTAATAGGTACATAAGCAATTATCGATGGGTGATTATAGTTTTGCATAACTATTTCTTTCCATTGTCTAAAATTATTATCTATAGAATTCAAATTGAAACAGTATGAACTTGGCATTTCTAACCACACCAATAGTCCAATACGGTCCGCGTGATAATAGAATAATGGATCTTCACATTTTTGATGCATTCTTACACCATTAAAGCCCATTTCTTTAATCATGGTTAAATCTTTAATAATTGCTTCTTCATCTAATGGCGTAGTTAAGGAATCTTTCCAATATCCTTGCTGAAGGATTAAACGTTGATATATTGGTTTGTGATTTAAATATATATAATTATCTTTGATTTCTATTTTTCTTAGGCCAAAATATGAAGATACTTTATCAACGATATTATCATGATCGTATAGATAGAATTTAATATCATATAAATTTGGTTTCTCAGGCGTCCAATAGGTTGTTTCATCAATATCATCTTCAGGTTTGATGGTTAAGGTTTCTTTTAGGTAATGATCATCATTAAGTGAAATAGTATAGTTTTTAACTATATTATTTTTATAAATTATTTCAACATCTAATTTACCAGTGACTGGTTTAGATAAATTCATATCCAAAGAAATCGTATTAGTATCTATATCTGGAAGAATACGGAAATAATCAATATATGTTTTTCCTGTAAACTCTAACCAACATGTACGATGAATGCCGCTAGTTTCAGTATACCAACAACGGTCTGGTTTATCTTTCCAATATTGTTTACCACGTGGTTTATCAGTATAACGATTATCAATTGCTTTTATGATAATTTTATTTTCTCCAGTATCTACATAATCGGTTATATCAACATCAATTTGACTATAACCGCCTTCGTGGTCTTTAATATGTTTTCCATTTACATAGATTGAACAAAAACTATCAACTGCACCAATTTTAAGTAAGATGGTATTTAGTAAATCTTCTTTGTTGATATTGATGCTTTTGCTATACCAAATGATCTCGTGATATTTTTGGACATTTATTCCACTAAGTTTGCTTTGATATGCGAAAGGAACATTTATTTTATAATCAGAAAAAATACCATTTATCTTTTCTAATTCTGTTGAAGAACTTTCATCATCAAAACAAAAATTCCATTCACCATTTAACAATTTTATTTTTTCTCTTTTAAAATCAGGCCTTGGTATCATTGGTTGGTCTCCTTTACATAACAATCTTCACGATATTCCTGAGGTGTTAATCCCACCATCTTTTTAAAAATTCTTGAGAAGTAACATTTGTCGTTAAAGCCGACGAATGATGCAATCTCTTTTGAAGAATAACTTGTTCTTTCTAACAATGTTTTTGCTTGATCGATTCTAGTTTTAAGTATGTAATCGCGTATTGTTATTTGTTTACACTGTCTAAATATTTTTGAGAAATAAGTTCTATCCAAAGATATAAAGTTAGTTACATCTTCTACTGTTATAGGTAACATATAGTGCATCTTTATGTAAGAGACTGCTTTTTCAACATGTTCTTCTTGGATATTATGGGCAATTCTACGATCCTCATTTATTGATTTATTTATTAAGGAGAATATTTCGAATAATGATGAAGTAATTGAATAACGATTAGCTTTGTTATTTTCGTTTATTAGTTTGATGCATTTTTCAATTTCTTCATGGATTGCGAGATTAGAGTTTATGTGCTGAACGCAATTATCTTTATTGAATCCTAGTTCATTGCATATCTCGTCACTGTGTTCGCCAATAAAAGAAAACCACGAGAAGTGAAACGGATCCCAAGAATTAGTCTTGTAGCTTACAAGCGTATCTGGGTATATTATGAAGATAGAGCCAGGCTTAAGTTCGTAGCTCTTATTATTTGCGATATACGTACCAGAACCAGAAATGATGTAATGTACTAGATATTCGTGTCTTATGTGTGGTTCCATAGAAAAAGATGGGTTGCATATCTCAGTACCACAATATTTCAAGTCAATACCTTTGTTGTTGAAGCAAGTGTTAAACTCCTCAAGCTTCATTATTTCTACGGTGTTATCCATATTTTTATTGTATTAATATTCAAAATTGGTTGGATACATTATATCAATAAAAACAACACCAGTCCAATAAATGTATACGCTTTCAAATTTACTATCAAAATATAATTTAGGTGTAGAGATATTCTACTTACTAGAATGAAAGGAATAATTATGAAAAAGATTTTAACTGTATTGTTATCTTTGCTTATGGTTTTATGTCTAGCTGCTTGTGGTTCAAACACTCCTGCAACTGAAGATGAAACTACAGAAGGCGATGGTAAGGTAACTGTTCGCTTCATGGTAAACGGTTCAGCTGCTGAACTAGCTCTTTACCAAAAAGCTGTTGATGCATTTAATGCTCAATCTGAAACAACTGTTGTTGAAATGATTGGCGATTCAGGTGATGATTTCGCTGCAGTATTAATGACTCAACTATCTACTAATGAAGCTCCAGATGTATTCTATTCTGATGAAAGCTCATTCGGTGAACTATGCAAATCTGATGTTTTATTAGACATCACTGATTATCTAGCTAATTCAACTGAGAACTTAACAAAAGCTGGTGTTCCTGCTAATGCTATCGAATCATTCACATATGATGGTGGTTTAAGAGGTGTTCCAGTAGATGCTAACCCAGAAGTTATTTACTTCAATAAAACATTATTTAATGAATTAGGTATCAAGCTTCCAACTGAATACGTTGCAGAAGGTACTTGGACATTAGAAACATTCCAAGAAGTAATGACTCAATTAAAAGATGCTGGTAAGTATCCATTTGTATGGGAAAACTGGTGGGGTCCTATTTACTCATTCTTAATTAATAAGGGTGATAAATTATTTGATAATACTACTGCTCAAATCGACACTCCACGTGTTAACTATGGTATGTCTTTCATTGAAAACAATGTTAAGAATGGTAACATCGTTTGGGCTGGTACTTTAGAATCTGGTGAATCAGCTGATTCATTATTCATTGCTGGTGATACTGGTATGGTTTATGCAGGTAGATGGTGTCTTCCTGATTACGTAGATGCTGGTGTTGATTTCGATACTGTTATCTTCCCTTACTACGAGACTGCAGATCAAGCAACAAACACTGTTTGTTCTACACCAATGGTAATCAACTCTGCTACTGCTAACCCAGATAATTGTTGGGAATTCGTATCATTCTACTGCGGACCAGAAGGACAAAGAGTTCGTATGGATGGCCAAGGCAATGCTGTTCCTACAGTTCCAGGTCTAGAAGATATCGTTTTAACAGGTACTCCTGAAAATGCTCAAGCTTACTTAGATGCATTAAATAATGGCTTCTACTACTCTAGAGAAGAAATGTTACATCCTGGATTATCAGATGCTATGAATGCTGAAATCGAAAAGATGTTAGTTGGTGACCAAGATGCTGCTGCTACTGTAGCTGCTATGCAAGCTGTTGCAACTGAACTATTAGGTGAATAATTAACTATCATTATCAACAGACGGTTATATAAGCCGTCTGTTGATTATTTAAGATAAACGGGGAGGTACAATGAAAAAGAAAAAAAGTAAGCTAAATCGAGATAGAGCAATAGCTGGTGTATTTTTCTCGTTGCCACAAGCTATCAGCTTGTTTTTCTTGGGAATTCTTCCTATTTGTACAGCGTTTATCTTAAGTATGTTTGATTGGAATGGTTTTAGAGCCCCAGTCTTTGTTGGCTTAGATAATTTTAAATATATTTTTGGTCACGATGATTTAGGAATCGCCTTTAAAAATACTTTATATTACACATTAATATATGTTCCACTAAATATCGTTTTATCTTTATTGCTTGCAATTTTGCTTAATAAAGCTAAAGGCAAATTATTTTATCGTGCTGTATTCTTTTTGCCACAAGTAGTAACTTCTGTAGCAATTGCGGTCATTTGGTGTTGGATTTTCCAACCTCAATACGGAATTTTAAATGTTATTTGTCAATTCCTTGGCTTAGAAACTCACGAATGGCTTCGTGATCCAAGTAGAGTTATGCCGGCAATTATAGCAATGAGTGTTTGGTGGGGTTTAGGCTACAATACTGTATTATTCTTAGCCTCTTTACAAAATGTTCCAAAAACATATTTGGAAGCTGCAGAAATTGATGGCTGTAATAAATGGGAACAATTCCTTCATATTACATTACCTATGATTTCTCCTACTACGTTGTTGGTAACAATTACATCGTTGATTAATTCTTTCCAAGTATTTGATCAATGTTACTTATTAACAAATGGCGGTCCTGCCAAGAGGACTTATACAATGGCGATATATATTTACGATACGGCATTTAAGCAATTCAAATTAGGAAGAGCATCTGCTATATCACTGATTATGTTTGTTGTTATTGTCATTGTTTCTGTTATTCAATTTATCATTTCTGAGAAATGGGTAAATTATGATGCGTAGAGGTGAAGAAGATGAAGAATAAAAAATTACAAATCTCCATTTCTGCTGGGAAAATAATAACATTCACTCTTTCTCAATTGATATTGATTATCTTGGCAATCATGTCATTATTCCCGTTTATATGGATGTTGGCATCTTCGTTAAAAACTAATGCCGAGATGTTCCAATTTCCACCAAAGATATTTCCAGAGATTCCACAGTGGAGCAACTATCCAAAGGTATTCGAATCAGTTAACTTTGGTCAAGCGTTCTTAAATAGTGTTAAGCTTGCGGTGATAAATACATTCGGACAAGTTCTTACTTCGGCTATGGCTGGATATGCACTTGGTAAATTGAAATTTAAAGGAAGCAATCTATTGTTTAGCGGTTTTATTGGTGTAATGATGGTTCCATATACAGTCATAGTTATTCCAATCTTCGCTATGTTCTCTAAAATGGGATTAATTGATTCTCATTTAGGTATTATTCTAATGACGTTTGCGTATATGCCTATGGGTGTATTCTTGTGTCGCCAATTTATAATGTCTTTACCTAACGAATTATTTGATGCAGCTATTATTGATGGTGCTAGTTACTTAAGAATATTCTTTACAGTAGTTATTCCATTAATAAAACCCGCTATCGCTTCATTAGCTGTATTCTCGTTCTTGTGGAATTGGAATAGTTATTTTACTCCGATGATATTCCTAACATCGCCAGATAAGTTTACTGTTCCATTAACTTTACAAATGTTTAAGGGCAAGCATTCAGCTGACTGGTCATTAATCATGGCAGCCTCTACGATATCAGTTTTACCAGTACTGATCGTATATATGTTTGGCCAAAATTATATCGTTGAAGGTATAACAATCACTGGTATGAAATCTTAGGAATTATTAATAAGGAGATAAATTAATATGCCAAAAATTACTTTTATGGGCGCTGGAAGTACAATCTTTGCTAAGAACGTCCTAGGTGACTGTATGATGACACCTGAAATCAAAGACCTAGATATTGCGTTATACGATATCGACCCTGTAAGACTAGAAGACTCTAGGATGATGCTTGAAAACATCAAGAAAAATACAGGAAGAAAAGATGTAACTATCAATGCATATAAAGATCGAAAAGAAGCATTAAGAGATGCAAAGTATGTTGTAAATGCTATTCAAGTTGGTGGCTATGAACCATGTACGGTAACAGATTTTGAAATTCCTAAGAAATATGGTTTACGCCAAACTATTGCTGATACATTAGGAATTGGTGGTATCTTTAGAGCTTTACGTACTATTCCAGTACTTGAAGATTTTGCTAGAGATATGGAAGAAGTGTGTCCTAATGCTTTATTCCTAAATTACGCTAATCCAATGGCTATGCTTAGTGGTTATCTACAAAGATATACAAAGATTAATACTGTTGGTCTATGTCATTCTGTGCAAGTGTGTATTCCACAATTGTTTGAATCAATTGATATGAAAGAATTAATTGATGAAACAATGTATGATATCGCTGGTATAAACCATCAAGCATGGTTATTAAGAGTTGAAGATGGAAAGGGTAATGACTTATATCCAGAAATCAAGAGAAGATGTGCTGCATTCTTAAAAGGTGAAGCTCCTCAGTATAAATCTGATTGGGATAGAGTACGTTATGAAATGATGTTGAACTTTGGTTACTACATTACTGAATCATCTGAACATAACGCTGAATATACCCCTTGGTTTATTAAAAAAGATCATCCAGAATTAATAGATAGATTTAATATACCTCTAGATGAATATCCTAGAAGATGTATCAAACAAATCAACGATTGGAAAGAAATGAGAGAAAAGCTTGTTAACGATACAGATCTAACTCATGAAAGAAGTAGAGAATACGCTTCTCACATCATTGAATCAATTGAAAATGATCATCCATATAGAATTCATGGTAATGTTCAAAATAATGGTTTAATATCTAATCTTCCACACAATGCGTGCGTTGAAGTACCATGTTTAGTTGATAGAGCAGGAATTCATCCATGTTATGTCGGAGATCTTCCTGAACAATGTGCTGCAATCAATAGAACAAATATCAATGTTCAATTAATGACGATTCAAGCTGCTCATACACACAAGAAAGAAGATGTTTATCGTGCAGCTATGTTAGATCCACATACAGGCAGTGAACTAACAATTGATGAAATTAAAGCAATGTGTGATGATTTATTCGAAGCACATAAAGATTGGATGCCTGAATATAAGTAGGAGAAAATTATGGCAAAAAAGAAAAAAATTAGAGTAGCAGTTTGTGGTATGGGTAATATGGGTCGTTGTCATAGTGACCATATGTTAAAAATTGATGATGTTGAATTAGTTGCCTTATATGATGACTTTGGCACACCTGCTGAAAGATTCAAAGAAGAACACAATCTAATATGTAATGTTTATTCTGATTATGATTTAATGCTAGAAAAAGAAAAGATTGATGCAATCTATATTTGTCTTCCTCCTTTCTGCCATAATGGTCAAGTTGAAAAAGCAGCTAAGAAAGGTATTCATGTATTTATAGAAAAACCAATTGCATTAACTCTTGAAAGAGGCAAATCAATGGTTAAAGCGATTGAAAAAGCTGGTGTTATTTCTCAAGTAGGTTATCAAATGCGTTTCGGCAATGCTGTAAAACGTTTCTTAGATTTAGTTGAATCTGGTGAAGCTGGTCAGCCAATGTTATTCTCTGCTTCATATGAATGCAATAGTTTGCATAGTGATTGGTGGAGAGTTAAAGAAAAATGTGGTGGTCAGTTATTTGAACAAGTAATTCATTTATATGATATGGCTCAATTTTTAATGGGCAAAGCAAAAGATTGTTCCGGCAGAGTTGCGAACCTAGGACATAAACAAGTGCCTGGATACACAATTGAGGATACAAGTATTGCGAATATCGTATTCGCAAATGGAACATTAGGATGTATCACTGGTTCTAACTGTGCCGTAAAAAATCAATGGAATGCTAGATTCAGAATTATTTGTGAAAACTTTACCGCTGATTTTGTAGACCAAAATCATGCAACAATTACTTGGACAAATAAGAATGAAGGTAGTGTTGAAAAGATAGATGGAACTAATGATGTATCAATGATGGAAGATGAATATTTCATCAACACCATCAAGGGTAAAAACAAACCATTCGCAACAATTAGAGAAGGATTTGAAGATTTGAAGCTTGTAGCATCTGTAGTTGAATCATCAGAAAATGGTGGTAAGGTCGTTAGACTTTAACAATAGATAAGAGGGAGAAAATATATGTTAAAAGAAGTAGTATCACTAGAAATGAGAAAGTGTATTCTTCGCGAATATGAAGATGCACCATTAAAACCAGGCTACGTTAGAGCTAAGGTACACTACGCTGCCGCAAAACACGGAACAGAATTTACTCATTTCCGTGGCCAAGATCCATTCTTAGAAAATGATTTTGATGAGGAATATCAATTATTCCGTCCAAGTCAAGCTGCTAAAGATAGACCTTATTTTATGACTCCAGGTAATATGTGGGTTGGTGAAATCTGCGAAATTGGTGAAGGTGTTGAAGGATATACTATCGGTCAAAAAGTTGCTGGATATGGTCCATTCAAATCTACTCACACATTTAAAGCTGGTGAAGAATTACAAGTACCAGAAGGAATGAGTTGGAAAGCTATTATGTGCTATGACCCATGTCAATTCGCTCTAGGTGGTGTAAGAGATGGCGATGTTAGACCTGGCGATAACGTTGTAGTATTCGGTATGGGAGCTATCGGTTTAATCGCTGCTCAATTAGCTAAGATTGCTGGTGCTAGACAAGTAATTGTTGTAGATCCAATTGAAAAACGTCGTCAAATCGCATTAGAGAACGGAGCAGATGTTGCATTAGATTCTCTTGATGGTGATATTGGTCTTAAGATTAAAGAATTAACTGATAAACGTGGCGCTGATGTAATCATTGAAACAAGTGCTAATTATAATGCGCTGCAACAAGCTATTCGTGGTGTTGCATATAACGGAAATATCGCAGTAGTCGGTTGGTATAAAGAGTGTCATGGTGGATTAAATCTAGGAAGAGAAGCACATTTCAATCAACCTAATATCTTGATTTCGCGTGCATGTTCAGATCCTAATAGAGAATATCCACGTTGGGATTTCAAACGTCTATGTGATGCTTCTTGGGAAATGCTATGCAAAGGCATGTTAAAATGTGATAATATCGTTGACCCAGTTGTTCCAATTGAAGAAGCTGCTGAAGCTTATATGGCAATTGAACAGAATCCAAACGAGAGTGTTAAATTAGGCGTTAAGTTCTAATATCAAAGAAAATAAATATGAAAGCTCTCAAATTGAGAGCTTTCATTTACATTGATGTAACAAATGGAAAAGAAGAAAAAGAGAAATATTTACAAAAACCCAGTAGTGGTAATGATCACATCACTTTCAAATATGGTTATACTAAATGTTTTATTTGTTATAACTAGTTTGCCTGTTTTTACTATTGGTGTGGCTTATTCAAGCATGTTTTCTGTAATTAAAGAAATGGAAGGCGATGATATCTATGTTATAAAAAGATATTTTGCCTATTTTAAAGAGCAGTTTAAACAAAGCACAAGATGTTTTTTACTTCCTCTTGGAATTTTAATTTTATTGTATTTGGAGTTCATCATGCTTTATCAAGTAAATGCTGATGTGCCAAACATTATTTATGTTTGTTTATTAATACCATTTCTTTTTGTACTTACTTATATTCCTTGGCTTGAACTACAGTCAGCTTATTTTTATTGCACTTTTTCTCAACAAGTTAAAAATGCTTTTTTATTGATGATTAGATTTATTCCTCAAAGCATTTTGATAATGGTGTTATCTTCGCTTCCGTTTATTGTATTTGCTTCATGGCCATTTGTATTTGCGTTTGCTTGGCCAGTTTGGCTATTTGTATATTTTTCAGCATCTACATCATGGATTTATAGAGCTGTCAAAACGCCAATAAGATTTATATCTGAACAATATAAAAAATAGAATATGAAAAAAATAATAATATATCTTTTACTAATATCTTTTGTGGTTTCTTTAACTAGTTGTAACGATGGAAACAAATTCAAAGTAGTATCTAGTGATGATTACAACAAAGAGTTGTTTTATCAAAATGATCTAGATACCATTGGTGCAGATCCTTCAGTTATATACATCAGTGAAGGCGAGCAAGAAGGATATTACTATATGTACATTACCTCTGATGAGATTGAAGTCAGTGGATATTTAGCATATCGTTCCAAAGATTTAGTTGATTGGGAATGTATGGGAACAGCTTTAACTAGTTATAAGGAAAAAGATGAAAATGGAAACACATATATCGGTTTCGGCATAAATGAATATTGGGCTCCAGAAGTAATATATGATAAAAACACAATGCTTTATTATATGTTCTATACGGCAAATAGTTACGATACACCAAAGAATGTAGAATATTATTTCTTTGGTGATATCGCAGTCAGCGATAAGCCTGAGGGTCCATTTATTCCGTATAATAAATATTTCGATAATGAACCTGTATTAATAGATGAAAAGAAAAAAACATATCTTTACGAACCTATGTTCGATTTTAGAAAGATGGATAATGATGATCCATTATATGAAACAAGAACCGATGGATATATGAAGGTAATAGATTTTTCACCATTTGTAGATCCAGAAACAGGTAAGAAATATGCATATTTTACAAGAGATTTATATCCCGAGAAACAAATAGTTTCATCTAAAATATACGTAATAGGATTAGATGATGATTTTAAACCTAAATATGACGATGTTCATTTATTGACAGTACCAAACAAAATTAGAGTTGATGATAAAACACAAAGCCAATCATTAAGCGAAGGAAAAGTAAATGAAGGTGCATTTTGTGTATATCATAATGGCAAATATTATTTGTTGTATTCAGTATGCTCATACATGCTAAAAGCATACGCTGTACATATGGCAGTTGCGGATAGTCCGACAGGTCCATTTACAAAACTTCTTCCTGAAGAAGGCGGCGAATT
This sequence comes from Erysipelotrichaceae bacterium, assembly GCA_030531215.1. Classification (GTDB taxonomy): domain Bacteria; phylum Bacillota_I; class Bacilli_A; order Erysipelotrichales; family Erysipelotrichaceae; genus Colivicinus. The sequence continues at coordinate 44,637 of JAUNNY010000005.1, forward strand.
ATTATTTGTTGATGGAAAAACCACGTGGTTAGGCGGCACTGGTCATTGTAGTGTCGTTAGTAGAAATGGACATGATTACATTTGCTATCACTCACATCAATGTCGTTTTAACCCGTTCTTTAATCGCGCTGTAGCAATGGACGAAATTAATTGGATAGATAATGGCAAGGGTTTAGAGATTATGGTTGCTAATGGCCCAAGTTGGGCTTTACTTCCAAAGACAACTGAAGGCAAAAATAGTATTTCATCTTTTGTCACTATCACATCAGACAATAATAAAACAGATGTTAAATTCTTAAATGACAACATCATATTGTTTCATGATTTTCCATATGAAAACGAAACGATTTTCAATAAAGGAAAGACGAAAATTAATATAGATTTATTTAACTATCAAAAAGTTGAAGCAATCGCTATTTATAATAGTTTCTATGAAGACCTAATGATAAACGAAATAGATAATATTAAAATTACAACAGAGTCGGAAACAATTAAAACAGGGAAATTAATGTTTGATAAAGATCGTTACACTAATGAAAAAGGGGTTATCATTCCTGGTGGTTCATTTACGATTGAATTGTTTGATCAAAAAGTCAAAAAAATAGAAATTACAATCAATTCAGATAAAGAATTTGCATTATCAGAAATTGTAATAATGGGTGAGTTATCTAATTAATCAAATATAGACTATAACTTTCTTAAAGTCTAAAATATTATTATGATAAAAGAAATAGAAACCAATGAAATTAAAACGTTAAGACCATTAATGGAATATTTGGCCTTGCACCATAATGAAGTCTCAAGTAATTTTAAAAATTCTTATCCACGGCATAGTGATGAAGATAGAATTAAAAGATTTGAAAAAGAGATAAGCGATGGTACATCTAAGGCGTTTGGATGTTATGAAAACAACCAATTAGTTGGTGCTGTCAAAATTGATTTTGATGGTATCAATGGCGTTGTTGATTATTTCGTTGTTTTAAAACAATACCAAGGCAAAGGTTATGGAAAAGAATTAATGGATAGAGCCATAGAGTCTTTTAAAGAACGCAATATTAAAAATATAGAACTTCATGTTGTATATGGAAATGATGCAGTTAATTTCTATGAAAAATATGGTTTTAAGAAACAATCGTATATTATGGAATTAAAGTTGATAGATTAATGACATATTCATTTTGATAGTCGTCTATTCCAAAAATGTTGCATACTGGCACAACTTCACCATCACTATTTGTATAAGTGATGGTTTCTTTTTTATTATTTAGATCAACTTGGACATATAATCCTGTATATTGCTTTGTACCATGAGCTAATGTATCACCCGTTTGTTTATTCGAACATCTGCCAACTAAGAAAGCATAAAAATTATTATTAGTTAAATAACCATCATATGTTTTACCTTCAATGCCAGAGTAGTTTTTATTATAGACTAATTGCGTATTTGATTTTACTGCGCCTGGTTCAAAGATTGTTATGTCGTGTTGATGGCCAGATAAAGAAATATCTACATTCATTTGATTAATTAATTCGGTCCATAATTCCTTATACTTTACATGATTCTTCCTTGCATTAACAAAAGTAATTGGTATATGGGAAAGTACTATTTTATATTTACAGCCTTCAAAATAGTTTTCATTAATTAACTTTTGGAGTAGAGCTGTTTGTTCATCACGGTACAAATCAAATTGTGCAGAATCAAAATATTCCCACCAGTCATCATCATGATCTTCGCCAATATCTAAAACTACACCTTTGATGTCTTTTCCTAACTTGAATGTGTAGTAGAACTTTTCATTTTTACTGCCAACATATTTGTATAAATCTTCAGCCATCTCACCTTTAATTTCGTGATTACCTCTAGCGTATACTACTGGTATTTCCCCATTGGTTATTTTATTAGCTACATAATTTGTTGCGTTGGCATTTTCGTGATATTCAACCATAGATACTGTATCGCCTAACATTACTATGAAATCTAAATTTTCAATTTTAGATGCAGCTAAGATTGCGCCATCATATGATTCATGAATATCAGATAGAGCATAATAATTTAAACCATCATTAGTATCAACGGGTCTAAATTTATGATTAATTGAAATGGTATCGCCTTTATAAGCACCAAATGGTCCACGATATATCATTTGTTGAGCATAGATAGTATATTCTTTGTATTTATCAAGTTCTTCCATTGGAACACATACTTTATGTACAAGATCTTTTGATCTCATACTTCCAGCATATAAGTCATAATATGTTTTATCACCGACTTTAACCCATACTAGGCTATTATCACTTGTTGAAAAGACGATTTGATATTCATCTTCAACTGCATATACTACAGCATCTTGTGAGAATTTATTTATTTTTAATTTATAACCAATGAAAATCGATGAAATAATAATCAACAAAACAAGCACAGTTTTAACAACAATTGATTTCTTATTTGTTTTAATTGGGAAAAATAAGATTACTGCAAATACAATGATTAAACCTGTAACCAATAGAGATTTATAGAAATGAGGAAGAATAAAATCAAGATAATCTTGGCTACCAAAATAGATGATTACTCCAATAGCTGCAGTAAAGATAACATTTAATACTAAAGTGATTATGGAATGTATTTTCTTTTCAGGATATTTGTAGATTCCATATAAAGAATATACAAAGATAAGCCATAACAATATACATACTATTATTGGTAAATACATTACTATGAATGATTGATTTGTATCTGCACCTAAAAACTTTGATATACCAGCATAATTTATTCTTAAGGCCACAAAAAACAAGGCAATGACTAAAGAATAAAAACTAATTAATATTGATGTTATTCTATTTTTTATTTCCATCATTATTTACCTCTTATCTCATTTTAACATTACGAGATGATAGAATAAGGGTATAAGATATGACTTTAGAAAGAATAAAGACTATGAACAATAAATATCCTCGCCCTCAATTAAAGAGAAATGTTTTCTTCAGTTTAAACGGAACATGGTTAATGAATAAGGAAGAAATTATAGTTCCATCATGTCGCCAAGAGAAAAAGCTTCATTATGAAAAACATTTTAATTATGAAAAAACAAATGACAGAGTAATTCTTCATTTTTCTAAAGTCGATCAAATCGCAAAAGTATATTTAAATAATAAATATTTGGGAGAACACGTTGGCGGGTATCTTCCTTTCGAATTTGAAATAACTGATTCAGTCAACATTGGTGACAATAAACTAGAAGTTGATGTTGTTGACGAATTAGATAAAACCTATCCATATGGCAAGCAAACCCTTAATCCTAGTGGTATGTGGTATACACCAGTGACTGGAATATGGGGAGATGTGTGGTATGAGGAAGTACCTAATAGATATATCAAAAATATAAAGATAACTCCTGATTTAAAAGGTGTGGATTTGGATATAGAAATCGATGATTTAGGAACAATAGAAAACAAGCATCTTAGAAAAGAAATAGAGAATCCTATCTTGTGGACACCAAGTAATCCTCATTTATATAAGGAAATAATTAAAGAAGATAAAGATGAAGTTGAAATATATTATGGTTTAAGAACAATTACTATTCAAAAAATAGATGGTATTAATAGAGTTTGTTTAAATGACAAACCTATTATTATCAGTGGTTTATTAGATCAAGGATATTGGAAAGACACTTTATTTATTCCTAATTGTGAAGATGGCTATGAAAAAGATATTTTGAATGTCAAAGAACTAGGCTACAACTTGCTGAGAAAACATATCAAAATCGAAGCAGAACAGTTCTACTATGATTGTGATAGATTAGGCATGCTAGTTATGCAAGATATGGTTGAAAACGGAGAATATCATTACTTTAGAGATACTATTCTTCCAACAATAGGTGTTAATTTAAAAGACAAAGTTAATAAACTAGATGATAGAATGAATTTCTTTATTGAACATAGTAAACAAACATTGGATCATCTACACAATCATCCTAGTATTATTGCATATACCATCTTTAATGAAGGATGGGGGCAATTCAATGCGGATAAACTATATGATATTTGTAAAGCTAAAGACAGTACTAGACTATATGATGCGACATCAGGATGGTTTAGACAAAAAAAGAATGATTTTGATTCTTTGCATATCTATTTTAGAAACAAGCATCTTTCACCAAAACAAAGACCGATGTTGTTGTCGGAATGTGGTGGATATATTTATGCTATAAATAATGACGAAGTTAAATGGGGTTATGGTATTTGTAAATCTAAAGAAGAGCTTACAAATAAAATTGTTGAAATGTATAAAACGATGGTAATTCCTAGTATAAAGGATGGTTTATGTGGAGTTATATTTACTCAGATTTCAGACGTTGAGGGTGAAGTTAATGGTTTATATAATTTCGATAGAACAGAGCTTAAGGTTGAAAAAGAAAAAATAAAAGAAATAAATAATGTTATAACAAACTATTTAGAAGGAGATTAAAGGAATGGATCATTTTAGAACGCAATATGAAAAACTATATGATTCTGAAGAATATTATTGGGGATTAGAACCAGCTGATTTTTTACCACTTTTATTAGAAGCTGTCGGCAAAGATCCAAGCGATGTAAAGGTATTAGATATTGGATGCGGTGAAGGTAAAGATGCAGTTTATATGGCCAAGCATGGATGCAAAGTAACTGCTTTTGATATCACAGAATCAGGTATTAAAAAGACCAAGCTATTGGCAGATAAAAATAATGTTGATATTACAGCATATGTAGATGATATCAACACATTTAATACCGATGATAAATTCGACATTATTTACTCCACGGGCACAATTCAATATTTATTCCCAGAAAATATTGAATCTTTCTTTGAGAAAGTAAAGAATATTACAAATATTGGCGGTATTGTGTATTTTAATGTTTTTGTAGATAAACCATATTTGCCTCTTCCTCCTGATTGGGATAAAGAAGAAAAAATGTGGAAGACTGGAGATTTATTTGTTCATTTTGCGGACTGGGAAATTTGTAAGATTGATGAAGTAACATTCGAAGATAATAGTGGTGGTGTAAAGCATTACCATTGTATGGATAATATTTTAGCTAGAAGAAAAATATAAAGGAGAAAAAATATGAACGAAGTGTATGAATTTTTAAAGAAATGTGGAACTTATTATCTTGCGACTATCGATGCACAAGGTAAACCAAGCATTAGGCCTTTTGGAACGGTTGATATCTTTGATGGTCAACTAACTATTCAAACAGGAAAGATTAAAGAAGTATCAAAACAAATTCACAATAATCCTAATGTTTCAATTTGTGCTTTTGATGGAAAAGAATGGTTAAGATTAAATGCTACAGCAATCGAAGAAGAAAGAATTGAAGCAGCTGAACATATGTTAGATGAATATCCTAGTCTACAAGGGATGTATAAAGCAGGCGATGGTAACACTGAGATATTTAAATTAACAAACGTTAAAGCTACTATTAGCAGTTTTGTTGCAGCGCCAAAAACATACGAGTGGTAATAATGAAAGAAATCGAAATAACAGAATTAAATAAATATGTTGATCCATTGTCTATTGGAAATGATCCGGCAATAGTCATGGTTTCTGATGGTAACGAAACCAACGGCATGACTATTGGTTGGGCAGGCTTTGGCGTGTTATGGAAGAAACTGATGGCAACTGTTTATATTCACAAACTTAGATATTCAAAACATATCTTTGATAATGCTAAGTATTTTGCAATTTGTTTTATGAAACCAGAACACAAAGAGATTGTTAAATATTTCGGAACTGCATCAGGTAAGAATGAAAATAAAATAGAAAGATGTGGCTTAGAAATTATAAATGATACAGCGCCATACTTTAAAGATTCTAGAGTAGCAGTAATATGCAGAAAAATGGGGCAATCCGATTTTGATATCAATCATGTAGATGAGGGTGTTGAAGCATGGTATCAAAAAGATGGAGTACATAGTCAATACTATGGAGAAATAGTCAAAGTCTATGTTTCAGATTAGTGTATTTTAATAATAAATTATGATATAATTTTTTTGCTGAAAAGCTAGGGTGTGATGGATTAAAATTCCATTATTGAATAATAGAAGATAACGTTAGATACTTACTATTATTCAATGAACCAGTAAGTGTGATTGGCCTTACTAGCCTGACCCACGGGCTAAAAATAAAGTGGTCTACCATGGCTGAAATGCCCCAATCAAAAAATAACTTAATGAGCATCCTTGTTGGTGCTCTTTGTTTTTATTAGAGATATGTATGACGATTTGCTATACAATAATTTAATATATTTTGAAAACAACATTATTCCAAATGTATTTGTTTTGCATACCAAAAATGGAGCGATAGTAATTAAAGCAATCAAAGAAAATTTTATGCATTTAGTAGGAGCTCAACATTCGCCAATTATTCAAAACGCTCTGCCTGCTTCACTTTTTTATAATAATGTCAAAAACAAAAAAATGTCTTTATATTCCATTGTGGACAAGAACAATCTAAATAATCGCGAATTAACATACGTTGAAAATAACATTGTAAACAAAAACTTATTTTTTGTAGATATATTTGAATCATTGATAAAATGTAATGCAAATTTATATGTGTATTCTAGAAAAACAGGTTATAACAATGCTTTTGACTGTGATTATCTTCATTTTGTTTACAAGAATTACATGGGATTATATTTAGGTTTTGTTAGAGACAATAAAAGTGATTATCATTTCTTTTCATCAATAATTGTCGAGAAAGACAAGCCATTGAAATATCTTACTAATGAGAGAATTAAAATTACTAAAAAAGAAATAATTAATATTGAGCGTTTCGATATAAACAAATTAGTTCTAGTTTCATCAAAAAGAAATATTCATAAATAAAACATTAAGATTTAATTGACTAGTTGATATAATAGTAAAGTAGAAAAAGAGGTAAATATTTATGGCTATAGAAGCAGGTGATTTTAAAACAGGATTAACATTATTAATTGATGGTGACCCATGGGTTGTCTTAGATTTCCAACATGTAAAACCAGGTAAGGGCGCCGCCATCCTAAAAACAAAGATGAAAAATCTTAAGTCTGGTGTAACACTAGAAAGAAACTATAATGCATCTACAAAATTTGAGGGTGCTACTATCGAAAAGAAGAAAGCAACTTTCTCATACGAATCTGATGGCACATACTATTTTATGGATCAAGAAACATACGATACATATGAGTTAACTGAAAACCAAATTGGTTTCAAGAAATATTTCATTTTAGATGGTATGGAAATTATGATGGTCTTCTTTGAAGGCAACGTTCTAGATATTTCATTGCCTGATAAGGTTGAAGAAAAATTGGTTGAATGTGAACAAGCTGTAAAAGGTGATACTGCAACAAACGCATTAAAGAACGCTGTAACGGAAACAGGCTTACAAGTTAAAGTACCTATGTTCATTAATGAAACTGATACGATTATTCTTTCAACAGCTGATGGAAAATACGCAGGAAGAGCTTAGGCTCTTTTTGTTTAGGCTAAATTAAAATGAACTTACCTATATATGGCAAGTTCATTTTTATTATTCTATAGCAGTTGCTACTGGTCTATATTTTTCATCATGATGTTCAGGAGCAACATAATCACCCAATAAAGGATTTGTTTCCATACGTGTATAACTAAACGTTATATTGCTTCCTGAAGAAGGAGCATAAACATAAAGTTGATCTTTATATCCAATAGCTGCAGGTCTACGTAACGGATTATTGCTTGCACGCATATTTAGGGATATTGCTTCCTTAGGATTTTCATCTTCATCAATAGGAATGAAGTATGTGTCAGATTCATTGTTTATACTTGTAGGTCCGACAACTACAACGCCATCTTTAACAGCAGCTACAGCATAGTATATATCTTTCATTTGTTCAACAAATTCTTCTAACTTATATTCGTCTTTTGTTGTATATCTAGGTCCTAACTCTTCATCTTTAACAGTACAGGTTAATCTTTCTACACTAGATATGGTTTCGCCACTTAATCCCGGAACCATGCCCCCCGATATCCAAATATCGTTATTATATATTGCGACATTAGGTGATAATCTTTCTGTTTCACCATAAGTAACGAATTCTTTATTTTCACTATCCCACTTAAGAATTTTGCCATCGGTAGCTCCAATTAAATATAATTCATTATTGATGTTGGCCATAGTGAAATTGTTTGTAGGAACTTCTTTCGTAAATTCATCATCAATTTTCCAGTTATCATTTTCATCAAGTGTAAGCATACATCCTCGATTGTATTCTTTTGGTGAAGTTACTACTAATACGTATAATTTTCCTTTATAAGGCGTTGCTGAATAATACCAAATATTATTAATACCAGCTTTGTTAATTAATTCCATAGGCAAATTAATAATTTCCCACTTGCCATCATTTATTCCATATCGAACCATTTTGTTTGGAACATTATCTAATTCGCCTTGATATTTTGCCGTAACATCTGCTACTTGTTGAAGGAAATAGATATGGTCATTATATGCTGTTAAGCTACAGCCATCATATGCGGCTAATACTTCTTCTATTTCACTTGGAATATTTACATCAACAGTATCGTAATATTCGTAATTTTTATTATTACCTAATTCAAATTTCTTGATAGGAGAGGTACCATATTGATTTGTTACTCGGATTATTGCATTTCCTCCTACAAAGTTATTTGGTATATCTACGATTAATGAATCACCAGTTTGCTTATAGTTTAATTTCGTATAAGAATTATCATTTTCTGGTTTGTATTCTACACCTTTTATATATGAGAAGAAATTACCTGAAACTTTAATTTTATTGTTAGATAATATTTTAATTTCTTCTATGTATGGTGTTAGCTTATTTCCTAGAGCGCCATCAACATTAGCGATACCTTCACTATTACATTTTCCATCTAGAGTATCTAGCTTCTTAACGCTTGATAATATACGTTCAACAACTTCGTCTGCTTTCATATCTGGATATGTTCCAAATATTACTGCTGCTTCACCAGCCACAGCTGGACATGCCATAGATGTTCCAGACATAAATACATAAGGCACCAAGTCATCACCAGCCGCAAACATATCAAGGCACAAATCAAAATCTAAAATAGATTCATAATCATCGTTCTGTATGTTGAATTTAAATTGTAGATAGAAATGATCCCAATCTACATTCCATTCTTTTGTTTGATCAAGTTCCCAGTCGTAATCAAAATTGGTTAGATCGATAAATGCGCTACCCCAACCTGTTGCTGATGAATATTGAGCGTTTAATAGACCACTATATCGATAGGTTGTACCATCCTCTGCAACTAGTGGAATGTAGTATGTAGATATAAAGGTATCTAATTTGCCTTCTTTTATTGGCAAAAATTTAAAAGCTAAATATTTCTTATCTTTAATTGCAGAAATATCTAAATCAGTATCAGAAAAAACCAATACTGTACCATCATCTGAAGCCATTTGTTTTATTAATGTTCTTGGAATGAATAGACAGTTGCTGTCATCGTAGCCCATATTTTTATTAATATATGCACCGTTGTTTATCAGAGTATTAAATGTGATATCTGTATTATTTCCATCGAATGTTTGTAAAGATATGTAATCACTATCGAATTCAGGATAATAATTTAATCTGTCTTCTTTATCTTCTTCTTCCTCATAAGGAAAGTCGTTGACATCAGTTGAAATTATCATTGTTCCTGGTGCATAGATATCGACATTATTTTGGCCATAACATGAAAATTCAGCAGGGGTTCCATTAGGATTGATTGCACCAACAACAATTGCATATGGATTATCGGCTAACGCTGCAGCATTTTCTGAAGTCTTATCATCGTCGTTGTATGAATTGCCTGCAGAGAAAACAGACACAACATCATACTTTTCACCAAGTTCATATACTAATTTATTTAAAATGTTTGAGCTTACTGCGCCAGTACCCCAAGAATTAGAAGCAACTTTAACTGGAACGCCAGCTTCACATGCAGCAACAATGTATTCAAAACATTCTACAAATGAAGCAAAGCAATCATCATGATGAACAGACATTATTTTAGCGTTAGGTGCAACACCAGATATTCCCTCACCATTCCATAAAGCACCAATAATACCTGCACAGTGAGTTCCATGATTTCTCTCTATATAATATTTTTCTTCATCGCCACCATCAGCATTATTAAAACCAAATTTATCCGCATTTGGATATGTGCCCCATAAACCAATATTTCCAGGATCTTGCCAAATATTTAAATCATCATGGTAGATATCAACGCCACAATCTATTACCGCAACAACAACTTCTTTTAGTCCAGGATCTTCTTGTGTAAGCCATTGGCTATAGCCCATATCAACGCCTTTGCCAGTTCCTAACATACGGCCATCATTGTTCATGCTCCATTGATATTTAGTGGCATCCGCAATCTTTTTTTCTTCTTTATTTTCTTCTTCACTTATTTCTTCAACAAGAGTTTCAACTTCATTTGCTATTTCTTCATCAAGTTCAGGATCATCTTCTTGTTTAAGCCAGTTAAACTCAGCTTCACTTACTAACTCGTTTTCTTTTAGTGTTTCTATAAGTTCTCCACTAGTTAATTCTTCGTCTCTAATTAGATAAATGTTTCCATCTTCTAACTCACCCAACAGTTCATAAGTTTGATTTTCATTAACTACTGAATCAATATCAGCAGTAATTATAATTGCCTCATGTTCAACATATTCTTCAATTATATTTGTTTCTACTTCTTCAGCAATTATATGAGAAGTGGTTATTGTTGTGAAAAACAACAAGACACTTAAAAATAAGCATACTATTTTTCTTGAATTTTTCTTACTGTTTATATTAATCATTGGGATACCTCTAATTCAATTATAATTTAATTAGGGAGGGATTAATATGGACAATAAAGTATGCGTAAAAATAAATTGTTATAAAGGTTTTTCTTATCTTGAAACATTAGATGGTGTTAAAGATGTCGGATTTAAATATTTAGAATTATCAACATCAAAGGGAAACTCATTAAATCTAAGACAAGATTCAACAATTGAAGAATTAGAAAAACTTAAAAACGACTTAAACAGTAGAGGTTTATCTGCTTTAGCAATTGGTGGCAATAGCTATTTACTAGATGATGATACATCAAAGATTTTAGCGAATATCAAGTTAGCTAAATTTTTTGGTTGTAAATATATTGATACAACAATGTTTAATGCGCATGATGAAAAAACTGCTTTAGCAAATGAGGATGATGTTATCAATCATATAAAATTCTATGTCCCATATTTAGAACAAAATGATTTAGATTTAGTTATTGAACTTCATGGTAATTATGCATCAGGAAAAATACTTCGTCCCATATTAGATAAAGTTGGAAGTAATCATGTCCATATTAATTTTGATACAGGTAACGCTTTGTATTGGGGCAAATTATCTGTAGAAGAAATGGTTCAAGATTTTAAAGACAGTGTTGATTATGTTTCTTTCATGCATCTAAAAGATAAATTAGGGGAGACCACTGAATGGAACTTCCCAGCCATAGGTTCAGGTTATATTCCTTTTAAAGATATCTTTGAATATCTAGATAATAAAAACAACAGTTCTACATTAACTGTTGAAATTGAATTTACTCCTGAAGGCGTAAAAGATGTTGGAGAAGTTAATCAAGCATTAATAGATAGTTATAACTTCTTAATCTCGTTGGGTTTGAACATTTAAAAATAGCCAGTTGGCTATTTTCTTTTGATCTTATATTTTTCATCAACTTTCATCATATCGATAGTGATGTTTGGCTTGTTGTCACCATGGAAATCACTTCCACCGGTAATCAGTTTATCATGAGCATTTGCGAATTCAACAAGATGTTGAGAATTTTCTGGTGTAGCACTTGGGTGGTAACATTCAATGCCATCAACAATATCTTTAATTCCTTCTAGGAAGTCATCAATTGGGCCAACATCTTCATATTCGTATGGATGAGCTATTACGGCAATACCACCATCCTCATGAATTGCATCACATGCTTCAGCTAAAGAAATAGTTTTTGTTTCAACATATGCTTTACAATGTTCACCAACATAATTTTCAAATCCTTCTTGAATTGAACTAATTATGCCTTTTTCTTTTAAGGCCATACAAATATGGACACGGTTTATTGTGCCTTTCGCAAACTTATTTAAATCTAATAAGTCTAATTCAATACCCATATCATTAAGATTTTCTATCATTTCCATGATAGCCATCTTTTTGTAGGCATTCTTTTCTTTTATGACGAAATTTACACTGCTGTAATCAGAACCATTAGGGAAGTAACCTAACAAATGAACTTCAGCGCCATTATAATCTACTGATAATTCAACGCCAACAACAAAATCAACATCAGATATTTGGCTACCTATTATAGAGCCCTTTAAGATGTTGTGATCAGTGATGGCGATTTGTTTTAAGCCTAATACTTTGGCTTCTGAAATAATTTGTTCAACAGTATATGTTCCGTCGCTATATACTGAGTGCATATGCAAATCTATCATACTAATAAATTATAACTTATTATGGCTCAAAGATTAATAGTTCATGAGATAATAAGTTTATGTTAAGTTATGAGTACGATGTTTATCGTAATGAAGAATTTGGTACAGTTTTTTGTAATGTATCTATAGACGACTTCTTTAAATCGGGTTTTGCCCTAGGAGATAGTGTAGATATAGAGTTTTCTGTTGGTTATAAGATTGAAGATGTGCCTATATATGATGGTTATTATGTGAAAATAGATGCTCCTTTAGTATTGACTCTAGCGACCTCTTATAGGGATATTTTAATAGCTTATAACTATGGCCCACATCTTTATGACAAACTTGGTCTAAAACCTGGTGACAAATGTCGCATTACTCTAAGAGAAAAGGGTAAATATAAGAATGTGGTTGAAACAATTGATGTTTCTTATTCTACTAATCCTAACGACTATAAATTAATTGAAGATTTTACAAATTTTAGGCCATTAAAGGGTGGAAAATTAAAAAAGAACTATATTTATAGATCTGCTTCTCCTTGCGGTAAATTGTTTATTAGAAGTGACTATGTGTCTAAAATGTTTGAGAAATATCATATAAGTTATGCGATTAATCTTACTGATACTGAACAGATAGTTGAAAATGTTTATAATGGTACAGAACTTGTTTCTAGTTATTGGCGTGAATTATACAGAAATAACAAGGTATTAGTTAATAGATTGACAGCTAATTTTAGAAGTAAAGAGTATGGTTTACAATTAGCTGATTTATTTAGAAAAATAACTAAATTAGATGAACCTAATTTTGTTATCCATTGTTATGAAGGAAGAGACCGCACAGGTGTTGTGTGTTTTGTTTTACAAGCACTTGCAGGAGCAAATAGTGAAGAAGTAGAAGATGAATATATGGAAAGCTTTAGGTGCTTTAATAATATTTCTAAACATGTTGATATAAATAAATATAACGTACATCGTGAACTATATTATGATGATTTTGTTCGTAGTGTATGCAAGGTCGAAGACATCAATATGCCACAAGAGCAATTACACCAAAATATCATCAATTATTTAGTTGATAATTGTGAAATGACCTTAGAAGAAATAGATGCATTAACCAATAAGATAAGTGAGTAGTATATGAAAAGTGTTATTTGTTATGGAGATTCAAATACCTATGGTTATGATCCTAGGAATGGTCTTAGATATCCTAAAGAATTAAGATGGACGACAATCTTACAAAAGTTGTTAGGAGCAGAATACGAAGTGATTGTTGAAGGATTGAATGGTAGAACTACTGCATATCCAAGAATAGATGGTGAATATAAAAATGGTTTGCCATATCTTCTTCCTTGTTTAGCAAGCCATAAACCAATAGACTATATAATCTTCATGTTAGGAACTAATGATTGTAATGTTGATTTAAATCTAAGCTCCAAAGATATTTCTATAGGTATGGAAAAACTATTAGACATAGCCACAAAAGAAATATTAAGTATTCAAGATTATGTACCCGAAATAATACTAGTTGTACCAGCAAGCATAGGTAGTAATTATTTATATTCACCATTTGCGGATCAATTAGATGAACTATCTGTAATCAAATCAAAAGAACTTGCTTCACTATATAAAGAATTGTCCAACAAATATGGCTGTGAATATCTAGACTGTTCAAAGTTAGAAGTATCAAGTGTCGATAGCGAACATTTAACAATAAAATCGCATCAAGAATTAGCTAGACTATTATATGAAAAAATAAGGAGTTAAGATGGCGTATATTAAAGAATACAATACTGGTAGAAGAATTGTAGAAATTGATGAACGTTATATCAAGAACTACGCAAGTGGAAGAAGAGATTATGAGATTGATGGAAATTATGTCAAAGACTATTCTAATGGCAGAAGAATCTATGAAATTGATAGCAATTACATCAAAGACTATTCTACAGGACGTAGGTTATATGAAGCAGATTCAACATATTTAAAAGATTATAGTACAGGAAGAAGATTGTTAGAATTTGATGGTAGATATATCAAGGATTATTCAAATGGTCGAAGGATTTACGAAATAGATGGATATATTTCAAGAACCTGTCTATTAGCGTTTTTAATGATTAATTGATGATATAATAACAAAGGTTATAAAAGGAGAAATTGTATGAAAACATTATCACCATTACAAAAGGCTAGATATGCTTATATTCCAAAACTTCCTGGAATGTTAAGACATGGCATTAATGAAATTTGTGTTAAGGAAGGTTTAGCTACAGAATCAGTAGCTGATCAAGAAAAGATTAAAGCTTTATTCCCTAATACTTATGGAAAAAAGGAAATTACATTCGAAAAAGGTACAAACACTTCTACTGCTAAGAAACAAGTAGTAGGCGTTATCTTATCAGGTGGTCAAGCTCCTGGTGGACACAACGTTGTATGTGGCTTATATGATGCATTAAAAGCAACTGATAAAGATAATACATTGATCGGTTTTAAGAATGGTCCTGCTGGATTAATCGAAGATAATCATGTAGTATTCGATGATGAATTCATTAATGAATACAGAAACACTGGTGGTTTCGATATTATTGGTTCAGGTAGAACTAAACTTGAAACTGAAGATCAATTCAAAGTCGCAACAGAAGTTTGTAAGAAACACGGCATCACAGCTATCGTAATTATTGGTGGTGATGATTCTAATACTAATGCAGCTGTACTTGCTGAATACTTTGCAGCAAACAATGTTGGTGTACAAGTTATCGGCTGTCCAAAGACTATTGATGGTGACTTGAAGAATGAAGATATTGAGTGTTCATTTGGTTTCGATACAGCTACTAAAACATATAGTGAAGTTATTGGCAATATCGAAAGAGATGCCAACTCTGCAAAGAAATATTGGCACTTTGTAAAAGTTATGGGTCGTTCAGCATCTCATGTTGCTCTAGAGTGTGCTCTAGAAACTCAACCTAATATTTGTTTAATTTCTGAAGAAGTTGAAGCCAAGAAGATGTCATTATCACAAATCGCTGATTATATTGCTGATTCAGTAAATGAACGTGCAAATAATGGTATGAACTTTGGTGTAGCAATTATACCTGAAGGTGTTGTAGAATTTGTTCCTGAATTTAAAACCTTAATTTCTGAAATCAATGAATTATTAGCTGGCGAAAAAGCTGAAGCATTCAACAACTTAGGTACATGGGCTGAAAAATATGCGTTTATTGAAAAAGGTCTAACTAAAGAATCAATGGAAGTATTCGCAATCCTTCCTCAAGGTATTCAACAACAATTATTCTTAGAAAGAGATCCTCATGGAAACGTTCAAGTTTCATTAATTGAATCTGAAAAATTATTCTCAGCTTTAGTTAAAGATAAACTAGCACAAAGAAAGAAAGCTGGAACATATAATGGTAAATTCTCACCATTACACCATTTCTTCGGATATGAAGGAAGATGCGCATTCCCATCTAACTTTGATGCAGATTACTGCTATTCATTAGGATATAACGCATTCATGTTGATTCAATATGGTTATAATGGTTACTTGTCAAAAGTATCTAATTTATCTAAGCCAGCTGAAGAATGGGTTGCTGGTGGTATGCCTATCACTAAGATGATGAATATTGAAAGAAGACACGGCGAAGACAAGCCAGTTATTAAGAAAGCGTTAGTCGAATTAGATGGTAAACCATTCAAGTTCTTCGAAGCAAATAGAGAAACATGGGCTAAAGAAACTTGTTACACATATCCTGGTGCTATTCAATATTATGGTCCAGCAGAAGTTTGTGATTTAACAACTAAGACTCTTGCATTAGAAAAGGGTGAGTAAATAAAAAAGAGGTCAAGCATTGCTTGACCTTTAAAATGAATTTTTACTAGATGTTACCAACCATACTTATCGTATTGTGGGTACATCTTTTCATTATTGTAATCTGTTCCTCCAGGGAAATTAGCACTCTTCAAAATACCAGGAGTAATTCCTTTTTCTTGTAACTTTTCAATTGCGACTGTCGTCATTGACCACAACAAGATGTCACAAGCAATTCCACTTGCAGCAGCATACTTTGCTTCTATTCCAGGGACATCAATCATTGCTTCAGCAGCTGGTGCGCAATTATCCATTGCTATATCAACCATTTCGTATAGTCTTTTGCCAGATGGGTGAACTGGGTCAACAGACATTGTATATTCCATTGATGTAAAGGCAATTACTTTAATACCCATCTTTTTAGCTTCATAAGCTAAATCGACGACATTTTTTGTCCTTCCTGATACTGAAGATACCATTAATAGATCACCAGGTTTCATATCAGACAGTTTTAATGCATACTCTGCCATTCCCCATGTTGAATCATCGACATCTGATCTATCTCTCTTACGTCCATTCTTTTCAACATCCATTTTCCATGCAAAGTGCCTATAGAAAACTGGGCCGCCGCCTCTATTGATTAGATCCCATTCAATCCAGTGGCAAACCTGTGAAAGATAAACGTTACCACCATTAGCGACTGTATCAGCTATCAATTCTCCTGCTTTAATTATGTTTTCTCTTTGAGTCGTTCTAACTTTATTTATTAGATTATCAACAGCTTCATTATATTTATCTAGTAACATGAGTTACCTCCTTATCATTTAAATTATATAATTAAGTTATGATAATAAGAAAACAAGAAAGAACAGTTAAAGAAGTAGAAGCATTAAAACAAGGAACAGGTACATCTATACTAACAACTATTGCTGAAGGAGAACAATTATTTAATCACGTTAAGATGTACACTAACATCATATTAAAGAAAGATTGTGGTCTAGGTTATCATAATCACGTTGATGAGATGGAAGTTATCTTGATTAACAAAGGGCAAGCAGTATACAACAGCGATGGTGTTGAAAGCAACGCTTTTCCTGGTGATGTTTTAATTTGTGAAGATGGTCATTATCATTCAATCAAGAATGTTGAAGATGATGAGTTACTATTAACTGCGTTGATTATTAAAAAATAGCAATAAATAATTTAATAAGTAATAAAAAGGGACAGTAACAGCCCCTTTTAATTTACAATAAAGGACAAATTCACTTAATGTTTGTCCTATTCTTATTATTACTTTTTCCCACTCGATGGCACCACCCTATATCATATGTATCTGGCGGTATACATTATATCTATTTATACTCTAGCATTCATAATTTTATATTTATTATCTCTATTTGCTAGAATTCTGGGGAGCACGCTTCTTTAATTGTTCTTTACATAAAAAGTGTTTTTACCCATTCCAAATCTTGTTATTGTTTTATCTTCAACAAGTTTCTTTAAAGCAGATTCAACTGAAGAACTTCCTAAACTTGGGCAAGCAATCAATGCATCGTTTTTTGTAAACTTGCCAATTGTGTTTTCTACATAAACTTTAACAATATCATATGATGTGCTTTTTGCTCCTGCTTTTTCGACAATAGTAACTCTATTTTCAAAATCTCTATAACATCCAAGAATTATGCCCAACATATATTCAATAAAATGTGTAGAATCATTGGTTTCTTCATGCCAGTTCTCGTCTGATTTTTGTAAAACCTCATAATATAGTTCTTTATTATCAGCTATGGCCTTTTCTATGCTTATATATTTACCAACAACAAATCCTGATTGATATAAAAGTAACAACGTTAATAATCTAGACATCCTTCCATTGCCATCGTTAAATGGATGAATACATAAGAAATCTAATATAAAGTTAATGATTAAAATTAATGGTTCAACATTCCCTAAAGCCATTTCTCTATTAAAAGTTTCACAAAGTCGTTCAATCGCATCAGGCGTTTCAAATGGATCTAATGGTTTAAATAGTATTGTCTTGTTTCCGTTGGTGTCTATCGCATCAATTTCATTTGGCGTATTTTTAAACTTACCACCATATGACAATTCTGTTTGTTTTAAAAGTTCTCTATGAAGTTGCAATATGTTGTTTGGTTTGATTTGAATATAATCATAACTTTCATGAATTAAATTTAATACGTTCCTATATCCTATTATTTCTTGCTCGCTTCTATTTTTTGGAGTTGTTTTATCAGACATTAGTTGTTTAAATCTTGGTCTAGTTGTAACAATTCCTTCAATTTCGTTTGATGACTCAACGCTTTGAGCTTTTGCTATTTCAATTAATCTATCTAATTCTATAGGCTTTTGCCTAGTATATAATTCTTGCTTTCCTTTATATTCATAAATCTTGGCAATATATGCCATTGTGGTATTATCCCATGTTTTATTTGCCAATTTAGAGTAATCAAAATTTCTCATATATTCTCCCAATTTATTAATTATTATCCCAATTATAACATATTATTGGGAGAATATATAACTATTTACGAGAAATGTATTTGTAGTCAAAATTTACTCAGGTTTTACTCAAAAATATTTAAAACCACCAAAAAAGGGCTTTTACGTAACAGCCCCTTTTTTGCTTTGCATAAATTATAATTCTTGAATAGCTTTAATCAACAATTCATTTAATTCTTGAGAAGTTTTTCCATCAGGATAAATTGGTTTTCCAACAACAATCTGAATCTTTCCTTTTAATGATGGAAGTTGGAAGTTCTTCATCTCTTTATCAGTATGAGCTACACCTTTTATATGAAGTGGAACAACTGGCCTATTTGTCGAAATAGCTAATCTTGCATAACCTTCTTTTAACGGGAATAATTGTTGATGATTTTGTGCACTTGTTCCTTCTGGGAATATCAAAATATTCATTCCTTGCATCAACAATTCTTGGCATCTATCTAATGTTTGAATCGAATTACCAGTTCTATCAATTGGTATGAAGTTATGAGAAATTACTAATTGTTTAAATAATTTATCTTGTACTAATTCAGCTTTACCAACAAAGCATGTATTATTAACAACTTCTTCTGGCATGATAGATGAAATGAATGCTGGGTCTATATCAGTTTGGTGATTTGAGCAGATGATGTAATTTGTATTAGTAGGGAAGTTCTCAACGCCTGTTGCTTTAACTCTCCATGCAGTTTTTATTAATCTTTCTATTTGCTTACATGCAAGTTTATTGAATTTAGAAGATGGCAATGGATATTGAGATAAATCCATGCTTTTCTTATTATTCTTTTCAATTACATCGTAATTTTTAACAACATCTAATAATTCGCCAAAAGTTTCTGGTTGATTACTTGTTTGGAATAAATCTATTTGCCATTTATCTTGGATAGCAACATATAGGTTAACTGTAGCTAGAGAATCAAGATTTAATAATAAACCTTGTGTAAGCTTTTCGCTCTTCCATTGGCTTCCACCAACTTCAACCAAAATCTTTCTTAAAGCTGCTGTTGTCGCATCTTCATCTATAGGTATCATTAGAGCATCAGTAACCGGAGTATCTTCTCCTTTGATGACCATATCTGTTAATCTGAAACGTTGTATCTTATGCGATGAAGAATAAGGGAATTCTTTTACAACATATACATTTTTTGGACGATACATTTGTGGAAGTTTTGCAGAACGTTCAAATACTCTTAGTTTGACAGCTTCATCTGGTATGCCTTTAGATTTGTCATTGATGATTGCGATAGAGAAATCATCACATCCACCTTCGCCTGGAACTTTAAATGCGACTAAATCTTTAACACAATCAACCTCTTGGTATTTGCTTTCAATTTCTTCAGGAAGTAATTTTTCGCCGTTTCTTAAAACAATACTTTCCTTAATACGTCCACATATAATTAAGCACTTTTTCTTATTGAAATAACCTAGGTCACCAGTTTTAAAATAACCATCATTGGTGTAACAACCTTCGTTATCTTTATAGTTAATATAGCTAATCATACGATATGGTGATTTTACTTCAACTTCACCTTTACCCGATTCATCTTTATTGACAATCCTTATATCAATATCTTCAGTATGTCTAACTACTCTACCAGTAGTTCCTGGATAATATCCTTGGCCTGTTGTCGCAAGTGGTGCCCCAAGTTCGGTTAGACCATAAGCCATCATGACATCAATGCCCATATCTAAGAAGAATTTATTAGCAGTCTCATCAAATGGTGAAGCACCAATCATAAAGCTCTTCATGTTACCACCAAACGCTTTCTTATTGATAGGCTTCAAGAAAAATCTTCCCGCTTTGATACCGAGTGTTCTTCTAAGCATTCCACTTAATCCTAATAAATTATTAATAGTCAATTTAAATAGTGGACGATTAGAATAACCAGCTAATATCTTTTTATACAATGATGTCAACATTGATGGAACGGTAGATATACAATCCGGTTTAATATTTTCAAAAACTGACATTAAAGCATTTGGTGTTAATCTTTCCAACATAACAATCTTAGAATTGTTATAAAAATCATAGGTTGCCATCAATAATCCAGCAATATGATATGGAGGGAATAACATCAAATCACACTTATTTGGTACATAAGCTGGTTTGTGTTTGTAAACACCTGAATCATTTGCCATACCATATTCAATAGCAGTAGTGATTGAAGTGTGTCTTAATAATACAGCTTTTCTATTTTCACCTGTTGTACCTGATGAGAAAAGAATAAAGAAAGTATCTTCTGGAAGTTTCTTTGCCTCACCTAATAAATAATCAACCTTACGGCATTTGCTCATTAATGGGAAGCCAGATTCAATTGAGAAGACTGGAATATGTTCTTCTAACTCTTTAGGAAGATGAATAACTTTTAAAGTTGTAAATACTGCTCTTACTTCAGCTTCCAACATCAGTTTTTGTAATTGTATAGCTGGTACACCTGGATCTATACACGTCATGATATATCCATTAATTAAACATGCATAGGTTAATGCGAACCACCAAGGACGTAAAGAAGACACGACAGCAATTCTATCGCCTTTCTTTAATCCTGACTTTTCTAATTTTTCTAATAAATAACTAGTTTCTAATTGAATATCTTTGTATGTATATTCTTCAACACTTCCATCTATTCTTTGGAACAAAGCAAAACTTTTATTTTGGCCTCTTTCAATGGCCTCAACATACATTGCACGCATATCCAAGTTAGTATACTTAATCTTATTATTCATGACTAAATTATAACCAAGATATCTTAGTATGTTAACCCTACGATGTAAGGTAAACGTTTACAATTATAAAAATAGAGCTAATAAATTTAAAATTCTTTTGATATGATGAATTTGTGAAATACAAAGTATTAAAAGGATCAGATAATCCTTTATCTAGTGATGTTGCTTTGATCGATAAAGAAAATTATCTTTATGTCTTTGAAGTTGGAAATACTGAAGACATTGTTCAAAAACTAAATAATATTGATAAAGAAAAAATAGTAATCATTTCTCATTTTCATCCTGATCATATGGCAAATCTAGATAAAGTAAATTATTCAAAACTTATTGTAGGTGATAACACATATAAATACACAAAGCGTGGTGAGATTGTTGGTGATGATATGTATATTGATGGTCTTCATATCTTTAAGATACCCAGTTGTCATGCCAAAGGGTCTATCGGTTTGGAACATAACGAATATGTATTCATAGGCGATGCTTTAGCGCCAACTAATAAAAACAATGAATATGTATATAATGTTCAAATGCTAAAAGAAGAGATAGATTTATTCGCAAAATTAAAGGGAAAGTATTTTGTTTCATCACACAATATGGAACACTATCAAACCAAAGATGAAGTAATTAAGTTTTTGAACGATATCTATTCATGTCGAACAAAAAACAATCCTTACATACATGCTAAAATATAAAAGTATGATTTACGATGATATTTTAAAAGCCAACGGCAATACGCCTCTTATAAAATTAAATAAAATGGTAACCGATGACATGGCTACTGTTTATGTTAAGTATGAGGGTGTCAATATTGGCGGATCTATAAAGACACGTGCTGCCTTAGGTATGATAGAAGATGCAGAAGCAGCTGGAAAATTAAAACCCGGAATGTGTATAGTAGAAACTACTAGTGGCAATCAAGGCATTGCTTTGGCAATGGTTGGTGCTGTTAAAGGATACAAAGTTATCATCGTCATGCCTGATTCAGTATCTGAAGAAAGAATGCGCTTAATAAAACAATATGGCGCTAAAATCAGACTTGTACATGATGAAAATGATATTGGTGCATGTATTAAAAAGTGCTACCAAATAGTGGAGAATACTGCCAGAGAAGATGAAAATGTTTTTGTTCCTAGTCAGTTTTCAAATCCCGCAAATGTTCAAGCACAAAAACAAGTTGGAATAGAAATTCTAAATGATATAGAAATAGTTGATGGTTTTTGTTCAGGTTTTGGTACAGGTGGTACCATTACAGGAATAGCCACAGTGCTTAAAGAAAAAAATCCTGATACATATGTTGTAGCTATCGAACCAGAAAAAGCTGCTGTTTTATCAGGAAAGAAAATTAGTTCTCATTTACAAATGGGTATTGGCGATGGAGTTATTCCACCAATATTAAATCAAGAACTAATTGATGAAATTGTTTTAGTAAGTGATGAGGATGCAATTAAAACTTCAAAAGAATTAGCTTTAAAAGAAGGAATAATGGCTGGTATATCTAGTGGAACAAATGTCTTTGTAGCTTTAAAATTAGCTAAAAAATTGGGTAAAGGAAAAACTGTGGTAACAGTATTACCGGATACTGGTGAAAGGTATTTCTCAACGCCTTTATTTGATTAATTAATTTTATATAGATGAGCTTCGTAAGGACGAAGTTCATTTTTGATATCTAGATAATTATTAAATAATAGTTCACCATCAACCTTAACAGGATATTTTTTAATTTTGTCTGTTAGATTCATAACTACTATATATTTTTCATCTAATTTTCTTGTGTAGACGAAATAATCTTTATTTGTTTTAACTTGTTTAAAATCACCATAAATTAAACTATGATGTGCTTTACGATATTTATTAATTTTTTTCGTGAAATTCAATATTGAATTTGGATCTTTTTCTTGAGCTTTTACATTAATATGAGTATAACTAGGATTTGCTTTTATCCAAGGTTCTACTGTAGAGAAACCACCATAAGCACTATCATCCCAAGCAACAGGTGTTCTTGCGTGGTCTCTAGTACCAGTCAAGATAATTTTAAAAGCTTCATCTTTTGTTTTTCCTAGTTTTAATGCTTGTTCGTAATATTGAATTGATTCCACATCTCTAATTTCTGACATGTCATTAAAGACGGTATTATCCATACCTATTTCACATCCTTGATACATGTATGGTGTACCTTTTAATGTGAATTGAAGTAATGCTAATAATTTACCTACAACTTCGCGATATTTTTCTCCTTTAGAAATTTTAGATATCATTCTTGGATTGTCGTGATTATCAAAGAAAACAGTTGGCCAACAGTGATTAGAATATTGAGTTTGCCATCTAACTAGTTCCGGAATCATTTTTCTTAAATCAAAGTTGTCATCTAAAAATCTAACTTTTCCAGGATTATCAATATGATCAAAAGAGAACAGTTGTGTTAATTCATTACGATCATCACCAGTAATTAGTCTAGACATCTTTAAACCATTGCCTGGGCATTCACCTACGGTATATGCGTGATGTTTATTTAAAACTTTGTCATTTAACTCTTGTAAATATTCATCTAGTTTTGGTCCATGGAAATAATGTTCTATGCCTGTAAAGCCAATAAGATTACCAAGTTTTTCATTTCCATCTTCGTAATTATCTTTTGAGATGAAAGAAACAACATCAAGTCTAAAACCATCAGCACCTTTATCTAACCAAAAGTTTGCGACATCGTACATTTCTTGTCTAACATCAGGATTTTCCCAATTTAAATCTATTTGTTTTTCTGCAAATAAATGTAAAACATATTTATCTTTTTCTTTTACATATTTCCATGCCGGACCAGAGAATAGAGATGTCCAGTTATTTGGTTTATCTTTGAAGATATAATAATCACTATATTTTGGATTACCTTGTAAAGCTTTTTGATACCATTCGTGTTCATCAGAAGTGTGATTCATTACAAGATCAACAATTATTCTAATTTCTCTAGAATGTGCTTCATTAATTAATTCTTCAACATCTTCTAAAGTGCCAAATTCTTTCATTATCTTGCGATAATCTCTAATATCATAACCATTATCAGCATTTGGTGAATCATAAAATGGACAAATCCATAAGGCATCAACACCTAAATCTTTTAGATAATCTAATTTAGAAATAATACCTTTAATATCACCAATTCCATCGTCATTACTGTCTTTAAATGAACGAGGGTATACTTCATAAAAGGTTGCTTGTTTCCACCATTCTTTTTTTATTTCACATTCATTATCATCTTCAACATCAGCTTGTGAATTTAAAATATTTAAAAGTGAATCAATAAAATTATCATCTAATTTTCCAAATGATAATTTTGTAAGATGTTTGATTTTTAAATTACCAATAAATCCTGTTAATAAATTTTCATCCAAACCAACTGAGTACAATACTCTAGCGATGATGTCATGCCCTGCAGGGGATTTAAGTACATCTTTAATTTTGCTGTCTTTTGTTATTATCATATCTATTACCTTTTCTACTTCTATTTTAAGGTAAAATAGAAGTAAGTAGGTAATTAGATGAATAATGAATTTAAGTTACATGGGATGTTGTTTGGTGTAGCGAGTGCTGCTACTCAAATTGAAGGCAATGAGAAAAACACCAATTGGTATGATTGGTATTTAAAAGGAAAAATTAAAGATAACACGTCTTGTGATATTGCTACTCTTCACTATGAAAAATACGTAGAAGATACTAAACTTATGAAAAAGATGGGCATTGAATGTGCACGTATTGGTTTAGAGTGGGCGAGAATAGAACCTGAAGAAGACAAGTTTGATTACGAAGTCTTAGAAAGATATAAAAAAGAATTACAGTTATTAAATAAATATGAAATAAAACCATTAGTTACTATCTGGCATTTTTCTAATCCGATGTGGTTTGAAAACAAAGGTGGTTTTTTATGTGAAAATGCTAGAGATATATTTTTGAAATATGTCAAAACAGTTGTAGAATATCTAGATTCCGAAGTTGAATCTTGGGTCACACTAAATGAACCAAATGTCTATGCGTTGAATGGCTATATGGGTGGTGATTGGCCTCCAGGAGAAAACAATTTCTTCAAATTTATAAAGGTGATGAATGTCTTTAATGAAATTCATATAGAGTCATATAAGCTTATCCATTCAATCAACAAGAAAGCTAAAGTTGGTACATCTTTACATGTTAGAGTATTTGTTCCAAAAGATGATACTAGTTTATACCAAAGATTTGCGACGACAATGGTTGCGCAGATGTTCCAAACAGGCTGTGCTAAAGTCATGAACACCGGAAAGAAGTCTTTTCCATATAAAGGATATGAAGAAGGCA
Source organism: Erysipelotrichaceae bacterium (assembly GCA_030531215.1). Taxonomy (GTDB): domain Bacteria; phylum Bacillota_I; class Bacilli_A; order Erysipelotrichales; family Erysipelotrichaceae; genus Colivicinus. Next base: position 70,505 of record JAUNNY010000005.1, read on the forward strand.
AATATTATGACTTCATTGGCTTAAACTATTATTCACGCAGTATGTGTAAAGGTTTTTCTAATGGTACGAATACCAATTGTCCAAAGAATGATTTGGATTGGGAAATATATCCTGAAGGTATCAGCGAATTAGCACAAGAATATTATGATGAGTATAAAGCACCTATTTATATAACAGAGAATGGCACTTCAGATAATAACGACTCATTTAGATGTTTATATATTTATGAACATCTAAAACAATTGTCAAAATGTAAATATGTTAAAAGATATTATCATTGGTGTTTTATTGATAATTGGGAATGGCTAGAAGGAATGAGTACAAAATTTGGAATTGTACAAATAGATTATCCTGATCAAAAACGTAAGATTAAAAAATCTGGTCGTTTCTTTTCAGAAATAATTGAAAATAATGGCGTAACTAATAAGATGTATGAGGAGTATGTCAAAGATGAAAAATATAATATACGATGATGGTGTTTTTCTATTGAATACTAAAAATACTTCTTATTGTTTCAAAGTAAATGACTATTTACATCTTGAACATGTTCATTATGGGAACAGAATTGAGATAAATGATGTTGATGCCTTAACGTTAAAAAGAAGTATTGCGTATGGTGATTCTGTTTTGTATGAACAAGGAAGTCAGTATTGTTTAGATGCAACTTGTTTAGAATACGGCAATGTTGGTCGAGGAGATTTTAAAGAAGACAGCATCTTAACTAATATAAATATTGCGGATTTTAAATTTGAAGATTATGAAATAGTAGATGGTGATGTTGATCCCGCCAATTTACCTAATGCATATGGGGCAGATGAAACATTAAAAGTTACATTAATTGATATCAATCTTCAACTAGATTTGTATTATGGTTTATTTTATGAAACAGATGTAATTACTAGAAGAGTAGTTGTAACTAATGTATCAAATAATAGTATTCATCTAAATAAGGTTATGTCGATGTGCCTTGATTTGACGCAAGATGATTTGATGTTGTTAGATTTTACTGGTGCATGGTCTAATGAAGTTAATAAAAACGAAAAGAAAATACAAACAGGAACTTATGTTGTATCTAGCAATACCGGTTTCTCATCTAATAGAACCAATCCTGGTTTTATTATTAAGAAAGGGCATACTGATGAATTTCACGGAGAAGCTTGGGGCTTTAATTTAATCTATTCTGGAAGTCATTATTCATCAATAAATAAAAATGATAAAGGTATCGTAAGAATCAATAGTGGTATTAACTATATCAATTTTGATTATGAATTAAATAAAGATGATTCATTTTATACGCCAGTTGTAGTGTTAACTTATTCTGACGGTGGTTTAAATGAATTGTCACATCACTTTCATGATTTTATAAATGAAAATATTGTAAGAGGAACATATAAGAAAAAAGAAAGACCAATTCTAATTAATTCTTGGGAAGCGTATATGTTCGATTACAATAAACGCAAATTATTGGCTTTAGCTAATAAAGCAAAAGACCTGGGGATTGAATTATTTGTCTTGGATGATGGCTGGTTCTCTACAAGAAATGATGATACTTCTGGACTTGGCGATTATAACGTAAATAAAAAGAAACTTCCTGGCGGAATAAAAGCTTTATCAAATAAGATTCACGAATTAGATATGAAGTTTGGCTTATGGGTAGAACCTGAAGCAATTAATCCTGATTCAGATTTATATCGTGCTCATCCTGATTGGGCTATCGAAGACAACGAATACAAAACATTGTATGAGAGAAACGAATTATTATTAGATTTAACTAAGTCCGAAGTAAGAGATTATATTGTCGAAAATATAAACAAGCTAATAGAAGACAATAATATCGATTACATCAAGTGGGATATGAATAGGCAACTAATCGGAGTGTCAGGAAAATACGATTATGAATATATCAAAGGTTTATATGAAGTCTTAGACAGAATATTCAAAGACAAAGATGTCTTGTTTGAATCGTGTTCGTCTGGTGGTAATAGATTTGATTTAGGTATGTTATGTTATTCACCGCAAATATGGTCATCTGATGATACTGATGCAATTGAAAGGATTAAGATTCAAAAGAATTTAAGCTATCTATATCCGCTTTCAACAATGGGTGCACACGTCAGCGCGAGTCCATCAACTGCTGTTTTAAGGAAGACACCACTTAACACAAGATTTAATGTCGCATGTTTTGGTGATCTAGGTTATGAACTTGATTTAAATAATTTATCTAGTTTAGAAATAAATGAAATAAAAAAACAAGTTGAATTCTATAAACAACATCGTCAAACTTTCCAATATGGTAAATTCTATCGTGTTGAGTCTAGTGACAACAAAGAATCATTTGAAGTGAAGCTTGATGAAACGATTGTCGGTAAATTTAGAAAACTTATGAATTCATCAGTTGGTTTTGATACTTTAAAAGTAATTGATTTGAAAGATGGTATGTATGATATCACATCTAGGCCATTCTCTATAAACATTGAAACATTTGGACATCTTATCAATTTTGTCTTGCCATTTAAAGTAAACACTGAAGGTTTATTAGTTAAAGAGGTAAGCAAATATAAAGGCTTAGATAGTAAACAAGAACATTATGTTGCTTCTAGTAATGCTTTAAAACAAGGAATTAAATTGAACAATCTATATATCTCTAGCGGATACAATGAAGATGTTAGATTGCCACTTGATTTTGGCAGTGAGTTATATTTGATAAAGGAGAAAAAAGATAATGAGTAAACAAGAGAAAAGAAACAAAATATTCTTTGGTTTAGGAACTATTGGCAGAGATATGTTCTATGCCTTGGAAGCAAACGCTATGGTTTATTTCTTGATGAGTATTATGCATCTTGATAATGCAACTTATGGTATGGTTACTTTTGTTTTAACAATTCTAAGAATTTTTGATGCATTCAACGATCCGATTACAGGTATGCTTGTAGACAACATTAAATCTCCTTGGGGCAAATTTAAACCTGCTATGTTGTTTGGTGCCGTAACAGGTATTATTTTCTATTTGGTAATGTTTGCTGACTTTGGTTTAACAGGAGTTAAATATGTTATTGTCTTTGGTGCTGCTTACATCTTGTGGGATATTACATACGGAATTAACGATATAGCTTATTGGTCAATGATGCCTTCACTATCACTTGATCAAAAATCAAGAGAATCAATTGGTGCTTTTGCTAGAATATGTGCCAATATCGGTATGTATATTATTATGGTTGGCTATCCAAGTTTTGTTTCAATGCTTGGTGGTGATCAGAAGGCATTCTTTACTTTAGCAGCTATCATATGTGTATTGATGTTTGGTTTCCAATTATTTACTTTGATTGGTGTTAAAGAAAATAAAGAACAATTTAAACAAGAAGAAAAGACCTCTTTAAAACAAATGTTTAAAGTCTTAGTTGAAAATGATCAATTGATGTGGACAACTTTATCAATGGCTTTATTTATGATTGGCTATTGTGCAACCACAGGTTTTGCGCTTTATTATATGAAGTATTTATTTGGTGACGAAAACATGTACTTAGTATTAGCTGCTGCTTGTGGTGTAGCTCAACTTGGCGCTTTGTTGGTATTCCCTAAAGTTGCTAAATTATGTTCAAGAAAGAAACTATATACTATTGCGACTATCATGGTTACAGTAGGTTATTTGTTATTTATGTTTGCAGAACATAGTCTTGTACTAATTGCCGTCAGTGCAATCATCATCTTTATCGGTCAAGCATTCATTCAAACATTAATGCTGATGTTCTTATCAGATACAATTGAATATGGTCAATGGAAACTTGGCAAACGTAACGATTCTATTACTTTCTCTATTCAACCATTGATTAATAAGATTGGTGGAGCACTAGCAACAGGTATTTGTTCATTAACTTATGTATTATCTGGCGTTAAGAATGCCGAGGATTTAGGCTTAACCAGCATAGATAGTAATGGTGTAGCAATATTTAAAGTATCAATGTTTATAATTCCATTAATATTAATTATTATTGGTTACTTTATCTATATGAAGAAGTATACTATTGATGAAGAAAAATATAGCGAAATAGTTAAAGACTTAGAAGCTAGAGGAGATATAAAGGCTTAATGCCAGGAATGAGATCAATGGGCCCTAGAGGCTTTCTAACAGATGAAGAAAAACAGAATATGCCTAAGGTAACTAAGGAGTTATTACTTAGGATTCTTTCTTATTTAAAGCCTTATACAGTTCAATTTATATTAGTATTTATTGTTATATTATTATCAGCGGTCGTTGGTTTACTTCCTTCAATTATTACAGGAAAGATTGTTGATGAAGCTCTAGTTGATAAGAATCTAACATTATTAATTCAACTTCTTGTAGCAGCTTTTGTATCATTAGCTATTAGTCAGATAATTGGAGTTGTTGAAAACTACATCAATGCTTGGATTTCTCAACGTATCATTTTTGATATGAAGAACGAGATGTATAAACACTTGTTATATATGCCTCAATCTTTCTTCACTAGTGAAAAACAAGGTGACATCATCACTAGAATGGATACAGATATTTCTGGTGTAAGTTCAATTATTTCGGGAACCTTATCATCAATCGTTTCAAATATCGCAACTGTAGTTACAACATTAGTTGCCTTATTTACTATGAGTCCTAAATTGGCGCTAGTGGGAATAGTTGTCATTCCTCTATTGGTTATTCCAACAAAATCAGCCGGTAAAACTCGTTATGAATTATTATCTAAATCGCAAGCTAAAAAAGATGAGATGAATCAATTAATTACTGAGACATTATCAGCCAGTGGTTCATTATTGGTTAAACTATTTGCGAAAGAAGAAAAAGAATATGATAAGTTTGTCAAAGTAAATGAGGAAGTATCTAACTTATCTATGGTCGAACAAAGAAGCAATAGTTGGTTCAGAGTAATCATGGGCATGTTTACTCAAGTTGGACCTTTATTAATATATTTTGCAGGTGGCTTATTGATTATTAAGAATTGGGATCCAAATCTAAGCGTTGGTACAATCACGGCTACTGTAGCATTAATAAATAGATTATATAGGCCTATCGAATCATTGCTTAACATTGGCGTTGATTTCACAAGATCATTAGCGTTATTCAATCGTATCTTTGATTACTTTGATCGTAAAAATGATATCGTATCACCAGTCAATGGCAAGAAAGAAGATTTTAAAAATAAAGATATCAAATATGATCATGTTGCATTCAGTTATGATAAAGAAAAACCAATTCTTACTGATGTAAACTTTACAGTTCCTGGCGGCAAGATGTTTGCGATTGTTGGCCCAAGTGGTTCTGGAAAATCAACAGTAGTTAACTTTATTCCAAGGCTATATGATGTAGACAAAGGCATAGTAAGCATTGGTGATATTGATGTAAAAGATTATGATTTAACATATTTAAGACAACATATTGGTATTGTTTCGCAAGAAACATATATGTTTAATGGAACAATCTTAGATAATTTAAAATACGCAAAAGATGATGCGACATTATTAGAAATACGTGAAGCATGTCGTATTGCGAATATTGATGATATGATTATGTCTTTGCCTGATGGTTATGATACTTATGTAGGTAATAGAGGATTAAAATTATCAGGTGGTGAAAAACAACGTATCTCTCTTGCGAGAGTTATATTGAAGGACCCTGAAATATTAATTCTTGATGAAGCTACTTCAGCACTCGATTCAATTTCTGAAAGTTCAATTCAAGATGCATTAGAAGTAATGATGAAAGACCGTACTTCACTAGTTATCGCACATAGACTATCCACAATTCTAAAAGCCGATCAAATCTTAGTAGTAAAAGATGGTGTCATCGCTGAACAAGGAACGCATGAAGAATTGTTGGATAAGAAAGGTACATATTTTGAACTATACGAGACCCAATTTAGAACAGCTATCGATTATGAAAATAATCAAAGCAAAACAATAAATATTGAAACACTATCATCTGAATTCAAGACAAAGAGAATAGATGAAGGTGATATCTCAGATGTTTATAATTTGTGCCGAAGCAACAACAAATATTATCGTACGATAAAAGAAAAGCCATCAAAGAAGAGACTGACTGAAGTAATCAGTGAGTTGCCTAACGGAACAGACAATTCACAAAAATATTTCGTTGGCTTCTATGATAAAGATAATCTAATTGCGATATTAGATTTGATTACTGGTTATCCTGAAAACAATGACGCTTTTATTGGTTGGTTCATGGTTGATGAACAACTTCATCGTCAAGGCATTGGTTCACAATTATTTGCGGATATTCGTGCTTCGTTAAAAGCTCAAGGTTTTGATGATTTATCTTTGGAATGTAACAGCGAATCCAAAGATGCAATTAAGTTCTGGAGTGATCTTGGTTTTGAGGTTAAGCAACAAATTGACAACAAAACCACAATGGCAAGAAAAATCTAGTTTATTTGTGTACTAAAAATGCACAAAAGTAGGCAAATATTGCTTGAAATTGACCAAATTTAGTACACAAACTATAATAAAATCATGAATAGAATCTTGTATCATGGTAGTTCGAATATAATTGAAAAGCCTATTTTTGGTATTGGCAATCATCATAATGATTATGGTTTAGGTTTTTATTGTTGCGCAAATATTGAACTCGCAAGACAGTGTGCCAGTAGAACCAGTGGTAATGGTTTTGTAAATAAATATCACTTGAGAGATGATCGATTATCGATACTTGATTTGACGTCTGGTGATTACAATAATGTTTTAGTTTGGATTGCTCTATTGATGAAAAATAGAACAATAACACAAAACCTTCAAAAACAATACAAAAGAGAATTAGACTATTTGTTTAATAACTATTTAATTGATACAAAACGATATGATGTGATTATTGGTTATAGAGCAGATGATGCTTATTTTAAATTTCCTGAAAGCTTTATACGCAGTCAAATAACAATAGATTCTTTAAATAAAATATATAAAGCGGGCGATCTTGGCAAACAATATGTTTTGATGTCTCAAAGGGCTTTTAATTTGATTAAGTTTGATGGTTATGAACTATCTGATATTACTGATAAGGAAGAATATTATAAAAGGAAAAGCCAAGCTGATAAAAAATATAGTGAACTTATTGAAAAAAGTAGATATGTTAAAGGTGAAAGATTGATAGATTTGGTAAGCGATCATGTATAGAGTTGTTGATGAAGATAAATATTATGACTGCATTTCGCAATTGTTCTCAATGGCACTTTTTCATAGAATTCATTTAGTAACAATAACTGACACAATTGCTAAATCTGATTTGATTGAAGATATTGAAAAAGATAAATATGACATTATTCTAAATAACAGCACAAAAGATATTTTTATTCATTTATTTCCAAGCGCATTCATATTAGATGAATATAAAACGAAATTTGATGAAGGATATTGGTGTGGCTATGTTTATATGAATTTGTTTTATCATTTTAAAAAACCATTTTCGTATCTTTTTCTAAAATTACCATTGACTAAATTATTAGACATGTATGAGGTCTTCCATCAAATGGATATTAGTCAGATGTATATTGAATTTGAAAGAATAGAAAAAGAAAATACAATAATGGAATTATTATTAATAAAAAATAAAATGTCTATTACAAGATTATCAAAAATATCGAAAGTACCTATTAGGACAATAAGCTATTATAAAAAGTCTGATTACAATCTTTATAAAGGTAGCTACGAAAATATCCGCAGAATCGCAATCGCTTTAGAAGTATCTAATAATTTGTTCATTAATTCTGTACCAATAATAAATTATGAGTATTAAAGTAATTTTTTCTATAATATAAGTAGACGTGGGAGGATCTTTTATGATCGACTATACAGAAGGTAGTGGTAAACAATATCATATTGGCGTAGGACCAGAAGACATTGGAGAATATGTAATTATTCCTGGTGACCCTGGAAGAGTTCCGAAGATTGCGGCTTATTTTGATGATGCCAAAAAAGTTGGTGAATCAAGAGAATTTGTTACATATACAGGTTATTTGAACGGGGTAAAAGTTTCGTGTACTTCAACAGGTGTTGGTGGCCCAAGCGCTTCTATTGCTTTAGAGGAACTTGTAGCTTGTGGTGCTAAAACTTTTATAAGAGTTGGTACTTGTGGAGGTATGCAACTAGATGTAAAGTCTGGTGATATCGTTGTTGCAAGTGGAGCTATTAGAGCTGAGGGCACATCTAAAGAGTATGCTCCAATAGAATTCCCAGCTGTACCTAATGTAAAGGTTGCAGCTGCACTTGAAAGAGCGTGTGAAAGAATGAACATTCCTCATCACGTTGGTGTTGTCCAATGTAAAGATTCTTTTTATGGTCAACATCGTCCAGAGAGTCTTCCTAATCATGATGAACTATTAAGAAAGTGGGATGCGTGGATTCGCCTAGATTGTAAAGCTAGTGAAATGGAATCAGCAGCACTATTCATCGTTTCTCAATATCTACATGTAAGATGTGGTTCTTGTTTCCTGGTTGTAGCAAATCAAGAAAGAGCACGTGCTGGTTTAGAGAACCCTCAAGTTCATGATACAGACATGGCAATTAGAGTAGCTATCGAAGCATTTAAAGAATTAATAGAAGAGGACAAAAGTAAAAAACATGAATAAAGAAATAATTAAAACAGAAAACGCACCAAAAGCATTAGGACCATATTGTCAAGGATGTATATATAACGGTATGATTTTTGTTTCAGGCCAAATACCTCTAGATCCAAAAACAAACCAAATAGTTGAAGGTGATATTACTGTCCAAGCAAAAAGATCACTAGACAATATCAAAGCAATCTTAAATGAAGCTGGAAGTAGTATGGATGATTTGTTAAAGATAACAGTCTTCTTAAAAGATATGAATGACTTCTCAACTTTTAATAATCTATATGGTGAATATTTCACTAGTGGTCACGAACCTACAAGAACGGTGGTAGAAGTAGCTAGACTTCCTAAAGATGCCTTAATAAAAATAGATGCAATTGGAATTAAACATGATTAAAAAAATAATAACGATATTATTAAGTATATCTATATTACTAACAATAACTGGTTGCAAAGATAACTCTGATTTTTCTAGATGGAACGATAACGATTCTTTAGATTTTTTAATTGATTATGTTAAAGATGTCACTGATGAAAAATCAGAAAACTTTATTCCAGTAGAAGATCGTATCGCTGTCTTTGATATGGATGGAACCCTATATTCACAAACGGCACCATACTATGTTGAGATGTGCTTGTATATTTATCGTATTTTAAAAGATCCAACATATACACCTAGTGATGAACAGATGCAGATAGCTAGACAAATTATGACTGATAAGTCTGAAGGTGACACTGATCTATTTGCGAAGCGTTATGTTGAAGCTTTTGCGGGTATGAGTGTAGATGATTATGATGCGTATGTTAAAGAATTTTTAACTAATGTTGATGCAGAAGAATTTGATAACATGAAGTATTGTGATTTATGGTATAAACCGATGCTAGAGATTGTCGATTATTTAAACAAAAACGATTTCACAATTTATATATGTAGTGGCACTGATAGAGATACTGTTAGGGCAATGGTGGATGGCTATTGTAATGTTGACGGTACTCGTATCATCGGTTCAGATGTTGAGCTTGGCGCAATAAAACAAACAGATTCAAGTTATGTTTATTCAGTAGATGATAAAGTAGTAAGAACTGATGTATTAATCACGCCAAACGACAAAGCAGAAAAAGTCTCACAACTTGCACAAGAAATAGGTAAACGTCCTGTGTTATCTTTTGGAAATAGTGATGGCGATGTTAGTATGCACATGTATACTCTAGGAAATGATAATTATAAATCTGCAGCATTTATGTTAGTAAACGATGATGATGTTAGAGAACATGGTAATCCTTTAACAGCTAATGATACATATACCAAGTGGCAAGGATATGGATTCTATACTTTCTCAATAAAAGATGATTTCAAAGAGGTTTTTAAATGATGAAAAGTTTTTATGTGAATCTTACTGGTATCAATGAATCAAGTATCTATGAAGAACAGATAGATACCAGCAATCTAAAAGACAACGAAGCAATCATCAAAGCTAACTATTCAATGATTTCCGCAGGCACTGAACTTTCAAGAGCCTTTGGCCTAAAGAAGGGTTTTGAATATCCTGTTAGACCGGGTTATTGTATGGTCGGAACAATCTTAGAAAAAGGAAAAGATGTTGAAGCTGATGTTGGCGATAAAGTATTTGTTAATGCACCACATGCCTCTTTGGTTAGACGCTCAACTGGGAATAATCCTCAAGGGCCATTAATCATTAAACTTCCAGAAGGAATTGATGAAAAAGATGCTACCGCAATTAATCTATTATTAGTAGCCATTCAAGGTGTAAATCTGACAGAAGTTAAATTAGGAAATACTGTTGGTGTCTTTGGATTAGGTAATATCGGCATCATTACTGCTTTGATGTATAAGAAGTTAGGCTGCAAAGTTATTGGTCTAGATCCTGTAAGTGAACGCTGTGATTTAGCTAAACAGATGGGTCTAGAATATGTAATTGATTCTAATAATCAAAAAGATGAAATAAACAAATTAACTGATAATAAAGGATTAGACATCGCTGTAGATGTCACAGGAGTTGCTCAATCAATTATTAGTACAATCGACAATACTAAAGCATATGGCCAAGTACTATTATTAGGTTCTCCTAGAACATCATATGAAACAGATGTTATGCCAGTCTTTTCTAATATTCATATGAAGAACTTAAAAGTAATAGGTGGTTTTAATAAAACAACACCTGTATATTGTGAACCTGGATCAAATAATAGTTTAATCAATAATTTTTACACTGTATGTGATTTGATAAAAAATAAAGATATCGATATATCTAAATTAATAAGTAAAGTTATTGATCCTAAAGATTGTCAACAAGCATATTATGATTTGATGTACAACAAAGATAAAGTAAACTGCATCGTTTTTGATTGGAACAATTATTAATGAAGGATAAAAATAAACTAAGTTGGTATTCAGTTTCGTTAATGGCTTTTGCCTCGGTATGGGGTTTCGGCAACATCATCAATGGCTTTGGTAAATTTGGTGGTGTAAGAGTCACTCCTTTGTGGATACTAGTCTTAGTTTTTTATTTTGTGCCTTATGCACTAATGGTTGGCGAACTTGGTTCAACATTCTCTAATGAAGAAGCTGGTGTATCTGCTTGGGTAAAGAAATTACTTAATCCTAGAATGGCTTTCTATGCTGGTTGGATGTACTTTGTGGTTCATTTAACTTATATTCCTCAACGTATATCTAATCTTATTGTTGCGACAAGTTGGACTTTGTTTGGTAAATCGATTGTTAATGACATTAATATAGTTTTGCTTCAAGCTATTACTTTACTTATCTTCTTTATTGCTGTTTATATATCGACTAAAGGAATGTCAATCTTAGGCAAGCTTTCTAGTTTAGCAGGTATATCAATGCTTATTTTATCGATACTGTTTGTTGTTTTGGCTTCTTTTTCATTCAATGTTGCGCCTAATGAAACATACTATAATGCTTCACTTTCGAATTATACCGATGGTTATTCAATAGATTTTTTGATGAATCTTTCTCTTCTTATTTTTGCGGTAGGAGGTTGCGAAAAGATTTCGCCATATATCAACAAGATGAAACAACCAAATAAAGGTTTCCCAAAGGCTATGATTGCTTTAGCAATTATGGTTGGTTTAACCGCAATATTTGGCACACGAGCTTTGGGTCTATTATTTGATTCTAATAATATTCCTAGTGATTTACTTATGAATGGTGCCTATTATGCTTTTGATATCTTAGATAAAAATTATCAGTTAGGTGGTTTATTAGTTAGAGCATACGCATTATCATTTATGATAACTAATGCTGCAACTATTATCATTTCCATTGATGCACCATTAAGGATGTTACTTTCAGGAAGTGAAAAAGGATACTTGCCTTCATGGTTCTATAAACAAGATAAGAATGGTACATATATTGGCGGATTATCAATAGTATGTGTTGTAGTATCAATCTTTATAGTTCTACCAATGTTTGGTATAGAAAATATCAACCAATTAATTAACTGGCTAATCAAATTAAATTCTATATGTATGCCTTTAAGATACCTGTGGGTATTTATTGCTTACTTCTTCTTAAAGAAATCCATGAGTTATTCTAGTAATGGTTTTGTATTTATTAAAAATAAATATTTTGGTATGTTTGTGGCAATATGGTGTTTTATCATAACGATGCTATCTTGTATTATGGGTATGCGTTCAACAAATAGTTTTGAATTAACTATGAATATATGTTCACCAATTGTCTTAGTAGGTTCAGGAATTTTAATATCATATCTAACAAAAAAAGATGATTAATGTTTAGTCATCTTAATGGTACATACAGTTAATACTATTAGTGAAACACCTAAGGTAATATATGGTACTATCTGATATCCTTCAGCTTGTATCGTGCTTGGATCACTAGGATCATAATATACTTTTACCTCATCGTTAATCTTCATAGATGAATCATAACTTGGATATATAATATCTACATAATTTTTGTCATTAACTGAGTAATCTATATAGACAATATACGTATATTCTTCTTGTTCATAGTCATATTCTTCTTCAATATGTTTAATAATACCTGTTGTTTGTAAATAATCAGTTTTTGGTTTGAAGATGGCAACTATCGACAAGACAAATATTAATAGTGAAGCTAGAATGAAGGGAAGATATCTTGTTTTCATTCTTTTCTTTCACCGATAACTATCGACATTTCACAATCTTCTATTTCATCTTTTAGTTCTTTTGCTAATTCGCCAGATAGTTTAACGATATTTTCATATGTTTCATCATCTTTAAAATCTAGTGCTAGGTCAATATGTATTTTATTACCTAGTTTATGCGAATCAATAGAGATTAGTTTTTCGTATTGATTAAAATGTTTGTTTAAGATCTTAATAATTTTAAATTGGTTATCTTCTGATAATGTTCTATCTGTAAGTTCAAAGATATTAACAGATACTCTCTTGATTGCTTTGTATATGAAGAACATTGAAATGACAATACATACTATAGGCGAGATGTAACAACTTATTGGATTATTTCTAAGTTCATAACATACCAATGCTGTAATCAAGACCGCAACATCAAAGAATAAATTCTTTAAACAAGCTTCATAGTTAGCTTGTACAACGGAATTGTTTTCAACTTTTCTAATCTTAGTTTGCTTATATAGCACGATAGAGTCAAAGATGATGTTAATAATCTTGATGATTAAAACATATACTAACATTGCGCTAGGTTGTTCAGGATTGAAGATTTGATATATTGAACAAATAAAGACACAACATACACCGACAATCATGACAAAATCGCAGCACATTGAAGATAATGCTTCAACTTTCGCAACACCATAATTGTATTTATATTTAAGGTTGCTTTGTAACTTTATTGATATGTAAGAGATAATACCTTCTCTAGTTAGATTACAAAATGAATCAAGAAAGTCTATCCAGACAATAAGTGTTCCTGACATCAAAGCAGAAATAGCGATAGCTATTAAGTTAGGAAGTTCAACCAAAAATGAGATTATTGTGACTTTGGCTTGCTCGCGATAGGCTTGAGCAGTAGTATTTTCATTTTCTTTCATGAGATAATTATACTATACAAAGAGGAACCTTTATGAAAATAAAATCGCAATATCCAGCTATCGTTACAAATGACGCTGAAAAAGTTTTAAACTCACTTACTAAAAAAGGGTTTAAGATTGTTCACACACAAAAAGATATTCTTTTTGATGGAAATGTTGAATATGTATTAAAACATACTACAGGAACAAAAATGGATGTTGTCCAAGCTAAAGTCGATTTTGAAAAACAAGGATTACGTCTAAATGTTACTGATGTAGAACAAGCAATCAAAGAATTCTCTGAAGATGGATTTAAAGTAATTGCGGGCCCACAAACTAATAAATATTCTATTAGTGCTTTAATGAAAGATGATGATGGTTTAGTAATATACATCATGCAACACAAGAGATAATATGAAAGTTCTAAGTTTTGGTTCCTTAAATTTTGATTACGTATATAACACTAATCACTTTGTTCTTCCTAAAGAAACAATTATAGCTAATGATTATCATGAGAATTTTGGTGGTAAAGGATTAAACCAATCAATCGCTTTAGCTAAAGCAGGAATGGAAGTATACCATGCTGGCAGGGTAGGAAAAGATGGACAAAGTTTTTTTGATTATCTAAATGAATATAACGTAAATACAAAATATCTATATAAAGATGAAAACGTCAGAACAGGTCATGCGATTATCGAAGTTAATGAAGGACAAAATCGTATTATTTGTTATGGTGGTGGTAATCAAAAGATTGATCATAAACAAATAGATGAAGTATTAGCTAATTTTGAAAAGGGTGATATCTTACTTGTTCAAAATGAAATATCTTCAATGTCTTATCTAATTAATAAAGCTCATGAAATGGGTATGAAGATTGCGTTTAATTGTGCGCCTATTACTAAAGAAATATTAACTTATCCTTTAGAATATATTGATATCTTTATTGTCAATGAAGTTGAAGCTAAAGGAATAAGCGAATGTGATAGTGATAATATTGATGACATCATCAAAGCATTACAAGAAAGATATCAAAATAAAGAAATAGTATTAACCGTTGGTGAACAAGGTTCTTATTATATATGCGGTGATGTAATTAAACATCAAGAAGCATTTAAAGTTAATGTCGTAGATACGACAGCAGCAGGTGATACTTTCACAGGATATTTTTTAGCATCATACATGAATGAACATGATGTAGATAAAGCGTTACTACTTGCAAGTAAAGCTAGTTCTATTACTGTACAAGGTATGGGTGCCGCAAAATCAATCCCATTTTATAAAGATTTAATTTAATTTCACATTAAATTCAGTTTATAAAGATAACATACTATTGAGGTGATTAATATGAAGAAGTTATTTTTAATTCTTATTGTTTTGTTTATTATCTCTGGTTGTGGAAACAATTCAGATTCAACAACAACCGATACTAATGATGTTGAAGAATATCCAAACGCCAAAGTTATTAATCTAGATACTGATAAAGCCACAATAGATAATCAAGAGATTAAAGAGTATGATTATACATTAACTATTGATCCTGACAGTACAGAAGAAATCTATTCTGGACAAGAGCCAGAAGGAAATATCTATATTGCGCATGATATCATCTATTATCCAGAAGTCGATGAAGACTCTTTTGAATTAGTTAATTACGATGGTGAAAGGGAATGGGCAACTCACTATACTGCAGAAGAGGCAACTGATTATTATTTTGGACTACTACCATCACAAGGAAGCGAATTACCAACACAAATGATGCATAGTAAATTAGAAGCATATTCTAATCCTGTACTTCATATCAATGAAGCAGGTGAATATATCTTACAAGGAAACTTCAATGGTCAAATAGCTATTGATCTAGGTGAAGATAGTTTTACAGATGAAGATTGTAAAGTAACGATAATACTTAATGGTGCTAATGTTACATGTTCTGTAGCTCCTGCATTTATTGTTTACAACGCTTATGAAGTAGACAACGCCTGGGAGGAAGCTGAAACTCATTCTAATGAAGTTGATTTAACTAATGCAGGTGTAAAAATTATCTTAGTTGATGGAACAGAAAATAATTTTATTGGAGCTAATGTTTATAGACTGTTAAAAGCAGAATATAAGAAAGATTCAACAGAAGTTCAAAAGAAACGTTATAAGTATGATGCAGCATTCTATAGTTGTGTATCAATGTTGATAGATTCTGAAAGTAAAGGTACAGGTATCTTAAATGTAACTAGTACAACATTTGAAGGTTTGGATACAGAATTGCACTTAACTATCAATAATGGTTATATCAACATCTATTCACAAGATGATGGCATCAATGTCAATGAAGATGATGTTTCAGTATTCACGATGAACGGTGGACACTTAACAATCTTTGCAGGACAAGGAGCTGAAGGTGATGTTATTGATTCTAATGGTTACATCAAGGTTAACGGTGGCATCTTAGCTGGAACATCACCATCATCAATGGATGATATTTTAGATTCAAATAATGGTGCTGAAGTAAGTGATGATGCTAAGATCTATTCTGGCGGTAATGCTAAAACAGATATTAATAGTGGTCCAATGACGCCTCCAGGAGGATTTGGTGGTGGGCAACCACCAGAAGGATTTAACTTCGAAGAAATGGGACAACCACCAGAGGGATTTGGCGAAAGACCCGAAATGCCTCAAGGTAATATGCCTAACTAGGGAAGACCAGGAAACTGGTTTTTCTTTTTTAAGACTTGAGTACTAAGAAAATAATAATCTTCATCGTAGAGATAATATTTCTGTTGATAAGATTAATTATTGAATTAATACAATAAAACGAATAAGTACTAGCCACATAAAAAAGGTGTTCCCAGCACGGAACACCTTTTTGTATTTATGAGCAATATAATTATAACATATTATCTTTTAAGAAATAGAATTCTCAATATAAGAAATGCATTTCCTAAAATAAGAAAAATAAGATAAAATGAAATTACAAATAGTGCCTAAAAGGCTGAAAGGAAATAATATGTCTAAATACGTTGTAAAAGCAACTAAAACTGGGTATAACTTTGCCCTAC
>JAUNNY010000024.1:0-2304 GCA_030531215.1 Erysipelotrichaceae bacterium
TTTTATCACACAAAAAGATTTCTCCATCCCTAGAGAAACCTGTTACAACTTAATCCTAATTAACTGATATTAAAAATCAAAAACATTTAATCCTTTATAATATCTTTCGCTAAAGCCAACATAATCAGCTCTATATGTTTCTTCATATTTGATATATCCATCTTTCTTAGGACTATAGATGCAATTGATATATTGAACTTTTATTTTTTCATCAGCATTTACATTATTATAATCATCTTCAACAATCATACTTTTGCCATCATACACATAGCACTCTCCTTTTTTAAATGAATAAGTGCCATCATCACTTAAACCACCACCAGTTACTATTCTTAATTCCTGTGTATCATACGCTTCAATCTTTGACATATTTAACCTCCATCTAGATATCAAATTTAATCAGTAACCCACTTAGGTTTATCAACCTTTGTGAAATTATGGGCTTCATATTTTTTAGGATAATTGGAAATTACTACTTCACCATTATTCATTAATTTATATTGCAACAAAGAAGCTATATTATCTTCGATTTTATCTATTCTATAGGCATAACATTCAACAAACATCGAGATTTGATCTTTGATTATACCTGAAGTAACAAAATCTCCTTCTTTGACCCTATAAAAAGGTGTCGCTTGTTCACCACCGGTAATCTTTTCTAATTCATCTTCTTTAATTTCTAAAGTATTCTTCATATCTCCCCTACATTTTATTCTAATTCAAAAGAAAAGATGTTTAAAACATCTTTTCCTTGTTACATACTTTCTCTTTTATTTGTGAAATATTTGTTGACAATAGTATTAAACTCTTCCCAAAGTTTATCATCGTTTTCTTTGCCAGCATTGCCTACTTCTTTCCACTTGTTGCGAAGAGTTTTTACAGCATCTACTTCTTCAGGGGTAAATTCACTACATGCAAGAAGTCTTCTTGCTTCAGTGATGATATCTTTCTTTTGAGCAGCTCTAGATGCGAATACTTCTTTCATTGAATCATAGTATTCTTTTCTTTTAGCGTAGAATACTTTTCTTTGAGCTAAGAACTTGTCCCATAAGTCATCATCATCTTTCTTGCCAGCACTACCAGCTTTCTTCCATTCGTCCATTAAAGAAGTCATTGCCTTAGTTAATTCTTTAATATCAGTAGTCTCATTAGCTTGAGTTGCTTTTTCGATTAATTCTTCTTTTGTGGCTTTGCTTTGAGCGAAGTTTTCTTTTAACTTAGCGAAATATTCATTCTTCTTTTCGTAGAATTGATCTCTAAGTCCTTTAAAGCTTTCCCATAATTCATCATCTTTTTCTTTAGAAGCTGTACGACCAGATGCTTTCCAATCATTCATAAGTTCATTCATCTTGTCACTAGCTTTCTTAAAGTTAGTTTCATTTAATAATTCTTGAGCCTTAGCGATTATTTCAGCTTTAGCTTCTTCAGCAGATTTAGATACAACACCAGCTTTGGCGTATATCTTATCTAGGCAAGCATCAAATTCTTCTTTCATTTCTTTTTCGAAGAATGATTCTTCTTCTTCGTTTGTACGCCATTTTTTCTTTAAGGCATTTGCTTGTCTCCATAAATCTGCGACATTTTCAGATTCACTTAGTTCTTTAACTTGTTCAAGCAATTTTTGTTTAAAGTCAATATTTTTATCTTCCATTTTCTTTTACCCCACTCATCCATTCTATCAAATATTCGCTTCTTTTCCAAAGAACTTAAAGTAAAATAAAAAGGCCCAATAAAATTAGGCCTATATGTAAATATTAGATGAGAATAGTACTTAGTAGTTACCTACATGTTCTTTATCATCAGATCTATTAGTAACTTCGCCTTTAAAAGAACAATTTCTTAAAGCTATAGCATCCCATTCCTTTTCTAAATAAGCAAAACTAGCTAATTCTCCGCCAGTGATTTGATCTAGTTCACTAACTGATAGTTCTTGAAGTTTAGAAGCTATTGTTTCGTATTCTTGTTTAAGGGTTTGAAGTTCTTCTTTAGTTTTCATGTTACATAACATCCTTACCAGGATCTTTTTCAGTTAAAATAGCATCTTCGTCTTTAACAAAACGAACTGCATCAGCATCTTTTTGTGATTGTCTTAATACTGAAATAACTGGTTTTTTGTTGTTTTTAAAAGAAATAAGGCCTTGATTAAGAGGAGTAAGTTGATTCTTTAATGCTTCTATAACGTTGCGCATACCTCCTGATATTTCTTTCAATTCGTCTTCATTTAATTCTGAAAGTTTTGTTGCGATTGTTTCAAATTCTTCTTTGATTGTTTTTTTAGAATCAATTAAAGCATTTTGTTTTAAA
>JAUNNY010000024.1:2314-8333 GCA_030531215.1 Erysipelotrichaceae bacterium
TTTGATTGTTTGAAGTTCTTCTTTAGTTTTTGCCATAATGACTCCTTTCCTCGATATTCTTACGCAAATATATACGTATTCATTATACAAAGGCTACAAAAAATACTAAAAATTTACTAAAAATTTATAGCCTTTTAGGAAACATTACGTATACGTTTGTGTAAGGAGGTAGTTGTTATGAGTAAAAATAGCTACAAAGAGTTACAAGATTGTGAATTAACTGAAATATTTGGTGGATTTGATCTTGGTTCGCCAGCTGCATCAGCACTATATGGCAAAACCATATATGCTAAAAAAGGAGCAGCAGCAGCACTTCTAAGAGAAAATCAAGCATTGTTGAAAGAAGAATTGGCAAAGGTTGATTTTTCTAAGACGCAATATGATAAATTTCTTCTTAGAATTAAAGGTGTGGATTTTAAAGCAGTTGAGTATGATAACAATGCGTTAGTGTTTGAACTAGTAAAGACTGAAAATTAATTATGGCAAAAGAATTATTAGATAAAGAATTAAGTGAAATTGCTGGTGGTAAGGAAGTTGTAAGAACAGATCATCTTGAAGCAGGATCACAAATATTCTCACAAACAAGCGTGAATGAAACATATAATGAAAGTAGTTTTAGAAACGCTCAAAGAGGACGTTCTTTTTATAACCGAATGATCAGTTTACCTATTATCGGCAGAGCCATTGGAATCTTCTTTAAATAATAACAACAAATTAAAACTATTAAAACTTAAAAGCCCATGTCGATGACAGTGGGCTTTTTGTTTTGGTTATGCTTTTAATTTAGTTCCTATTATTTTTTCGATGTCAGGCAAGATACCAGTTTTACGATTGCTGGTGCCATGATTTTGTGGCATATCATATCCTGGAAGATCGTTTGCCTCAACGATAATTGGGCCTTTAGGCGTTATAGCTACATCAAAGCCTATGTAACCAAGTCTAGGTTCTTCTAGAGCAGCCTTTAGACATAAATCAATGGTTTCTTGATACATTGGCACTTCAAAACCTACAAGATACATTCCGGTTGTAGGATGGTTTGTATAATATAAACCCGTCTTATCAGAGAAACATGCCTTGATGATTCTACCCTTTTCATCTAAGCAGGTATTTAAACCACCACTTGAAGAATTATCAACACTCATTTCACCAATTCCCATTCTTAAAATTGAATACAAGAAATGAGCTTTGTTGTCTTTAACTAAGGTTACAATTCTAACTGTGTTGATAGAGTTACTAGATAGAGTAGACATCTTAGGATGTTGTTCAATTAAATCTTCAACAAATAATTTATTATCTAGTAAATGTTTATATAATGCTTCTATATCACTATCTTCATCTATAGTTACAGCTTTATATTCACCTAAACCACCAAATGAAGTTGATGGTTTAATAAATAATTTCTTTTTATTTTTAGTAAATTCCTTAAACTCGTCTAGTGACGAGACACTAGGATCAAAGAAATCCCTACCTATATACTCTTTATATCTATTATTAAAAGCTAATTTGTCTTTTAATAGATATGCAACTTCTTTATCATCCATCATTCTAAATAAAGCTGAATTTAAATTATAAGTAAGATAAGTTTTTCTTTCTTCTTTACTTCTTTGGCCAAAACCAAAGATATGATAATCAAGATATCCAACATTATAAAATAAGATACAAAAACTCATATCTATAAAAATAAGTAGCTTACTTTTACCTGTTTCTTTATGAACTAAATCCACACAGTAAAACATTCTTTTAAAACTACCGCTACCTATTCTTCTTAATAAATTCTTAATTTTGTCCATAAATAAATTATACTAGTTCGCAAATACTTTATGAATCTTAAAATTCATGTTCTTGACATTCTGCGATACTTCATAATCCTCATCGTTGTAGATAAAACGATGTATTCTTTCTACTTCATAGATATAATCATTTAATACATAGCCACCCATCGATGTCGTATCATTCCAATATGAATCGTTGATATCGCTTGGATACTGCATGGTTTCAATATTGTTTAAATCAAAACCAATGGCATCTAAAACATATTTTTTAATCTCATCATTGGTTAAATTGGTATGAACATATTCAAGACAGTGCGTGATAATGTCTATTAGCGTAATATAATCCGTTTCTTTTAATTTATTAACAATGGCTTTAATGACGATGTTTTGTCTAGCCATACGCATAATGTCATCATCAATACTTCTAAGTCTTGCATATCTTAAAGCGTCTTCTCCGTTTAGATGATTAGTACCATCACTAAAGGTGTTACTGCTCCATTTACTAAGTGCTGCAGCTTCTTGTTCAGATAACTTAATATCAACACCGCCGATATAATCAATGATTGACTTAAAACCTAAAAAAGACATCGAGACATACTTATTGATATCTAAATCAAAATTGTAGTTGATTGTAGCCATACACAATTTAGAGCCTTCATAAGAGAAAGCCCAATTGAAACGATAGAAATCTTCATAACCTTCTGTTGGAAAATAAACGATGACATCTCTAGACAACGAACTTATCTTGATTGTTTTGCTTGTGTAGTCTAAAGAGATGACCTTCATGACATCAGATCTTTCTTCGCTCCACGAATTTTCGTTATCAGGATCAAGATTATCAGCACCTACCAATAAGAAATTAACGACATTATCGGCATTACTTTCTTTCTTTTTTTCTGGTACATAAACATTTATCTCTTCATCATTTATCGTTTCACTAGTGTCCATCTTATTTAATAAAGAATCAACATAAATGTTGACTCCTAGGCATATTATTAGAAGGATTGCGATAACGATAATCGCTATTTTTTTAATTTGTTTTTTCAATAGGCTACTCTCTTATTTAATAATTCTTGATTGTCAATTACTCTTTTTGGGTTTTCTTCCATCAAGATATTTGCAATATCCTTGCCATATTTATTGACAACCATTGTATAGGCATTCTTCAAGGTTAAAGGACGAGAAGCGTTGTGAGCATCAGAAGCTATAAAAGCCAACTTTGATTCTTCAATCCACTTAAAGATGATTCTTCTTTGTTTAAAATTATTTAATGAATTTTGATTAGCTTGAAGGTAATAGCCTTCATTAAGCCAACGATTCACAAATTTAGGATTACGCAATACATAATCATATCTTTCAGGATGAGCGATGATAATCTTATAATCTAAAGAAACATTATATAAATATTCATCATAATCATCTAAATATTCATCGAAAGGAAATTCTACTAAGACATATTTAGAATTATTAAGGCTCAAGACATTATCATTCAGTAAATCTTTGTCCATATTCTTATCAATGAATAATTCATTGCCTAAATATAAATCAACTTTACAGTCTTTGGTTTTCTTTATGAAATCTTCAAATAAATCTATCAATTCATATTTGTGAACACGAAATTCAAAAGGACGCGCAAAATGGGGAGTGATGATAGCTTGTTTGATACCTTCTTTGTATGCCGACATCAAAAGTTTTCTAGATAAATCTAAACTATTTGAGCCGTCATCGACATTAGGCAAAATGTGTGAATGAATATCGATCATTTCTTCTTTTTGTCTTCAGGTTTATTGTAATAGTAACGATACGAATAATCGTATTTATATTTGTACTTGTAATAATATCTGTTGCCTACTGGCATTCTTGTCATAACAACACCTAGAACATTGACATCGAATTGATCCAACAAATCTTTAGCTTTTTCTAGGTCCTTACGATCTGCTCTATTTGAGGCAACACACAAGATTGTGCCATCCGCAATTGTTGAGGTGATAATGCCATCAGTAACTAAACCGATTGGTGGACAGTCAATCAAGACTAAATCATAAGTATCTCTTAGTTTATTAATCAACTTGCCAAAAGCTTCAGATTGAATAAGTTCTGTAGAATATGGATTTTTACCACCCGACAGTAAGACATCAAAACGTGGTAAGTAATGAACTACACAATCATTCCAATTCGCATTATTAGTTAATAATTCTGTGATACCACATTCGTTCTTAAGATTTAATTTCTTGTGAATAGTTGGTAAACGTAAATCTAAATCAATAAGTAAAACATTCTTACCTAATTGCGAATAAACATAAGCTAAGTTGATGATGGTTGTCGATTTTGATTCCTTCGCAACAGCACTGATGACATTGATTACTTTAGTTTTTGAATCAATATCTTTTAAAGAAATATTGGTACGTAAAGTTCTAAATGCCTCAGCAGTAGCACTATCAGGATCTGACATCGTAATTAAGTTATAGTTAGGCTTGTCGCTCATTATTTGTCCTCCTGATCGTTTGTATCAAATTCGGGAATAGAACCGATTATTGGATATTTATCAAAAATCTGTTTAACTTCTTCTTCACTCTTAACTTTAGAATCAGTGAAATAGATAATTAAAACCATAACGATAGAAATAACAGCCGCAATGATAGCACCAATAGAAATATATTTATTATTTGAACCTGCTCTTGAAGTAGGCGTTTTAGCACTAGTTAAAGTTGTAACGTTTTCAATCTTCATGATTGAATAAATCTTTTCCTCAAAAACATTTACTACTTCATTAGCGATATCAGCAGATAAAACCGGATCATTAGTTGTAACAGAAACATTGATAACTTCTGTATTGTCAGCAGAAGATACCGAAACTATATTCTTATAGCCATTTGAGTTTATACCGTATTTTTTTATCAAGTCTAAATTTGTGACAACAGGATCGGCTATCGCATCAGACATGATAATCTGTGAATAAGTATTAACTAGCTTTTGCGCAAAAGCTTGGTCAGAAGAAGTATAGTTTGAATTTGAATTTGTATTAGAATCTTGAAGGACAATCATCTTGGCTGTAGCTGTATATTTGTCTTCAACAAAGAATCTGCCAAAGGCATAGCCAGCAGTACAACACACAATAAAGATTGCCAAAATAATAAGTATTTCGTTTCTTACGATTTCTAAGATTCTTAGTAAGTCGATTTCGACAAAATCATCTCTATTATTCATTTTCCCTCCTATTCCAATATAAATTTATAACCAATAGTTCCTGAGTTTCCATCAGAATCTACAACCTTATAAGTGATTGTAAATGTACCTACTTTATCTACATAGCCATCTTCATCAGCTTTCAAGACTGAACGCCAATTAGATGATACACGTTTTATCAATTCTTCTGAACTATCTTTATCATCTTCAACTGTTTCAACCATTTCATTGAAGTATTCATCAGTGAATGTCTTGCCACTATAGTCATAACCTTCTTCTTGTTTAAGAACAATCTTTGGTGATTCATAATCACCGACAATAATGCTTACATATATTGGCTCGACATTTTCGTATTTCTTAGCTGACACTTTTACATCATATATTCCAATAGATGAATAATCGACGCCTTCAACAGACAATGTTTCATTGATATTCCAACCACATTCATTTTTCAAAGAAACATATTCATTAGGGTCAATTGCCTTACCAACTTGTGTCTTAATATCTTTATTTATAAGTTCTAAATGATAAGTTTCAAGTTTAGGATCTAGTTCAACTGATACAGAATCTGTTGTGACATGATTATCTTCATCAACCGCAACATATGTAACATATTTATTTTTGACTATTTCTTTGATATCGTGTTCTTCAACAAAGAAGAACTTAAGATGTTCATCACTTGCGGAAGCATATTCTAATAAGTCATCCGGTTTGATGTCACATCCTACTTTAGGATTAGAATTTATAGTTATAACAGGTGATTTATTGTCAGTATAAAAATAGATACTCGCAACAGCACCAGCACAAACTATGAAACATATAAATAAGATAATTAACTTCTTCATAACAAAACCGCATTACGAAACTAGCGCTTTTTAATAATATCATATTTACAAAGATAATATCTACTTGATGTTGCACAAATCATGCACAAAAAAAGTTCTCTTACGAGAACTTTTAACCGGCAACGTGCTTGATTCACAATTCATACGAGTTGCTATGCTCGCCGATGAAGTGCTTAACTTCTGGGTTCGAGATGGGACCAGGTGTGACCACTTCTC
>JAUNNY010000025.1 GCA_030531215.1 Erysipelotrichaceae bacterium
CGCCATATTCTTTAGCGATTTTAAGACCATATTTAGACATATTTTCTCCTTAATACGACATAATTTCTATTTCCATTGAAGATTTAGTTTTTCAATGTTGTACTCTTTTTTCATATCAATTATTGATATACTGCATTTCTAGGAAATGCTTTAACATTCTTTGGTTCATGTAATCTTGCATTGTATATAGTTAATTTTTGTTGCATGTTCATCCAACTTTCAACAGATGTGTTTGTTGCTTTAGATATACGTAAAGCCATTTCTGGACTTAATGCAGTTTTCCCATTAATAAATTCTGAAAGAGCTTTTCTTGTTACTCCAAGTTTTTTTGCTCCCTCTGTTACATTAATATTCAAAGGCTTCATAACATCTTCATAAAATACAATTCCTGGATGTGTTGGTTTTCTAATCATATATTTTCCTCCTTAATGATAATCTAGATAATCTACTAAATATGCATCTTGATCTATAAAATAGAATGTCATTCTCCAATTTCCACTAACGCTTACTGACCACATTCCCTTCTTATTCCCTTTTAACTGATGTAAATCATAGCCTGGTAAATTCATATCTTGTGGTTTAATACTGGCGTCTAATCTATCAAGCATTCTTGCTAATTTTGGAGCATGATCTGGTTGTATTCCTCATTTAGATCCCGTTTCATAAAATTCTTTCAATCCTTTATGCTCAAATGATTTAATCATATTAAAATTATAACCTATCACGTTACAGGTGTCAAATATAATGCGGATACTTATTGATAAATGCAATAACTTTATTTAGTTGTATTTAAAAATCTATTTGGGATTGCAACAGATTGTCCAGGGAAAAAGAATATAGTTACGGTTTCTGTTTTAACTATTTTAACTTTGTTATTAAAATCATATTTCTTTCCATTGACGTTCATATAATCATCGCCGACTTCAACTTCGACATTTTCATATTTTTGGATTTTATTTTTCTTTAAAAACTTTTTACCAATATTAATCTTGGTATATGCTCTCCAAAACCTTGGAGCAATAACTAGAGACCATATTACTCCAACAATAATAAATATGATTGAGATAACAAAATTATTAATTTTAAAGAATACATAACTTAAAATTAACAATAGAGGGATAGAAAAGAAAATAAAAACTTGTTTAAGTCTATTACTAGGTAAAGAACTTAATACATAAGTGTAATAATCAATAACTTCTTCTTCTTTAAATACAAAATTAAACTTTTTCATTTTATCCCCTATAAAGAACAAATAGAGTTTATTAAACTCTATTTGTTACGATGCTTATTATTATACTTAATAAAACGTTCAGTAATTAAATGAGGTCTTGTTACTGCTGTTCCAATAGTAATCATATCTGAACCAGCATCGATAGCTTCTTGCATATCGTTAAGATCCCAAATTTTTCCTTCAGCATTAACTAAGCAATTTGGACATTGTTTCTTGTATTCAATAACAACGTCTTTATCAAATTTACCACTCTTAGTTACATAATCACTTAAAGTATTGCTGACAATATCAACATATCCTGTATCATGAACAAACTTCGCATCTTCAACTCGAGCAGTATCAGCCATAACAGCAATGTCTGGATAAGTATCATGGATTTGTTTTAATAAAGCCACAATCTCATCTTTTCCTCTTGTTTCATATGGGGTACAATCAAGAGCTACAACGTTAGCGCCTGCTTCTACCACTTTTTTTACTGATTCAAAGTTTGGTGTAATGATTGGATAAGTTGATTCTTTTTTTGTTTTATCGATAACTTTATCGATTCCAATAATAATTAGGTCGTTGCTTAGAGATCTAATAGCTTTTATATCTTGACTCCAGCAAGATCTAACAGCTTTAGCACCACCCATGATGGCGCAGGCAGCCATCTTTTTCATGTTGTCTGCACCATACAAAGGTGTATCTTCGTAAGCTTGACAAGAAATAATCGTTTGACCTATTAATTTCTTACAAACTTCTTTCATAAAGAATTATGCTACTAGTATTCCTGTGAAATAACCAACGATTGCGATTATTAAGTATAGAAGAATACATTTCATAGCAGACCAATTCTTCTTAGCCATTAACCAGTATGTTAATAATGACATTAAAAATACTGGAAGTGCTGGCCATACGCCATTAATTAAAGCGCCAAGGTCTACTAGAGTAACACCATCTTCAACATAAGTCCAGCCAATTTTGAATGTTGCATATTGAGATGCGATACATCCAACTACTACTAGACCTACTGTATTTAATGCATTTACTAAATCATCTTTTAGGTCATTACCTAAAATTAATTCAGCAGCATTAGCTCCTAATTCACAACCTTTCTTGAATAGAATCCAAGTAAGTGGAATCATAACAGCTAGGAATACTATCATATAGAAAATAGCACCAATAGCTGAACCATCTTTAGATAGTCCACATCCGATTGCTAATAAGATAGGGATGAATGTACCTGGAAGTAATGCATCACCTACACCAGCAAATGGACCCATTAATGCTGATTTGATAGCAGTAATTAATTCATCTGGAACATCATTACCTGCAGCTCTTTCAGCTTCCATACCAAGAGCGATACCTGGGATTAAGCATCCTAAGAATGGCTCAGTGTTGAAGAATGGAAGATGTCTAGCCATTAGTTTTTGTTGTTCTTCTGGGTTACCAGGATATAGATCTTCTCTAATATCACCGAACATCTTAACTAATGCTGGAGCTTGCATTGTTTCTGGTTGGTATAAAGAAAGGTTATACATCATCCAGTTGATGTATGACTTAAACATCATCTTATTAGTTAATTTAGTATTCTTTTCTGACATATTAAGCCACCTTCTTTCCAGCTCTACTTATCTTGAATTCAATTAAAGCAACAACTAAACCGAATACAAGAACAGTTACCATGTTTCCACCTGGAACTACGCTTGTTAGCGCAAAACCAAATGTGTAGTAGATTAAGTCTACTGGTTTCTTTATCATCATCTTCATTAAGATAGCGAAACCAATTAAGCACATTGGGTTACCGAATACTGTTAATAATTCAATTACCCAAGCTGGACATACAGCTAAGATTGATTCAATAGCAGTTTGTCCAAAGTAACAAAGAATAAATGTAGGGATAAAACGGAATAAGAATTTAACTCCATTTCCCCAAACCGGTACTAAAGATGCAGCACCTAATTTTCCATCAGCAACTAACTTCTTTTGATAGTTTACTGGGATTAATGTTGCAGCGTAACAAGGAGCAGCCATAACGTTTGCAATGTTTGCAACTGCAACTGCTAGTGCAACTGTAGCACCTTTATCAAGTCCTGTTACAACACCTAGTGGAATAGCAACATAAGTTGCTAGGTTCATATCTGGAGTAATAGAACCACCTGGTGTAACAAGTCCGATAAAGATCAACTGAATTTCTACACCTAATGTAATGGCTGTCTTAACATCACCTAAGATCAAACCAATAAATAGAGCAGAAACTAGTGGTCGTCCTATGCAGTACCAACCTACAAGTCCACCACCTAAGAATGGTACGTGGATGTAAGTTAAATAGCCTAGGAGCGAAATAAGAATAGCTTGAAATACACTCATTATTTTTTCCTCCCTCTATTCTTCAAAATTAAAATTGAGACTTGATGTTTTTCCAATCAACTCTCTTCATATCAGGGACTGGTTGGAAGTAAGTCTCGACGCCATAAGTATCTAATAAATAATTAAATACTTCAGCATACTCTTTAGAAACGAAAGCACCTGTGTTTACTTCTTTTGCTCCTTCTGTTACTTGACAAGGTCCTACCATTAATTCTTTTGGTAAACCTTCACCTTTAACAGCATCATAAACAAGTTTTGCAATTGGTGGAAATCTAAATACAACCATTGTGCTTAATTTGTCATTAATTGCAGCTTTTAGTGGCTCAACAAAATTAGTAGAATTGAAACATTCAATTTTGTAATCTCCCATTGCTGCTTTTTCAACACATAGTTTCAATATTGAGTTTCCATATGTTGCATCATCAATAACGATAATGTGTTTAAGTTGGAAATGTTGAACAATTCTTGTCATACATTGTCCATGAACTAAACGATCGTCATTTCGTACTACAGAAATCATAGATATCCTCCTTTTTGCTTTGATTCAATGCATTTCTACTTTTATTTTATGACTTTTTTCTTAAACTATGAGAATTTTAGGTTCAAACAAACCCTAATAAATGGGATTATTCAGCAAAAATGTTCGTTTTAAACATTTTTTTACTATATTCCCTTATATATTGGATATACTTAAATTATGAAAAATAGAATTAACGATATCTATAGCCTAATAAAAAAGAACCATAATGTTAAGGTTAAAGATTTAGCAAAAACATATAACGTCACAGAAAAAACAATTAGATTAAATCTTCAGCAATTAGAAGATTCTGGTTTAATAATAAGAACTCATGGAGGAGCTACATTAAGCACTCATCAATCTACGTTCCCTGATGACAACTACAACATAAGAGCTAAAGAACAAAAACAAGAAATAGCTAAAGAAGCTCAAAAATATATAAAACCTTACTACACAATAGTGTTAGATGATGGCACAACAAACTTTGAAATTGCAAAACAATTAGATGACATCCCCCTTACTGTAATCACTAATGATTTCGAAATAACAAACTATTTAATCGAAAATAGAAATAATATTAATATATATTTTGTTGGAGGAACAGTTAACAAAAGAGCAGGAACAACTCAAACACAATTCCACACTAATGAAGAGATCAAATTGATTAAAAAATTACACGCTGACTTATATTTTGCTGGAGTCAACTCAATAAGTGAAAAAGGCTATATGATTTTTAACAAACAGGTTAGACTATTGAAAAGGACTTTTATGTCTATAAGCAAACAAACAATATGCGTGGCTGACTCAGAAAAATTTAATAAATCAGGATTTCTTAAATTTGCTAACTTTGATGAAATATCTTCCATCATTACTGATTCAAACTTTAAGAAATCTCTTTGTAAAAGATATGCTAATAAAAATGTTAATATAATAGTAGTTGACAAGAATAAGGAGATCAAACATGCAAAATAGAACTGGCAAACATATGAGTTTCAGCTTATATCAAGACGAAGCTGGAAGAACCATATATTACGACCGATATACAAAAAAAGGCTACCAAATATCTAAAAAAGAAGAGAAAAAATACTTTTTATTTTCATCTCGTCCTGTGTCAGCTTTTATCGTCGGCTATATTACATATTATTTCTCTCATTCTTGGCCTATATCTATTTTCGCTGCGATACTAGCTTATTTAGTAATCCTATTTTTCTTTAGAAAATTATTCTTAGCAGATCTACCAGAAGTACCTAAGTTCGTTCCACTAAAAGGCGATCCACTTTATGTTAGAAGTGCCAATATGTTCAGTAAAGGAAAAATAATTGTAATCATAATATTAGCGTTTCTATTATCATTCGGAACAGCTATAAATGCTTATATATCAAATTATGAACAAATAGTATTAATACTTAATTATGTTCTAGCAGTAGGAGCTTTTATATTTGGATGCTTCTATATATATGTATTAATCTATAAATTAAAAAATAAATAGGAGGAAAAATTATGCGTTTAAATGATTTTATGGAAAAAATCGATCAACAAGCCAAGCAAATGGAAATGATTGGATTTAAAGGAGATGTGCTATTCACTTCAATTCAACAATTTGTCGACAAACAAATTTTTAAATTGACTACTGGTGAAATGAACGATGATGAAAAGAAAGTTATCGAATCTCTTCATGATAAAGCAAAAACGAAAAATGCTCTAGAAAAATATCGTTCTATGAAAAATTCAGGAAACGTAAATCCTGAAGAATTAGCAAAAGAAATCTTAAAATAAATATTATTTCATTATTAATAAATAAAAAGCTTTTACATCCATGATAGAGTAAAAGCTTTTTTATTAGTTAATTAAATTATAAGACTATTAATTTGATAACGATGCTCCGCATTCATCACAAATCGAATCACCATCTCTATCAACGTGTGGTCCTGCCCACTGTTCGTCAATAATTGCTCCACAATCATCACAAAGAATATATTGTAATCTATAACTGCTAGTACATGAAGGAGCATCATAATATGTAGTTTGTCTCTCGTGAACATAAGGATTAAGCCCTGTATTTATAACTGTTACATATCCACAATCTTTACAAACCTCGTGAATTTTTCCTTCTCTAATACAAGAGCCATTATCTACTAGGATTTTTTCATAATTTAAGTGATTACAATTGATCTCTACTTTGGCCTTGCTTTCTTCTGCTTTTTCTTCTTTCTCAATTTTAACTTCTTCTTTTCCCTGAACTTTAACTGGTTCCTCTTTATTAGTCTCCATTTTTTCTTTAACTTCTTGTATTTGTTCTTTCTCAACAGCCAATTCTGTTCCTTCGTCAATAATAGCTACGAGTCTAGATAATGTTTCTGTAGAAGCATTGTCTAATGATAATTTAAATGTTCCCTTTTTTCCATCTTCAGTTTGATCTAATGAAATATTTAATCCTGTTTCACTAATAAAATTAGCATCAATATCTTCGGCTAATACAAATGAAGCCGTTTTACTATCGTCGTTATTGTTTTCTCTAATTAATGCACATTGTCCTGGTTCCAAGCTTAAACTATCTTCAGAGTTCTCTAAATTAGATAGTACCTTTCCATCATATACTTCGACGAGATTAAACACGCTATTATCTTTTCCTTGTAATAAACATACTCTAAATACAGTACCTCTAACACTTAATGTAGATGAACTTGTTTGGATGTCGAATATTTCGCCGTCTTTTAATTTTTCGTTTATATCACACAATACTGATCCTTCAATTAAATGGATGATTGTTTTTGTATTTCCTTCACTTCCTTCTACAGATACACAAAAATGTGTGTTCTCATCAGCAAATAGATGTTTATCTGAATCAATATCTAAAGTTAAAGTCGAGCCACTAGAAACAACAACATCATCTCCATCTTTTAAGCTCATACCTTCATATGCGTCTATTTTATCCCCTTCGCTATGAGTAACATAAACTGAACCATTTGCTTCAGAAACGAAAACATTTCTCGATACAACAACGTTTCCTTCATCTGTAACATTTATAGTATTATTCTGTTTTCCACAAGATAACAATAAAAAGGCAAGTAAAATTAATAGTGTTGTTTTTAGTATCCTTTTCATGCTAATTCCCCTTTATGATTTATATTGCTTTTCAATACTCTCTTATTTTATCTTAAAATAATATTAATCGTCTTTTTAGAAAAAATAAAAAGGGTAGTAAAACATATGCTACCCTTTATCATTTAAAGTATTATTTTTTTATTAAATTAAAGAACCCCATTTTTTTGTATTTATGTCTTGTACAAATCTATGCCCTTGCGGACAATCCATAGACCACATATCTTTAGATTTATGACCGGCTTCCCACCAGTATTCTTTCTTTAGTTTTCCTCCACAAAATGGACAAATACCACTATCGATTATTGCGTTTTGTTCATCATTCATTGGACCAAAGTATCCTCCTGATACTTTTTTAAGTTTTTCATCATCCAACTTATTCATAACAACATCCTCCTTTATATTTATTATAATAATAAAACTATAACAGATTTATTGTACTCATAATAAAGAGGCACCTGCGTGCCTCTTTATTAATATCTTTTAATTATCTATTATAGACTTGCAAGATATTTAATTGTTCTTACCATTTGAGATGTGTAAGAATTTTCGTTATCATACCAAGAAACTACTTGTACTTGGTAAGTGTTATCATCAATCTTAGCTACCATTGTTTGGTTAGCATCGAATAATGAACCAAATCTCATACCGATGATATCGCTAGAAACTAGTTTTTCTTCAGTATATCCGAATGATTCGTTAGCTGCTTTCTTCATAGCTGCATTGATAGCATCTGTAGTAATATCTTTACCCTTAACAACTGCATGAAGAATAGTTGTTGATCCTGTAGGAGTTGGTACACGTTGAGCAGCACCAATTAGTTTTCCATTTAATTCAGGAATAACAAGACCAATAGCTTTTGCAGCACCTGTAGAGTTAGGAACGATGTTTACTGCACCAGCTCTAGCTCTTTGTACATCACCTTTTCTTTGTGGACCATCAAGAATCA
>JAUNNY010000013.1:0-14795 GCA_030531215.1 Erysipelotrichaceae bacterium
TTTCATATACATATGATATCATATGTATTTATCATAAGCAAAAATAGTTTTAAATAAGAAAATGTTTATATATGTAATTAACGTCTAATAATTAATTTTAATTATTTATTCTTAACTTTTACCCAAAGTTCTGACATTATTCTTAGAGTATCTTCGTTATTATGGAATGACTCATCATTTGCGTTTTTCTCTCTAGGGATATAAGCTTCATTTCCATCGAAATCGCAATCAGGCAAAACAATGTCACGTAACACTTCAGCATTTACTGAAGCATAACCAACATATGAACTGTTATCATATGCGGCATCATAATCAGTAATATAATTCATGAAAGTATAAGCGTTATCTACATTCTTAGCACCAACTTGTAGGCACATTGCATCAACCCAATAGTTTGTGCCTGATTCAGGTGCAAAATAACGCATATCTTCATTTTCACTTAAGATGTATGCAGCATCGCCAGAATACATGATACCCATAGCTTTTTCACCATACGCTAAACCGTCGATGCATTCATCTGCCGCATATGCAGGTTTCATCGTTTCAGCAATGTTGCATAGCCAATCATAGACATCATATAATTCATCTTCAGATTCGGTATTCATTGAATACCCTAATTGTTTTTCACCAATCATGAATATATCTCTTATTGAATCATACATGTATATCATGCCTTTATATTTTGGATTGGCTAACACATTCCAACCTTGAGACTCAACATCGTTTTCATCAACTAATGTCGAATCATATACAATACCAACATTCCCCCAGAAGTATGGAACAGAATAATCATTGTTTGGATCATAATCCATATTTCTAACGCCATCATATAAATAATCAAGGCAAGTAAGTTTTGACTTATCTAACTTCTGAATCATTTTTTCATTAATAAGTCTTTCTATCATATAGTCACTAGGAATAACGATATCAAATTTTGTGCCACTTAATAATTTGGTATACATTGATTCATTAGATTCAAAAACAGTTAGATTTACTTTAATACCTGTTTCATATTCAAATTGTTCAACAACTTCTTCACTTATATATTCACCTGGCATAAAAATGTTAAGTTCACCATTTTCAAAATCATTATTGAAACAACCAGTTAAAGAAAAACAGATACATATAGAAATTAATATATTAAAAAACTTGTTCATGATGTTGGTGTTTTCCCTTTCTTTGTTTTAACATTGGTGCGAAATTAACGATAATCAAAACTAGTGTAACCGCTAAAACAATAAGTGTACTTAATGAATTGATACTAGGATTGATACGCTTGCTTGTTGAATAAACATAAGTTGAAATATTGTTGATTCCAGGGCCGGTTGTGAAATAAGAAATTACAAAGTCATCAAACGACATTGTAAAAGCAACTAGGGCGCCAGATATAATACCTTCCTTGATTTGCGGAATGATAACTTTGGTCAAAGCTTGAAATGGTGTGCAGCCTAAATCTAGAGCGGCTTCAGCAATGTTGTCATCAAGCTGTCTAAGCTTAGGGTTGATTGATAACATAACATAAGGAATACAGAAAACAATATGAGCTATCAATAACGTTCCAAAACCAGTAGGAATTTGTAATGTTGTAAAAAATAACATTAAACCTATAGCGGTAACGATATCAGGATTAAGCATTGGCAAGTTATTGACTTGCGTAACAATCTCTTTGATAACACGATTTGATTTGCTTAGACCTATTGAAGCAATCGTTCCAACAATTGTTGAAATAACTGTCGCAAGAACAGCTACCAATAACGAATAATAAACTGACTCCATCATCGATCTAGATTTAAACATCTTCTCATACCATCTTAAAGAAAAGCCAGTAAAGCTCGTAAGTGAACGAGATTCGTTGAATGAGAAAAATACTACATAAATAATTGGTAAATAGAAGAACAATATGATTAAAGCTAAATAAAGCTTTTTGAAATCAAATTTCTTTTTCATTATCTAGCCTCCTTATCATAATCGAACTTCCTTGTGAAGTACATACTGATCAAAATAACAATTGTCATTACTAAACTTACAGCAGCACCAAAGTTCCAGTCACCAGTTGTAACAAAATAGTTTTCAATCAAATTACCAACCAAAACAAAAGAACCACCACCTAATAATTTAGGAATAAAGAAACTACTTACTGCAGGCAAGAAAACTAAAGTGATACCTGAAATAATGCCAGGAACAGATAAAGGAAGTGTAACCTTTAAAAAAGCTGTTTTCTTATCGCAACCTAAATCGTATGCTGCATTAATTAAAGAAGTATCTAACTTAGATAAAGAAGTATAAATTTGTAAAATCATGAATGGCAAGAAATTATATACCATACCGATATATACTTTTAATTCTGCAGAAAAATCTGTGTTCAACAAGATGCCTCTCCACGCATAAGTTCTAACCAACATATTTATAAACTGTGGAGCAGTCATCAATAAAACCAGTACAGCTTGTTTGTTAAAATCTGCTTGCGCAATAAAATAAGCAGCAGGATAACCAATCAAGATACAGATAAGTGTTGTAACTAAAGCTAAAATAACACTTCTTAATAAAACATTTAGAAAAATTGGGTCTTGGAAAAACCTGATGAAATTATTTAAAGATACTTTTACTTGAATAAGATCGTTACCCTCTGTTGTGAAAGCATAGAAAATCATTATCAACATTGGAATAACAATCAATATTAAAGCCCATACCATGTAGGGATATATTAATCGCTTAAAACTTTTCACGCTATCATCTTCTCCATTACATGAATATCATCAGGACCAAAATCTATTGAAACAATATCACCCTCGTTTTGTTTTTCTGTAGTATGAATCTTATATGTTCTACCCTCTGTAACAAACGTCACATCATAGACACCTTCTTTTATTTCCATTGGATCAAAATCAAATCTAACATCATCAATCTTAACTTCATTTTCAGTTTCCAAATCCCAAGCATAAGCATCAGCCCAGTTTCTTAAGTCAACAGAGATTGCCATTGATTCTTTGATTTCATCAATACTCTTATATACATCAAATGCTTGAATACCAATTTTCTCTTCGCTATCTTCATTTACTTTTGGTAAAACTACTTCAACATTTATTTTGATGCATGTTCCCTTTGCGGTTTTAAAAGTAATTTGATAGTTGCCTGCTTTATCAACGATGTTGTGTTCAACTTCGTTGATTGCAATTTCTTCTTCACTATCAGCGTCCCAAGCTTGCGCATTTGAACGCAAGATTAAATCTTGATCACTGATTGATTCAACGTCTTCGATATCCATCTTGAAATCAGATGCAGACATCTTTTCATTTGCCTCTTTATTGAATACGTCTTGATCTCCTAAGACATGTAACTTAATATTTTTTGCCGCACCACGTTTAGTCTCAACGATTACTTCGTAATGAACGCCCTTGAATAGACAAGACATAATTTGACCATTCATCTTGCCTTTAGATTTCTTTTTAATTTCGATATCTTCTGGTCTAATGATTACATCAACTGGTTGGTTCTTTTTGAAATCATAGTCAACACATTCAAAGTCTTTGCCATCGAAATTTACTTTATAATCTTCGATCATTGTGCCATCAATAATATTTGATTGACCAACGAATGTTGCGACATATTTGTTTGCTGGTTCATTATATATTTCGGTTGGTGTACCAATTTGTTCAATATGACCTTCTTTCATAACTACAATCTTATCTGACATTGTCAAAGCTTCTTCTTGATCGTGAGTTACAAAAATGAAAGTGATACCAACTTCTTGTTGGATACGTTTTAACTCTTGTTGCATCTCTTTTCTTAGTTTTGCATCTAAGGCAGATAATGGTTCATCTAGAAGCAAAACATCTGGTTCATTAACTAATGCTCTAGCTATGGCAACACGTTGTTGTTGACCGCCAGATAATAAAGTTACATCACGATCTTCAAATCCAGCTAAACCAACAAGTTCTAACATTTTTGTTACTTTTGGTTCAATTAATTCTTTATCCATCTTTTTAATCTTTAAACCAAAAGCTATATTTTCATAAACATTTAAATGAGGAAATAACGCATATTTCTGGAAGACGGTGTTAATTGGTCGCTTATACGCAGGGACATCAGAAATCTCTTCGCCATTAAAGACAACAGATCCTTCATCTTGTTCCAAGAAACCTCCTAAGATTCTTAATAACGTTGTTTTACCACAACCTGATGGACCTAGTAGTGTTACAAACTCATTCTCATAAATATCTAGGTTGATACCTTTCAATACTACTTGTCCACCGAACTTCTTTACGATGTTACGAAATTCAATTAACTTCTTCATGTTTTCCCCTTTCATAAAACAAAAAAACAGGCATTTATTTTGCCTGTCTAAAATTACACCGAGCACCCTTAACAGAACGCTACTTATTGATCATTTTATAAGGCATCATAAACACTTTACAAAACTGAGCTTTTAACTCAATCAATAAGGTAATCAAATTACCTTCCGTATTCCCCAAATACGGTTCCAGTCTCTTCGCCTGGTTTTCGGCATTTGACCCGGCCGTCCGTGTAGCCTTAGCCAAGATTGGCGGTCATTCTGTACATAGTACTGAATTTATTATTCTATAATTTATTTCAAAATACAATACTTTTTTAGCAATTTTTTAGCACACTTTTTTCTATACAAACTTTGGGATGTTCGTCAAGGAATGTTATCACTTATTATTGTTATTCAAAAGGATATTTTAATCCCCAGATATTTCTAATTTTATCGGTGATTTCCATAAGCTTTATCGATTCTTTTAACGGCATAGAAATTGATTCTATTCTTCCTTCCTCTAAACATTTTTTACATTCTAAGAATTCATATTCATAACCACTAATTTGTTCAGGAATTATGACTTCTTTAATTAGCTTATCTTCACAATCAAACACTTTTATAGAATTAGGATTATTAATATTCTCTACAACAATATAACCTTTATCTCCCCATATAATTCCTTTACGATCACTTCTTGAATATAAGCCATGCGTTAAATTAGCCATACGTCCATCTTTATAGAAAAGAGTAATAGTTTCCATTCCGTCGACATTAGTATTGCTCATTTTCACTGATGTCTCTATTCTTTCGATATCATCACCAAAATGCATCAAAGCAAAATTTAAACCATAGACACCAACATCTAATAAGGCGCCTCCAGCAAGTTCAGGATTAACAAGACGATCTATTTGATATATAACATATGACAAATTACCAGTTAAGATATTAGGCTTTCCAATAATGCCACTACTAATAACATCATCAATTAGTTTTCTAGACGGCATATATCTAGGCCACAATGCCTCAGACACGAAGACATTGTTCTTTTTTGAAAGCTCATAAATCTCTTTTGCCTGTTTGGCGTTTACACAAAATGCTTTTTCACATAGTACTGGTTTATGATTTTCTATACATAGTTTCATGCATTCATAATGTGTGCTATGTGGTGTCGCAACATAGACTAATTCCACATTAGGATCTTGAACTAATTCAACATACGATCCGTATGCTTTTTCATAATGATATTTTTCTTTAAACTTATTTGCTTTATCAATGTTTCTTGATGCTACAGCATAACATTCTACTTCGTTCATTTTATTGAAAGTATCTGATAATGTTGCGGCTATTGAACCTGTTCCTAATACACCTATTTTCATTTGTGCCCTCCTTCGATTAAGTCAAAGGGCTGTTATCTTTTTTTGATAACAGCCCTTGATAGTTAATTATTACGCAGCTTTTTCTTCTTCATCGAAGTCTGAATCATCATCATCGATGCCAGTCACTTCACTTGGAAGTTGTTGTTGTTGCTCTTCAAGACATAAGCGATATTTTTCATCTCTTATCTCTTTTAGTTCTTCTGCTCTAGCTTTAATTAGTTCTGTAGATTCTCTTGCGAACTTAGAACCAGTTCCAGCTGGAATCAACTTACCAATAATAACGTTCTCTTTGATACCGAATAATGTATCAACTTTTGCGTTAACTGCAGCATCTGTTAAGACTTTAGTTGTCTCTTGGAATGATGCAGCCGATAAGAATGAATCTGTTTCAACAGAAGACTTAGAAATACCTAGTAATAATGGTCCAAACTTAGCAGGAGTCTTGCCTTCCATCAATAGAGCATTATTTAATTCAATAATCTTCTTTGTTGAAATAGTTTGACCTGCACATAGTTCAGAATCACCTGGTTCAATAACGATAACTTTCTTTAACATCTGTTTGATAATTACTTCAACGTGTTTATCAGAAATATCGATACCAGTTACAGCATATACTTTCTTAACTTCTTTTAGAATGTAATTTTGTACAGCTTGTACACCAGCAATTTCAAGTAATTCTTTTGGATCAACGTTACCTTCAGTTAGCTTGTCGCCAGCTTTGACTTTTGTGCCAACGCTTAACCAAGCTCTAACAGTTTGTGATAAACCACACTTATGTGTAATTGTTTCTTTTTCGTTTGCAATATCTACAACGTAAGTATGATCTTCTAATTCTTCAATTCTTGTGATTTCACCATCAATCTTAGCAATGATTGCTGGATGTTTTGGACAACGTGCTTCGAATAGTTCTTCAACACGTGGTAAACCTTGAGTGATATCATCGTTAGCATTTGCGACACCACCAGAGTGGAATGTACGCATTGTTAATTGTGTACCTGGTTCACCGATTGATTGAGCAGCCATAATACCTACAGCTTCACCATTTTCAACCTCTTTACCAGTAGCCATGTTACGTCCATAACATTTACGACAAATACCATCTTTGCAACGACAAGTGAAAGTATTTCTAATAGACATACCTTCGATGCCTGCTTTAACGATCTTGTCAGCAATAGCATCAGTAATATATTCATTCTTGTTTACTAAGATTTCGCCAGTCTTTGGATCAGCGACTTCTTGAGCTGAATATCTACCGATAATACGATCAATGAATTTTTCAATTGTGCTGTTATCTTTTCTATCAATAATAGCTTCAACATAGAATCCTTGGTCTGTTTCACAATCATCTTCCATGATAATAACATCTTGAGATACATCAACTAGACGTCTAGTTAAATATCCTGATCCAGCTGTCTTTAAGGCAGTATCTGTTAAACCTTTTCTAACACCGTGTGAAGAAATGAAGAATTCAGATACGTTTAATCCTTCACGGAATGATGAATAAATAGGAACCTCAATAATTGAAGGTTGATATTCTTTTGACTTAGCTTGAGTTGGTCTACCCATTAATCCACGCATACCAGCAAGTTGTGTAAAGTGAGATTTATTACCTCTGGCACCAGATACAGCCATCATATTGATTGGAGATTTTCTTGGTAAGTTGTTCATAACTTCATCACCAATAACATCTTTTGTATCTGCCCATAGTTTTGAGAATAATTTTTCCCACTCTGGTGGAGTTAACATACCTCTACGTAATAAGTTTTGAAGTACTTCTGCTTTTGCTTTAGCTTCTGTAACGTATTTCTCTTTATTAGGAG
This sequence comes from Erysipelotrichaceae bacterium, assembly GCA_030531215.1. Taxonomy (GTDB): domain Bacteria; phylum Bacillota_I; class Bacilli_A; order Erysipelotrichales; family Erysipelotrichaceae; genus Colivicinus. The sequence continues at coordinate 7,473 of JAUNNY010000013.1, forward strand.
CAACGTTGATATCAGCTAGAGATACAGTCATACCTGCAACTGTAGAGTATTCGAAACCTAAGTCTTTGATGTTATCTAATACTGCACTAGAACCTTCAGTTTGGTATCTAGCGAATACTTCTGCGATAACACTAGATAGATCTTTCTTCTTAAATTCAGGAGCGATCTTTCTATTCTTAATAATTTCTTTAATATCTGATCCAACAGGAACAAAGTAATCATCTGGTACATTCTTTAATGTATCTGGTGTTACATAGTTGATGTAAGGGAAATCTTTAGGGAATTTATCATTAAAGATTAACTTACCGATTGTTGTGATTAGATACATATCTAATTGTTTGTCGCTGAAACAAGTCTTACGTAAAGCTCTTGCAGGTACTGCAACTCTTGTATGTAAGTGTACTTGTTTATTTTGGTAAGCCATTAATGCTTCATTGAAATCTTTGAAGACATGTCCTTCCATATCACCGAATCTTCTCCACATAGCAGCTTTTTCAGCATCACCTAATGCTTCAATGAAATCTGCTTTTTCATAGAATTCATCAGTAGTTTCTTCCATGTTTAGATAGAAGTTACCAAGAACCATATCTTGAGATGGAGTAACGATTGGTTTACCATCCTTAGGACCAAGGATGTTGTTAGAAGCCATCATCAATATTTCTGCTTCAGCTCTAGCTTCTTCTGATAATGGTAAATGGACAGCCATTTGGTCACCATCGAAGTCGGCATTGAATGCTGTACATACTAATGGATGAAGTCTTATTGCTCTACCTTCAACTAGTTTAGGTTTGAATGCTTGAATACCTAATCTATGAAGTGTAGGTGCTCTGTTTAGGAATACTGGATGATTATCCATTATTTCTTCTAGAATATCCCAGATTTGTGAATCGAATTTATCAATCATCTTTTCAGCAATCTTTGGTGATTGAGCAATCTTTTCATTAACTAATTCATTGATTACAAATGGTTTGTAAAGTTGAATAGCCATTTCTCTTGGAATACCACATTGATACATCTTTAGATCTGGTCCAACAGCGATAACAGATCTACCAGAGAAGTCAACACGCTTTCCTAGTAAGTTTTGTCTGAATCTACCTTGTTTACCTTTTAATGAATGAGATAAAGATTTAAGAGGTCTATTACCTGAACCCTTAACTGGATTACCTCTACGTCCATTATCAATCAATGCATCGACAGCTTCTTGTAACATACGTTTTTCATTCTGTACGATGATTGAAGGTGTACCAATTTCTAATAATTTCTTTAAACGATTATTACGAGTGATAACTCTTCTATATAAATCATTTAAATCTGATGTTGCGAATCTACCACCATCAAGTTGAAGCATAGGTCTTAAATCTGGTGGGATAACTGGTAACATTGTTAGTACCATCCACTCAGGTTTATTATCTGATTCAACAAAAGCATTGATAGTTTCTAGTCTCTTGATAAGTTTCTTTCTCTTATCACCTTGAGCTTTTTCTAGTTCTTTAACAATTGCTTGTTTTTCTTTGTTGACATCAACTTGTTCAAGTAGAGTTTTAACTGCTTCCGCACCTGTTTGGGCTTTGAAAGCATCTTTGCCATATAGAGCTTCGTAATTTCTTACATCAAGTTCTGACAATGGTTGTTTGTATTCTAGAGGAGTAGTTCCTGGATCTGTAACAATCCAAGTTACGAAATATACTACTTCTTCTAATGTTTTTGGTGGAACGTTTAATACTAAGCCCATTCTTGAAGGAATGCCCTTTAAGTACCAGATATGTGCAACTGGAGCAGCTAAAGCAATATGTCCCATACGTTCTCTTCTAACAGATGCTTTAGTGATTTCAACACCACATCTATCACAGATAACGCCTTTGTAACGTACTTTCTTATATTTGCCACAGTAACATTCCCAGTCCTTAGTTGGACCAAATATTCTTTCACAGAATAAACCGTCACGTTCTGGTTTTTGACTACGATAGTTTATTGTTTCTGGCTTAGTAACTTCACCATGAGACCATTCTAGAATTCTTTCTGGAGAGGCTAAAGCGACTTTAATAGCTTCAAATTTATTTTTTGCCATACTTTATTCCTCCTCATCATCTAAGCCCATTACTGCACTTGGAGCTTCTTCTATTTCATCTAAACTATCTACAACAGATAAGCCTTCAGTATCTTCTACAGCCTTAGCATCTGCTGCAATTTCAGTTTCCTTATCATCGTCATCCTCTCTAGAGATTGATACTTCGTTACCATTAGCATCTAACATTCTAATATCAACTGCCAAAGCTTGAAGTTCGTTCTTTAAGACGTTGAATGATTCTGGAATACCTGGTTCTGGAATTTGTTTGCCCTTGATGATTGCATCATAAGTCTTAGTACGACCGTTGATATCATCTGATTTAACAGTAAGAATTTCTTCTAGTGTGTGAGCAGCACCATATGCTTCAAGTGCCCAAACTTCCATTTCACCAAATCTTTGACCACCATTTTGAGCCTTACCACCAAGAGGTTGTTGTGTAACTAATGAATAAGGACCAGTAGCACGAGCATGTAACTTGTCATCAACCATGTGGGCTAACTTAATCATATACATGACACCGACAGAGATTCTTTCATCATATGGTTCACCAGTTTTACCATCACGTAAAACGATCTTACCATCTTGACTAGTTTCTGCTTCTTTCATGATAGACATTAATTCTTCATTAGTAATTCCATCGAATACTGGAGTAGCAAACTTAACTGGCTTTCCTATTTTTTCACTTAAAGTCTTTGCAGCCATACCTAAGTGAATCTCTAGAACTTGTCCGATGTTCATACGAGATGGAACACCGAATGGGTTAAGCATGATATCTACTGGAGTACCATCTTCCATGAATGGCATATCTTCAACTGGAAGAATCTTAGAAATAACACCCTTGTTACCATGTCTTCCGGCCATCTTATCGCCTTCAGAAATCTTACGTTTTTGAACAACATAAACTTTAATTACTTCAGAAACGCCTGGGCCTAATTCATATCCATCTTCTCTCTTGAAGACTCTAATCGATTGAACGATACCAGCACCACCATGTGGAACTCTTAATGAATTATCTCTAACTTCGTGTGATTTTTCACCGAAGATAGCTAATAATAATTTTTCTTCTGGAGAAGCATCAGATTGGCCTTTAGGAGTAACTTTACCAACTAAGATATCGCCTTCCTTAACTTCAGCACCAATCATTACAATACCTCTAGAGTCAAGGTTACGACATGCGCCTTCTTGAACGTTAGGGATATCACGTGTGATTTCTTCTTCACCAAGTTTTGTCTTTCTCTTTTCAATTGAATATTCATCAATATGAATTGAAGTATAGACATCATCTTTTACCATTCTTTCTGACATAATGATTGCATCTTCATAGTTGTAACCATGCCATGTCATGAAAGCGATAGTAACGTTTTGACCTAGAGCTAATTCGCCATCATCCATTGATGGACCATCAGCAATTACATCACCCTTCTTAACTAACTCACCATTAGTAACGATAGGACGATGATTAATGCATGTACCAGCATTAGATCTATTGAATTTCTCTAAGTTATAAGTATGTTCTTTGCCATCAGTACCAGCTATAACAATTTGATTTGCATCAGCATATGTAACTGTTCCATCTTCATTAGCGATGAGACCTGCACCTGAGTCTTTAGCAATCTTAGCTTCAATACCAGTGCCTACATATGGAGCATGAGGTCTTAATAGAGGTACTGCTTGTCTTTGCATGTTAGCACCCATCAAAGCACGAGAAGCATCATCGTTCTCTAGGAATGGGATACATGCAGCAGCAACTGAAACGATTTGTTTTGGTGAGACGTCGGCTAATTCAACTTCGTTTCTATCAGCTAAGATTGTTTCACCAGCTTTTCTAGCAACAACTTGTTGATTAACTAACTTACCATCAATAACTTCGTTTGCTTGAGCAATGATAAAGTCGTTTTCATCATCTGCACTTAGATAGATGTAATCTTCTGAAACATTGCCTTTTTTATCAACCTTACGATAAGGAGTTTGAATAAAACCATATTCATTAATCTTAGCGTAAGTTGTTAGATAAGAGATTAGACCAATGTTTTGACCTTCAGGAGTCTCAATTGGACAGATTCTGCCATAGTGAGAATTGTGAACGTCACGAACTTCGAAGCCAGCTCTTTCTCTAGTTAAACCACCAGGTCCTAAAGCAGAAATACGACGTTTATTTGTAAGTTCTGCTAATGGATTTTGTTGGTCCATAAATTGTGATAATTGAGAAGAAGAGAAGAACTCTTTAATTGCACCAGATAATGGACGGTTATTTGTTAAAGTTTTTGGAGTTGCCATATCAACTTCTGTGATTGACATCTTTTCTTTAACGGCTTTTTCCATTCTTGATAAACCAATTCTAAATTGATTTTGAATTAATTCACCAACAGTTCTAATTCTTCTGTTACCAAGCATATCAATATCATCTGAAGTACCAACACCATCTAATAATGTAAGAGTGTAGTTATAGAATGCAATCATATCAGGCATTGTGATGCACTTCTTATCATTTAATGGGTCAATACCAATTACCTTAACGATACTATTTTCATCATTAGGATTTACGATATTAACAACTTGACATGCATTACCAACTAACCAAGCACTAATAGCTTCTTTGTTGATAACTCTTTGTTTAATTGCTTCTTCTTTATCTGACATCAACATATAAGAATCATGATCAGGAATATAATATGGCATAGCTTGTTCGCCATCCACTTCAATATCCTTACCATTCTTATCTGTCAATCTACCTAAAACGAAGAATCTTTGACCATAGTTCATTACAGCGTTGAAATTATCCTCTGACAAAGCAACTTCTTTTGCGATAATGCCGCTATAGATTCTTACTGTACTAATTTCTTTAGCGATTGTCTTAATATCATTTTCATTTAAAACAGTACCTAAGAAATAAGTCTTATCTTTTAGATCGATGTCGTTTGCTAGTACTCTACCAACTAATGCGAGTTTATCTTTAGTTTCAACTTCAACAATTGTTGGATGAGAGAATGCATGTTTGAATGGGAATGCACAAACATGACTTCCTTTTACTAATTCTTGTTTTAAAACGTTACGTTCTGCTTTATTAATTAAAGTACCCTTCTTAAATAAAACAGTACCATCAGCCTTAAGAATATCTTGTGCTAATACATGATGTTCAATACGGTCGATAACGTTTAATTTCTTTCTTAGTTTGTATCTACCAGCAGAAGTTAAATCATACTTCTTTTGGTCAAAGAACTTAGCATTCATTAATGTTGCAGCACCTTCAACAGTTGGAACTTCATCCTGTTTTTGGTTCTTATGCATTTCTAATAATGCTGCATCAGTTGTCTTTGTCTTATCTGCTTGTAAAGTATTTGTTATTTCTTCATAAGCGCCTAAGAAAGATGTATAGATTGCTTCATAGATATTTAAGAATTCTCTATCGTTGTTTTGATTGATTAGATCTTCATAAACATCTAAACCCATAGCTTTAATGAATTTCTTAACACCATCAAGATCGAAACCATCTTCACCTTTTTCAAGGTTCAATGAGAAACCGATACATTTGAATAAGATTGTTGATAAGATTTTACGTTTTCTATCAACAGACATATTCATTAATCTGCCTAGAGCGTTCTTCTTATCATCTGTTAAGAATTCAAGCCATGTACCACGTGATGGAATTAATTCTCCATCGAACATTTCTCTGCCTGTCTTATCATCATTTGTTACATCAAAGTAAGCGCCTGGTGATCTGACGATTTGAGAAACAATAACTCTTTCAGCACCATTGATTACAAATGTGCCTGTAGGAGTCATCATAGGGAAATCACCTAAGAATACTTCTTCTCTTCTAGTGATGACTTCGCCAGTTTCTTCATCAATTATTTGTAACTCCATATTTGCTTTTAAAGGAGCGCAATAATTGATTTCACGATATTTACTTTCGGCAACGCTATATTTTGGCTCACCGAATTCGTAATCAATTAATTTTAAGCGAATATTGCCGCTATAATTTTGGATTGGATAAATATCATCAAATACTTCTTTAATTCCTTTAGTAGTGAACCACTTAAATGAATCAGTTTGAACTTCTACTAAATTTGGTAGCTCTAATGAACCACTAACCTTAGAATAGTCACGGCGAGTAGAGTGCTTACCCAATTCAACAACTTTATAAGTTTGTTTTTCTTTCATTTGCCACGCCGTCCTTTCAAATAATTAAATTTAACTCAGTTATAACTATCTATTACTAGATAACCGCCATCTTTATTGATGACTTCAACTTTGTCGAATAATGTTTCTAATTTACTTATTGAGGAATTAGCACCTTGTTTCTTTTGAATCACAATATAGAAATGTCCACCATCATTAAGCATCAATCTAGATTTTTCATAAAGGCCATAGATTACCTGCTTACCCGTCCTAATAGGCGGATTTAAGATAATAGAATCATATTTATGATCAAGAGTTGAGATGTCTTCACACAAATAAGTTTTTATATCAACTTTATTAATGCCACAATTAATTTTAGTTAGCTCTAATGCTCGAGAATTGACATCGACCGCATCGACTTCAATATCGCTATTGAAGCGTTTCAGAATTATTCCTACAGGGCCATAGCCACACCCTAAGTCCAGAACTTGTTTACCTAAATTTAATTTATAGACACTTTTTATTAGTAGATAACTACCATAATCAATCTTCTCTTTCGAAAAGACACCATTATCAGTAGTGAAACGGAAAACCACATCATCAAAATAATATTCGAATTCCTTCCTATTAGAAGGCAAATCTTTATTATCTGTATAATAATGGCTCATTTAATTATTTGATATCGACTGTAGCTCCAGCATCCATTAATTTCTTCTTGATTGTTTCAGCTTCTTCAGTTGGGATGTTTTCCTTGATTGGAGATGGACATTTATCAACTAAGCCTTTAGATTCAACTAGACCTAAGCCAGTGATTTCCTTAACAACCTTGATAACAGCAGTCTTTGCTTCACCAAAACCAGTTAAGATTACAGATACAGAAGTTGGGCCTTGAGCTACTTCTTCAGCTGGAGCAGCAGCTACAGCTACAGGTGCAGCAGCAGTAACACCAAATTTTTCTTCGATTGCTTTTACTAAATCATTTAATTCAAGAATGCTTGCTTCTTCTAAGTAAACTAAGATATCATCATGTGATAATTTTGCCATAATTGTTTTTTTCTCCTTTTTCTAAATTATTAATTTTTAATTATGCTGCAGTTTCTTCTGCAGGTGCAGCTTCAGCAGCAGGTGCTTCAACA
>JAUNNY010000013.1:14805-31428 GCA_030531215.1 Erysipelotrichaceae bacterium
TCTCTTAACAGGAACTTCAGGCGTTGGTTCAGTTGCAGGTGCTTCAGCAACAGGTTGTCCAGCTTCCTTAGCTTCAGCAACAGCCTTTACGACTCTAGCGAAACTAGATACTGGTGATTGTAGACAGCTTAGTAACATTGATAGCATACCTTCACGGTTAGGAAGTAGAGATAATTCTTTGATTGTCTTCTCATCAACAACCTTACCTTCAACGATGCCAGATTTAAGTACTAGTGCCTTGTGTTTCTTCGCAAACTTAGCAAGAACTCTAGCTGGTGCAGTTGCATCTTCAGAGAATGCAAATGCGTTAGGGCCAGTTAATGAGGCTTTAAGATCACCAAATCCTAATTCATCACTAGCTCTTTCAACCATTGTGTTCTTGTAGATTTTTAGATCTACGTTTTCTGCTCTTAAGTTACGTCTTAATTCAGTAACTTCAGCCACAGTAAGTCCACGATACTCGCAAACTACAGTTGAATCTGAATTCTTAATTTTGTCAACGATTTCATTAACTACAGCTTGCTTACTACTTAATACAGCTTGATTCATATTTCCTCTTTCTAACACCCAATATACTCATAAAAAATAGAAAACCTGCGCCCATAGACGCAGGTAAAAATCATAATTGATTAACCTCGGTAACATTATTAAGCATATAGCCGTTACTGTCTATGGTATATCGATGCTTAATTATTGTATCGTAATGGATGCTGCAAATCAATAAATATCGGCATTTTTTGACTATTTTTAGGAATATTTTTTGTCTTTTTTTATAATTTCTATAGATTTATTAAAAATATTAAGACTTTTAGCATTTTATCTTGAATAAATATATAGGAGGAAATTACGACATGTCTAATTTCTTCTTAGTAGTGGTCAGCACAAAAATAGCTATGAAATTTAAAATAATATTAATTTTTATTATTGAAATTGTATTTTTGATAATAAGATTGATACTTGAATTAATTTTGTAACTTTAACGAGTGCTGGCCATGATAGAAAAAGGTGTTCTTTGCGGGAACACCTTTTTCTTAACTATGAAATTTATAAACATATTATATCACATACTAATATGTGCGTTTTATGAATTCTGATAAAAACGTAACTAAAATAATTAAGCATTTTGATCTTTTGCCTTGAATAAATATATAGGAGGAAATTACGACATGTCTAATTTCTTCTTAGTAGTGGTCAGCACAAAAATAGCTATGAAATTTAAAATAATATTAATTTTTATTATTGAAATTATATTTTTGATAATAAGATTGATACTTGAATTAATTTTGTAACTTTAATGAGTGCTGACCATGATAGAAAAAGGTGTTCTTTGCGGGAACACCTTTTTCTCAATCATGAAGATTATAAAAACATTATATCACACATCAACATACTCATTTTATTAATTCTAATAAAGACTCAACTTTAAAAAATTAAGCATTTTGATCTTTTCCCTTGAATTAATATATAGAAGGAAATTACGACATGTCTAATTTCTTCTTAGCAGTGGTCAGCACAAAAATAGCTATGAAATTTAAAATAATATTAATTTTTATTATTGAAATTATATTTTTGATAATAAGATTGATACTTGAATTAATTTTGTAACTTTAATGAGTGCTGACCATGATAGAAAAAGGTGTTCTTAGCGAGAACACCTTTTTCCTAAGTATGAAAATAATAAATATATTATATCACACATCAATTATGGTTCTATATATTAGAATTTATGTCCTCCACCACCAGAGAAACTATGTCCTGATGATGTATGACCGCTTGTGAATGAACCGCCACCATGGAAGTGGTTGTTATTATTGTTGTTTTGGACACGTGGGCGTCTTCTTCTATTCATTGTGCGATACAAGAAAATGTCACCTTGTCTAAATAGATTGAAGTTTGAATTCTTTACATAATTTGATGCATCGTATTTCTTACCTTCGGTTTTCAATTGCTTATACATAATAAACATAGCAATTAAACTAATAACACCGCCTGTACATGCGGATATTGTCAATAATTGTACTGTACTTGGTTTTGATGGCTGTTGCTGCTCCTCATTATAATCGTGAGATATATGAGCTTCATCGACAAAATAACCGAAGTCTCTACAAGCACCCGCAAAATCACCATTAGATAATGAACTATAAACATAGTCCATTCCTTCTTCAATATATTCAGCTAGATATTGTTCATCACCTAAAATGACAATATCGTATTCACTGTTGGCCATATTAATTTCAAAGATAAAACCATTTGAATATCCTAATGATTCAAAATAATCAGCAGCTTGTAAATCAATATTATCTGTTGGTGTATCAGTAATATAAGCAACCACTTGAATATCATATTGATTTGCGATGCTGTTATAGTAATTTGTTAATTCTTGTTTTTCATCATCAGATAATACGCCTACTTCATCAATGATGTTTGCGCTTCCTGCTACTACTTTAATCGGGCTAAGTAACAATAGCGAAACAAATAGAATAGATAATAATTTCCTCATACTATCTTTGTGTTAGTAACAATATTAGGAACATCACAATTGTTACAGCCAAGAATATGATTAAGCCATAACTGATTGTGCGCTTTGAATCAGCAGGAAGATTGCCCGAGAATTTTCCTGTTTGGCCATTCATTGCGAACCTATATATTTGTCCATTATATTTTGCAGAAAAGATATAGATAGGTAATAAAGCATAAGATACTTTACCATTATCAAATCTAACATTGCTTGAAAGTGGGAACACTGTTGTGTAACCAATCAGAGTTGCGGAAATTGCTTCTGTTGTAGAATTCTTAATTCTTTCGTTAGCTCTAGAGATTGCACTATCTGAATTAACATCATATTGATTAGATAAATAACCAGCTAAGTATGCTGTGTTGAAATCAACAGCTTGTGTAAAATCAAATGGTTCTAGTGCTTCTAATAGTTCAGCAGGTAGATTTTCAGATCCATCTACTGGAACGTTGGAGAACGAAACATTGCCATCCCTATAGACAAGATAATGATCTATTTCTTCAATATCATAATCAGGTGTTGAATATGCGCGTACTCTTGTTGCGTTAAATCTAGCTTGGCAAGAACAATCACAATCAAATAACCAATATGGTACGTATAAACCATTAATCTTATCGACAACTTTCTCTGCTGAGAAATCTCGCGCTAACAATTTTTTACTTTTTAGATATTTAGAAAATTCTTGTTTAGCTTGTTCCTTTGTATATTTGAAAGGAATAACTAAGTCAGGTTTATAAATATCTTTTAATTTGTCTTCAACGATGACGTTGTTTCCGCAATATGGGCATTGGCAAGAACTAGTGGTTTTATCACCGATTACTTCACCACCACAAGAAGGACAAACATATACTATTTGTCCTGACTCGTCGTCTATTGTTTGTGAGGTGTATTCTTGCCAGCCAAAAGAATCTGTGTCAATGTTTTCTTCCGCTTGCATTGATTGCAGAGTCTCAATATCGTATTCTGTGCCACAGTGTGCACATTTTAGTTTTTGTGTTCCTGGATCAAAAGGTATTGATGCTCCGCAATTTGGACACTTATATTGCGAAACGTTTGTTTCCATTATTGTTCCTTACCGCAATATGGACAGAATTTAGAATCAGCAGTAATTTGTTTACCGCAATATTTACAATATCTTACTTCTCCAGTAGGAGCTTGTGGTTGAGCTTGTGGTTGTTGAGGTTGAGCTTGTTGACCTTGCATATTGTAGAAACCTTGAGCATTACCACCAGCATTCATAGCCATGTTCATACCCATGAAACCTACAGCAGCACCACCTTCATTATTAGCTGCATCTCTCATAGCATCAGCTTGAGCTGTAACTAAAGTTGCACCAGCCATATTAGGATCCTTATTAACTGCTGCTTTTTGAAGTTGCTTAATCATGTCTTCATCTTCCTTAGAAGCGCTGATTGAGTTAACACCAAATGAAACAACATTAATACCACGTAAATCAGCCCATTTACTACTTAGTTGATTATTTAATTCATCAACCATTTCAGTAGTATGTGCTGGAATTTCTGAATATCTAACACCAGTTGCAGAAATCTTTGCGAATACTGGTTGTAAAGCTGTTAATAATTCAGACTTCATTTGTTGAGCTAAATCTTCTTTTGTAACAGCTGTTGAAACATTACCTGCAACATTCTTATAGAATAACAATGGATTTACTATCTTGAATGAATATTCACCATTGCATCTTACAGAAATATCAACATCTAAATTAATGTTTCTATCAATAACTCTAAATGGAATTGGTGTAGTAGTTCCATATAAGTTATTTAAAATCTCTTTTGTATTAACATAATAAACTCTTTGATTTTTAGGAGCGATACCACCATATGTAAATCTACCTAACATTTCTTTAAATGTATCAGCGATACCTTTAAAGCCACCATCAAAGATTGATGGAGATTTTGTTGTATCAAATGTATAGTTACCAGGTTCATTAGCAACTTCTAGAATTTGGCCTTCATCTACAATTAATGCACATTGTCCGTCAGCAACAACAATTCCAGAACCATTAGTAATTACATCTGGATCTGCAAATAATGATGATGAACCTTTCTTTACTCCTTTTGTAATAAGTGTGTCATTGCCTAAAGAATCACACACAAAATAATCTTTCCAAGTATCGGCAAGAGTACCAGCAATAGCACCTATACCAGCTTTAATTAATCCCATTGAAATTTCCTCCTAATGTATATATTAATAATATCATTTTTAAAAATGCTTTATAATAGTGACTATGAATGAAAATATAGTAAAACTTACATATCAAGATAAAGAAATCTATCTTGTAAAAACAGCACATGTATCTAAAAATTCTGTTCAAGATGTTGAAGATTGCGTAAATGAAGTCAATCCTGACGCGATAGCGATTGAACTAGATGAACAAAGATATAAGTCAATGACTGAAAAAGATAAGTGGCGTGACACCGATATCGTTAAAATCATCAAAGACGGTCAAGTTGGTTTCTTATTAGTAAATGTTATTCTTTCGAGTTTCCAAAGAAGAATGGCAAAATCAATGGATTCAAATACCGGTGCAGAAATGATGAAAGGTATTGAGTTAGCTAATCAAAGAAATGCCGAACTAGTTTTAGCCGATAGATCAATCAAAGCTACCTTCTCACGTATTTGGAACAAGCTTGGCCTTTGGGAAAAATCTAAACTATTAACTTCTATTATCACTTCTATATTTGATGATGAAGATATCTCCGAAGAAGAATTAGCTGCTTTAAAAGAAGCTGATGCTTTAGAGGCTGCGCTTAGCGAAGTTGGAAAAGAATTCCCAATGGTCAAAAAAGTGTTGGTTGATGAAAGAGATGCTTATCTTGCTCAAAAGATAAAAACAGCTAAAGGAAATAAGATAGTCGCTATCATCGGCGCTGCCCACGCTAAAGGCATTGAGAGAAATCTAGAAAATGATGTCGATATAAATGAACTTGCAGATACTGGCGCAAAGAATAAGAAAAAATCCATCATTAAATGGATTATTCCAATTGCCTTAATCGCAATGGTCATCTATACCATAATTAATAATTCGAATTTAGGACTTCAACAACTTAAGTCATGGGTTCTATGGAATGGAACATTAAGTGCACTTGGCGTATTGTGCGCAGGTGGGCATATCTTCTCTATAATTACTGCCTTTGTAATGGCGCCTATTACTTCACTAAATCCTTTACTAGCTGCAGGCTGGTTTGCAGGAATGGTCGAAGCAATGGTTAGAAAACCAAAAGTAAAAGATTTTGAAGATATCGCAGCTGATACAGAGACTATCAAAGGCTTCTGGAAAAACAGAGTCACAAAAACATTGATGGTTGTAATATTCGCAAACTTATTCTCAACTATTGGAACGTTTGTATCTGGTATTGGTATTGTTAAAGCGTTTATTGAAACTCTTTAATATTATTAAAACGTCTATCTACTTGGTATCTTAACTTACCGTTATCATAGTATTTTCTAGTTAAACGATTATTTAAACTTATTAGGAGCTCGTAGTTAATAATATTAACTTCTTGAGCTCTTTTATTTACGTCGATATGTCCACCTAATAGTTCTACTGTTGAACCTACTTCATGATAACTATCAGTATGTATCATCAACATATCCATACAGATATTGCCAATGATCGTCCCATATTCACCATCGACATAAGCTTCATGATTTACATTTATTTTCTTAAATCCATCCGCATATCCTAATGGAATAGTTACAACGTATCCTTTACCATCCGAAGTATAACGACGATTATATGAAACAGTTTTACCCTTTTCAATTTGTTTAATTGATATTACTTCGCTAACTAACGTTACACAAGGTTTTATATCACACGAATAACTACAATATCCTAATAAACCAAGACCAATTCGGCAATGAGTAGAAATATCATCATCTATTACTTGACTCGCATCGGTTGCGCACATATGAATATATTTAAAGTTATACTCTAAATTATTAATAGTATCTTTAAATAATTGGTATTGTTTTTTTGAATATTCTATATCTTCATCAGCACTAGAAAAATGAGACATGATTCCTTCAACTTTAGCGCCTTTAGATAGTAGACTCTCTAGAACTTTACCAGCATCTTCAGGCTCTATACCAACTCGATTCATACCGGTATTAATTTTTAGGTGTACCTTAATATTATTTAGATCGGCTTTCTCAATATATTCTTTAGATAAAGAAACAATACTTATATTGTTATCTCTAACAATATCCAAATTATCTACTGGCACATAGCCTAGCACTAATATTTCGCCTTTAATATCATGGTTTCGTAAACTCATCGCTTCATCTAAACTAGATACCGCAAAGAAATCTACTCCAATTTCTGATAAGGTTTTGGCTTCCATATAATCTATCAATCCATAACCATCAGCCTTAACAACAGCTATGATTTTTTTATGTGTTTTATTCATAAAAAATCTAGCATTGTCTTTTAGTTTGTCTAGTTCAACTTTGACATAAGAATTTCTATACATAACTACATTTTATCTTATTTGACTTAATTATTTTTATTATGTTATGATATTAAAGCACTAAGTGGAGGCTTAGCTCAGTTGGGAGAGCATCTGCCTTACAAGCAGAGGGTCACAGGTTCGAGTCCTGTAGCCTCCACCATTTATATGCCGACATAGCTCAATTGGTAGAGCAACTGATTTGTAATCAGTAGGTTACGGGTTCAATTCCTGTTGTCGGCACCATTTAAAGATTCCATCCGCAAGGATGTTTTTTTGTGCCTTCATTTAGGTAAATTGTCTATTTCTTTCTAAATAACAAACTGAAATTTGTTACTGTGCCCGGTTAACTTCGTTGTGTATCACCATATCAATATCTGTCCAGGTTTTACCACACAGATTGTATTCTTCACGCACTCCGCTTTCTCTAAAACCTACACTGTGATAGCAATTATAAGCCTGTTTGTTATTTTCAAACACACCGAGACTAACCTCTTCTGCGCCGTATATATCAAACAAAAATTTCAGTCCAAGAACCAACATCTTCTTCCCATAACCGCAACCTCTTTTTGAAGGATCAATAATCACATATCCCAAACGCACTTTTTTATCATCTTCGCCTGGCGTCCTGACGGTAAAAAATCCAACAAGTCCACTATCATCAAAAGCAACTAACGGAAAGTATCTTGGATTATCTTCTCTTCCCGATACTGCTTCAAGTAATCTCTTTTCAGATACCGGATATTCTCCCATGATACCAGCAGACCATTTGTAAAATTCTTCAGGCGTACTGGTCCAATTAATAATAGTTTTCGCGTCAGGTGCGCGAAATGGTCTTAATCTAAGCATCTTCTTACCTCGCTGTTTTTGTTTCTTTTTTAAACTGCATATTCTAATTATGTTTTATATGTCTTGGCTAGATATAACGATAAATATACATTCTAGATAAATAGGTGTCATTGTCACCTTGTACCATGCATAAAAACTGCCATCCATATCGCTCATAAAAATTAGTATGATTAGTAAGCAAATATAGTGGCGATATGCCTTTTGAGTGCATATCTTCAACGACAATATTCAACAAGTTCCCTGCTATTCCTTGATTACGATACTCTTTTTCAACATAAACAGCACAAACATTTGGTGCTAGATCTTTTCTGTTATGAAAATCATTCTCAACAACACCAAGCCCACCAACAATTTTTTCACCATCTAAACAAAGATACCAACCATATTCAGTTTCCTTATCAAGATAAGCATCCATGCACTCAAGATAAGATTCCACTGGAACATTCCATTTTAAAGAGAACCAATTAGCTGCAAGGTTTTTGAGTTCAGGTTTTTTTCTTAAATCAGTATAAAGAAATTCTTTCATAATAGTTTCGCAAATTCTTAATTATTGTGTTTTTTCTTTTGATAAAAAGCATTTGTACGTTTATTCCAACTTGGGGTGTCTAAATTAAACTCTTTAGCAAGTGGATATTCTTGTTCTATACATTTCATTAAATCAATTCCATAACCTTTTCTATGATAGATACTGTCAATAAAAATTCTGCCAATGTAGATGTCATTGTTTGTTTCGTCTGGAAATATAATGGCTGCCTCACTAAATCATTGCCAATCATTGCTTGATATAAGTGTCCTTCTTTTACCATTTGTTTATGCCACTTTAATGAATCATAGTCAGGTGGACAATCATCTTCTATTCCACCGACATTTACATCCGTTTGAAAAGTTCCAATGGATATATTCACTATTTTTCTATTTGATCTTCTGCTTTAACAATATACATTCGTTCTCGTAACTATCCTACAAATCGTAATTTTCTATATAACTTTCTGACTGATTATTTAATCAATATTTATATATCCATTACACTATTTCATATGAGTAAGAATTAATAAAAACTATTTTTGATTTTTTAGTCCAACTTCTTTATGAATTCGATATCTAACTATATACGCGCTCGAAATCGCTAACCAAACTGTTACAGGATAAATACATTGTGAAACACTAACGAATGTTATTCCCATATTATAATCTATTATTAAACTAATAAGATAATATACCGCAGCATAATAACAAATAAGCACAATAGCACACAAAATGATATTTGTCTTAAAGTGGTCTAATCTTCCAGCCATATATGAAACTAGAATAATAGATAATAGATAAACTACATTAACATACATTGGCTGATAATTAGCGCCGGTTAATAATAGATACGCATCTACAGCTGTATGAAATAACATCAAATATCTAAGACTATTGCTATGGGGTCTTTTATACCCGTAAATTCCATATAAAACAACAACTATCAGTTCAAACAATGTCAGGCATATAGAGAAAAGCATATGTCCTTGAAAGGCGATTAAGTCACATACAAACCAAATAATATTTAATGCTTGTATTAAGCCCAGTATAATTAAATGATTTGTTTTTAAATTTAATTTATTCATTATATTTTCATAATAATACCTCTTAGAGATTATAACATATAAGCTTTATTATGCAGGAACTTCATTCGGCCATTTTATTGTAATATACGCGGTTTTATCAAGCTGCCATTTAATGCTTCGCTTTGGTGTATAATGATATCAATAAAAATGTACGAGGATAATTTACTATGACAGAAAAACATGAAAAAAGAATGTTAAACGATGCAGATTTAAAAAGCGTAAATGGTGGGCTTTCAGTTAATACAATAACCAAGATAGTACAAGGCGAAGTATTCACTGATGGCTATTATATCTTAATTGCAAGAAAAACTGTTGATATTATAGATGAATTTACTGAAGATGATTATGATTCCTATGTAGCCACTACTGAGTTTTCATCTACTTCATATGATGTATTAGACTATATGCGCTTTACTGGTATAGCTTATAATATTCCTTGGTATTATATTAAATCCCGTGGTTTCGAATATTACGTTTCACGGTTCGGTTATACTAATCAATAATAATATTTCAATTAATTAAAATATATTTTCTATATAATTTAAATGCCATTAACGATTATGCTTATTGGCATTTTTTGATTTTCAAGAGTATATGTTCTAACAAACTCTAATCCAATTGATTTACTAAGTTTAATTGAAAGCGTATTGTCTATAGGACATAGCCATTGCAAAACAACACTAGAATCTAGTACTCACGAAATGAATAATAGACTATATTTTCATATTTTGTATAATCAAATCATGAGAAGAAATAAGTTATATTACATTTCTATAGTTGCTGCAATATACGTAACATTATGTTTGATCTTAGCACCAATAAGTTTTGGCCCTATTCAACTAAGACTAAGCGAAATATTATGTTTATTAGCTATTGAATATGACTGGGCTATCATCGGCTTAACAATTGGCTGTTTTGTTTCTAATCTATTGTTTGGTGGTTTAGGAATAATAGATGTTGTATTCGGAACATTTGCGACATTTATTGGGTGCCTATTAGCTTATAAAACAAAACTCATACTATATAAAGGAAAACCTATTTTAAGTTCTTTTATGATTGTCATAGTCAACGCGATTATTATAGGAATAGAAATGGGCATTATAGAAAATAGCGTTTCTATCGCATTTATTACTATGATAGAAATCGCTATCTCTGAAGCAATTATTATTTATATTATTGGATTGCCTTTATACGATAAGATGATTAGTATTATTGAAAAAACAAATTAATAAATTATATATTACAAATAATCTTTCATCTTCTTCAAGAAAATGATATATCTTATTTGACCAATAATTAGCACTATTGCCGCTGCATAAGTTATAACGATTAATAATAACACAGTTGATGATTCGACGTTGCTTGTAAGATAAAAATCAACAACGGTTGCTACACAATAAGCAAACAATAATAGATTCTTTGTTGTGTCAGCAAATTTAGCTAAATCATTATTACCTTTGCTTTGTAAATATTTGCTAGATGTATTTAATACAAGGAAACACACAACAAATACAATAACTTCTGTTAATAATCCAATTGTGTCTGCAACAATGGAAACAATCTTTGAACTACTATCTAGTAAAAAACTCATAAGCAACTTAATAATACTAAGTACAAGCCCAAACGTAACGACATTGCTTGCTGCTTTGTATCCTTCTTGATCTTTGGATATTAAATTCAAGCCTTTACTATTGATAAATAAAGCTACGATATCAACAACTAAAAACACTAATGAAAAATACCAATATTTAGTTGGTATCAAAATATTCAAATAACCAACAGCAACCAAAATTTCTGCTATAAATAATTTTCCGAATCCTTCTTTTGCGTTTTTCATATAATTGCCTTATTTATTAAAAGAAGACTTCTAATTGAAGTCTAATATATTAACGAACCTTAGTTCGTAATTGAGTCGGATGACAACTTATTATTCATATTATTGCCCTCCTTAACTAAATTATAATATAAAACTTAAAAGCAAACTAACTGCGCCACAACCTAATATTACAAAGACAGGTTCCGGTTTATATTTTCTTAAGATAAATAATGATATCGCGAATAATACGATTGATATGTAATTGACTGTGTTATTAGCAATAACTGCCATCTTAAATAGAGAAATACTAGTTGAAGCAATAAGCGCGACAACCATGCATTTTAATCCAGATAAAGCACCAGAGATTAAACTTAAGCCATGATATTTTTCATATAACTTAATTAGAATTAATGCCAAAATGAATGATGGCAAGATATTCCCTAAGGTTGCAGCAATTGCACCAGGTAAACCAGCCATTCTCATGCCAACAAAAGTTGCACAGTTGATGGCGATCGGACCAGGTGTAATTTCATCCAATGCTAAAACATCAGAAAATTCAGCATAACTCATCCATTTATTTATTTCCACGACTTGTTTCTCAACAATCGGAATCGCAACATAACCTCCACCAAAAGATAATAAATCAATCTTCGCAAAAGTTAAGATTATCTTTCCAAGCATTGCAAAGTCAACCATTATTTGGCCTCCTTGGTTAAAACTTTAACTTTAATGATTCCTGCTACTGCACAAGCAATAGCTAAATAAGCTATAGATAAATCTGTTAACATAACATAAGCAAACGCCAGGATCATAAGAACATAATTAAAAATTGATTTTTCTTTTTGAACTTTTTGAAACAAATCTATCGTTACACTAACAAGCATCGCAGCTACGCCTGCTTGCATACCATGCATAAAAATCTTTACATATTCATTGCTACTAATATACTCATAGAATATGGTAACAATAGTCATGATTGTAAGTGGAGGAAGAATTGTACCAAATAAAGTTACAAGTGCTCCAGGCATTCCGGCGATTTTGTATCCTGCTAAAACTGATGTATTTACGGCAATAGGTCCTGGTGAAGATTGGCCAATGGACATTAAATCAAGCATCTCATCTTCAGACATCCAGTGATATTTTTCAACGAATTTGCCACGCATTGCCGCAACAATAGCGTAACCACCATTTGTAGTGGCGCTTATTGAAAATGTCGTAATAAATAATATTCCTAATTTTTTAATGTAACTTACTTCTTCCATATATATAACCATTTAAAAAGATTCCTTAGAATCTTCTTAATCACTTTCTTTTAATAAAGCTTCATATTTATCTTTGTTCTTTAAGATAACTCTTGCCATCTTAAGAATGTACTCGTCATTGCTTTGGTTTTCCATTTGTTTACATTTTTCTTGAGTCTCAACTAATATTCTTTGGCACTCTGCATCAGTATCTTGTTGCATCTTCTCACATCTCGCTTTAGCGCTATTAACAACTTCTTGATATTTAGCTTGTGCATCTTCTTCCATCTTTGTTAATTCTTCAAGTTTTTGAACATGTGAAATACTAACTGTTTTAATATAATCTTTAGCTTTTATTTCAGCATCCCTAAAAATATCTACTAGTTCAGTCGTTGATTTAGAAAATGTGCCAAAATCACCGATTATCTTATCGCGCTGTTCAATATCTTTTTTAACGTCAATTATGTCGTTGTTTAATGCTTCGATTTGCTTATTAAGCGAATCGATTTCTTCATTTTGAACACCAATTAATTCGATTAATTGCTTTTTACTTAAACCTTTTAATTCTTTAGCTTCCATACATATCAATTCTAATATATCTACACTAAAAAATCTAGCAAACGCTCATATTATGCGTTGAACACTATTGTTATGAAGATAATGTAAGATATAATAGATTTATGATTAAGTACACACAAAACAAAATAAAAAAAGTAGTCGAAACACAAAAAGCTTATTTTAGGACTAACGAAACATTGGATGTTGAATTTAGAATTGCTCAATTAAAAAAGCTTAAGAAAGCTATTCTTGACTATGAAGAAAGAATAGAGCGTGCATTGAAAGAAGATTTAAATAGAGCTGATTTTGAAACATATCTATGTGACATCGGCCCAACAATAATGGAAATAAACGAAACAATTAAAGGATTAAAAAAATGGGCAAAGCCTGAAAGACATATTTCAGGATTAATCAATTTCCCAAGTATCTTTACTACTGTTTATAAAGTTCCATATGGCACAACGTTGATTATAAGTCCATATAACTTCCCAATTGTTTTGTCTCTTGGAGTTCTTACTGCTGCTATAGCTGGTGGAAATACTGCCGTTATAAAAGTAAGTTCAAAATCAAAATCAAGTTCAGAAGTATTAGAAGATTTAATCTTTGATACATTTGATGAAAAGTATGTAACTGTTATTACTGGTGGCCACGATGTTGCAGACATGTGCCTTGAACAAAAGTTTGATAAGATTTTCTATACAGGTTCACCAAATGTTGCCAAACACGTTTTAGCTAAGGCTGCCGAGAATTTAACTCCTGTAGCTTTAGAGTTAGGTGGAGAAACAGGCAACTGGTGCATCATTAGAAAAGATGCCGATATTAAAGACGCTGCTAGAAAGATTGCCTTCTTTAAAATCTTAAATGCTGGCCAAATTTGTATCAACGTAAATCAAGTAGCTGTTGCTGATACGATAGCAGATGAATTTGTTGAAGAATTAGCTAAACAGTTTGAAAAACAAATCGGTAAATATCCTGACAACAATATTGATTATCCAAAACTAATTTCTAAACAAGCATACGAGAAATGCGAAAACGATGTTGAGAAATATCGCAAAAAAGTTGTCTACGGAGGATTTGGTGATAAAGATAGTAGAAGATATGTTCCGACAATCCTTTATCCAATCAACATAGATGATGATATCGTTACCAAAGAAAACTTCTGTCCTATATTGCCTGTAGTTAAATATAAAGATGAAGAAATTGATGAACTATTAGATGTAATTAAAGATCGTGAGAAAGCTCTAGCTTTATATTTATTTACTAAAGATATGGGGTGGGCTAACGAAACTATGCAGACAATGCAATATGGTGGTGGCTGTATAAACGAAGTTTGCCTTCAAATGACAGTCAAAGGTGTTCCATTCAATGGCACAGGACATTCAGGAATGGGTGCATATCATGGTGAGTGGGGCTTTAGAGAATTTAGCCATCCACAAACCGTCTTAACCGGATATAACAAATTCAACTTATCGTTAAGAGAACATCCTTATAAGATATATAAAAAATCAGTTATTAAAAAATTAGAAAGATAGGCATTAGCCTATCTTTATTTTTAGATTATTAGCATTTCCAATTTTATTGTCGTATTCATCAAAACACTCAATTGATATATCTAGTGTTTTTCCTTTATAATTTTCATCTATCTCAAACACATTATAGAATTCAAATACCGAAGGTTCTTGTATGATTCCATCAATGATTCTTTGATAACCTATTTTTCTTTCTATAATTTTATCTAAAATTGTATATTTTAATTTACAGATTTTATTTTTAATTTCGTAGGTGTTGTCTGATTTTAAAATAAATTCTTTTGGATTTAACTGAACAGGTTTTATGACACCGCTTATAGCTATTCGATTAGCATTAATATGAATATCATCTAAATCTGTAATTGTGTTTATCATCGATTCCTCATTAAGATTGAAGATATTTTCTCTAGCTAAATCATTAACAATATCGACTCTACATATCTTTATATAATCATCATCGTCAAATTGTTTAATGATACCCTTCTTATTTCCTACTAAAGCTTCGCCAATATCATAATAGTAATAATTAATTCTATCTTTTTCATTCAATGCGTTTTTACTTTGTAAGTAAGCTAGTTCTGTTGCATATGATGTTGAAGATTCATCTATGCAATATATAAACATATGGACCTTACCACTATAATATGTAGTAATGTCATTGCTTCGATACATTTTTAATAAGCCTAGATGATAGTACCAATTACCAGTATATGATTCTAGATAGCCAGGTATTGTGTCATTGATTATTGTTAAATTATTTTCTTTAGACCAGCGGCACATGTTTTCTTTATGAGCTTTTGGATTAAATCTGCATAATAGTAAATTATCTTTTGGTGCAATAGTGATAGAGGTTTCTACACTAGCTAAAACATTATCTATTTCATCAAATAAACTACACACAATTAAATAATTGCCTTCTTGAAGATAATTATATGGTTTCCCATTTTCATCGAGGTAATTAATACCATCAGCAAAAATCGCACCATGATCAACATCACTTGCTGATACTATCAGCGCTTTAAAAATAGATTCAGTAAAATAACATTTAATATTGGCATTCCTCAAACTATCGTATGGATTGTTTATATCATCTACTATTAATTCTGGAAAACCAAACTCTTTTAATTTTTTATATTTAGGATCTTCTGATTCTTGATATTTGATTAAATCAGGATGCCCATAAAAGGTATTTGGATTATTTATTCTATTTGAATAAGCATATCTTACAAGATTGTTGTTTTCGTCAAACAATTCAACTTTAAATTTACTATTCTTAGGAATATTACCTTCAATTGTTCCTTGAACATTAAAATGTCTTCTAGGACAAATTGTTTTTTCATTTATTGAAGGAATCGTAATATTTATTTTTATATTACTCATAGAGCTATAATGATTCCAACCATAAAACATAATTGTGCTATGCAGTTTATTATTTGTTCTATCCAATTATGTTTAACATCAGCACCATTCAAAGTAAACGCAAAGATAAACATCAATATCATACAAATGCATCCAATGATAAAGAATATATTTTGTGGTTTACTAATAATGCCGTTTTTCAAAGAATTAAAATTTATTTTATTTCGATTAACAAATAACGAAATGAGAATTAATACAAAACCTAACGGCATTGTCGTACGCATCTGCATATACAAAAACCATATATTTTTCTGTTTTAAAACAACAATAATTTTCCATATTACTTTACTTAGTCCGGCAAAGGCACAAAGAATACCACCAATTATAAAAAGAATACTATGGAATCTAGAACCTAATATGATAATATCAGAACAAAAAAACAAGACAGGTAAGGCGTCAAAAATTGCTAATGGTAAAGTAAAGTTTGTTGGTATTATGTTTTTATTCATATAATTATTATATTTCTTAAAAGCACACATTAACAAACATAAAAAGT
Source organism: Erysipelotrichaceae bacterium (assembly GCA_030531215.1). Classification (GTDB taxonomy): domain Bacteria; phylum Bacillota_I; class Bacilli_A; order Erysipelotrichales; family Erysipelotrichaceae; genus Colivicinus. Next base: position 31,308 of record JAUNNY010000013.1, read on the forward strand.
GAGATTTCTCTCACTTTCGTTGTTTTAGTGGTCCGGGCTAAGGAACCACTATATTTAATTCAATAATCTATAAACTCCTTAATTTAAAGCGTTTATTAATATTTTGAAATCGTTTTTCGTA
>JAUNNY010000026.1 GCA_030531215.1 Erysipelotrichaceae bacterium
CTGCACAAGGTATCGCAATCTTAATTGATAAGAATGTTTCAATGTTTGATTCTAAGAATATCGCTGTTATCGCATTAGTTTGTATCGTTGGTATCGGTGGTCAATTCGCGTTTGGCGGAAACATTCCATTCTTCGGTATGTCAATTCCATGTATCGCTGCTGCTGCAGTATTCGGTATCGTTTTGAACGTTATACTATCAATCGGCGATAAAGCTTTGGATAATAATCAATAGATAATATATAATATAAACAACAAATAAATAATGCTTTAGATAATCTAAAGCATTATTATTTATTTAAGAGAGGGGAAAAATGGCACAATTTATTAACGAAGAATCACACACATTTAATGAGTATTTATTAATTCCTGGACATTCAACTAATGATTGCATTCCTACAAATGTTTCATTAAAGACTCCTTTAGTGAAATATAAAAAAGGAAAGAAACCAGAAATCGAAATGAACATTCCGATGGTCAGCGCAATTATGCAATCAGTATCAGGCGAAAACATGGCCATTGCTTTAGCTAAAGAAGGTGGCGTATCTTTCATCTATGGAGCACAATCAATCGAAGATGAAGCCGCTATGGTTCTAAGAGCCAAGAATTACAAAGCTGGTTTTGTAAAGTCTGATTCAAATTTAAAACCCGATGATACTTTAGCTGATGTAATTAAACTATTAAATAAGACAGGCCATTCAACAATGGCTGTCACTGATGATGGTACTGGCAATGGTAAATTATTAGGTTTAGTTACTAGTAGAGATTATCGTGTTTCTAGAATGAATGATAATCTTAAAGTTAAAGAATTTATGACGCCAATTAAAAAGTTAATTGTTGCTGATGAAAACGTCACATTAACAGAAGCTAACGATATTATTTGGGATCATAAATTAAACACTTTACCTATCGTTAATAAAAAAGGTCATTTATGTTATTTCGTATTTAGAAAAGATTATGATTCACATCATGATAACCCTAACGAAATATTAGATAATGATAAGAAGTTAATTGTTGGCGCAGGTATCAATACGCGTGACTATAAAGAAAGGGTTCCAGCTCTAGTAGCTGCTGGTGCTGATGTATTGTGTATTGATTCTTCTGAAGGTTTCTCTGATTTCCAAAAGGATACATTAACTTGGATAAGAAAAAAATATGGAAACAAAGTTAAAGTTGGTGCTGGAAATGTTGTTGATGGTGAAGGCTTTAGATTCTTAGCAAATGCTGGCGCAGACTTTATCAAGGTTGGCATTGGTGGTGGTTCTATTTGTATCACCAGAGAAACTAAAGGTATAGGCAGAGGCCAAGCAACCGCTGTTATTGAAGTATGCAAAGAAAGAGATAAATACTTTAAAGAAACAGGTGTATATGTTCCTGTATGCTCTGATGGTGGTATTGTTCATGACCATCAAATCACACTTGCTTTAGCGATGGGTGCAGATTTCGTAATGTTAGGTAGATACTTTGCAAGATTCGATGAATCTCCAAGCAACAAGGTTTCAATTAATGGAACTTATTACAAAGAATATTGGGGTGAAGGATCTGCTCGTGCAAGGAACTGGCAAAGATACGACCTAGGTGGCGAAAAGAAATTGTCATTTGAAGAAGGTGTTGATTCTTATGTTCCTTATGCAGGTAGTTTAAAAGACAATGTATCATTAACACTATTAAAAGTTAAATCTACAATGTGTAACTGTGGTGCATTAACAATCAAACAATTACAAAAGAAAGCTAAACTTACTCTAGTGTCTTCAACTTCAATTGTTGAGGGTGGAGCACACGATGTATTACTAAAATCAAACACGCTTTCAAATAATAAATAGTTTGAACAAATTTAACAATCATTTTGAAAAAAGGTGTTCCCGCAAAGAACACCTTTTTCTTATGCGGCTAGTACTTCTACATCCTATAGAATCAATTCAACAACAAGTCTTATTAATAGAAACAATATTTCTATAACAAAAACTATTATTTTCTTTTGGTCCATTTCAAAAAAGTACTAGCCTTACACGAGAAGAAATTAGACATGCCACAATTTCCTCCTATATAGTTATTCAAGTTAAAATGTCAAAACGCTTAATATTTTTCAATCAAATAAAAAATATATTAGTTTTGAAAATAAAAATCAATTATAAATGGCTATGTTTTGGAAAGATGATGATACAATGAGTATAGATCCATTTCAAAGAGAAAGGTGTTCCCGCAAAGAACACCTTTTCTTATTAAATTATTGCTACAAGATGATATTTAATAACTTATTAACAGCTATTTAAAACGAACAATAATCATCAATATAAAGGAAATATGATGGATGCTATTATGCTACAATTTAATAGTACAAATAAGAGGTATAGATTATGAATCGTCCTAATTTTCCTAAAAAAGCCTTAATAACCGGTGGTATGCCTTATGGCAATAAAACGTTACATTTCGGTCATATTGGTGGCATGTATGTTCATGCGGATGTTTTCGCTAGGTTTTTAAGAGACCGTATTGGCAAAGAGAATGTTCTTTTTGTTTCAGGCACTGACTGTTATGGTTCACCAATAGCTGAGGGTTATCGTAAGAAGGTTGAACAAGAAGGCTTTGAAGGAACAATTGAAGATTATGTAATGAATAATCATAATACCCAATATAAGACGTTAAAAGATTATGAAATCAGTTTAGATATATTTGGCGCTTCAGGATTAGAAGATACTAAAGATGTTCATCAAACTGAAACAGATGAATTCATTACAACTTTATATAAGAATGGTTGGTTAGAAAAGCTAGTTACGAAACAGTTTTATGATACTAAATACGATTGTTTCTTAAATGGTAGGCAAGTTGTCGGTAAATGTCCTATAGAGAATTGCCAATCAGAAAAAGGTTATGCGGATGAATGTGATTTAGGCCATCAATATATGCCTGAAGAATTGATTGATCCAAAATCTACTTTATCTGGTGAAACACCTGAGATGAGAGATGTTACGAACTGGTATTTTAAACTAACTGATGCACAAAAAGTTTTAAAAGAATATGTTAATGATATATCAACTAAAGCTAATGTTAGAAAGATTGTTTGGGAAACAATGAATGAATCATTAGGCGAGCCAGTTATATATATTCAAGAGAAGTTTTTAAATGATTATTTGAAAATCAAAGATGAGCTTCCTAAGCATACTCATTCTGATTTAGATAATATTAAAGGAAGTTTCGTTATTGAATTCGAAACATTGAAGTTAAGAGAAGAAGCTTGTCCAATTTTAACTAATCATAATATTAGATATAGAACAGGAAAGACTTTAGTTCCATTAAGACTTACAGGTAATATTGAATGGGGTGTTAAAGCTCCAAGTTTAGAAGGCGAAGAAGGATTAACTGTTTGGGTATGGCCAGAATCACTATGGGCTCCTATATCTTTCACTAAAGCATATTTTAAACGTAAGGGCGAATCAGAAGATAGATATAAAGAATTCTGGTGTAATCCTGAAGCCGGAGTATATCAGTTTATTGGTCAAGATAATATCTATTTCTATGGTGTTGCACAAATGCCGATGTTTATGGCTCAATCAAATAAAGAGTTAAATATTCATCCTAAAGATGGTGAATTACAACTTCCAACATTGGTTGCTAATCATCACATCTTATTCTTAGATAAGAAAGCTAGTTCATCAGGTTCTATTAAACCTCCTATGGCTGCAGATTTATTAGATTACTATACTGCTGAACAATTAAGAGCACACTTCTTATCACTTGCCTTAGGAAATAAGTCTGTTAGTTTTATGCCTAAACCATTAAATCCTGAAGCAAACGAAAATGAACCTGATCCAGTTTTATCACAAGGCAATTTATTCACTAATGTTTTGAATAGATTAGTTAGAGGTTGTTTCTATACAACACAAAAATATTTTGATGGCGTACTTCCTTATGGTGAAGTGTCTGCTGATGTTATTCAAAGTGCTGAACGTACAATCTTAAATTATGAGAATCATATGTATAGATTTGAACTTCATCAAATTATCAACGATTTAGATTCATATATTAGGAATGCTTCTAAGTATTGGTCTAAGAATTCTAATAATGAAGAGAATATTAAACAAACACTTATTGATGCTTTCTATATGGTTAAGGTTGCAACTACACTAGCTCATCCTGTTGTTCCTACTGGCGCAGAAAAAACACAAGAATATTTAAATGTTGATTATGATAAGTTCTTTAGTTGGGATTATATATTTAATAGTATTTATGATATTATCGATGATCCAGAAAATCACAAATTAAAACAATTAAAAGAACACGAAGATTTCTACGTTAAACATCCTAGTCAATTCAAGTAATATAAAAATAACAGTTCGATTGAACTGTTATTTTTTAAATAATTTATCTCTAAGTCTTTTAATCAAATCTGATGGACCAATTTTTCTTAATTCTTGAGCACGAATTAGTTTTTCATCTTTATCACCGATATATTTTTCTAAAGCACGATATGCTTTATTAGATTGGAATGTATCAAAACCAGTACGATATAAACTATTCAAAGTAAATACGATAGTATCATGTCCTTCTTCGTGATCAACTTTCCACATTTTTACATCGTTGTAGTTTAAGAAATATGCGTAGTCTTGATTTTTAGAGTTATAAATTAAGACACCATCACTATAGACATCCGCAACTTTTTTGTCCTTCATGACGTACATTACAAGTGCTGCCATCACAACGAAGAATAAGCCCAGTATTCTAACGAATAGATTGTTTGGTATTAACATTGCTGCACCAACAATTAGACACACTACAGGGGCTATTTTTGGCTTAAAACCGATTGTAGAATCAAAACTACCTGTTGGTATAAAATCTTTTACTAAAATATAACTTAATTGTTCTTGTTCCATATGTTTATTCTAGCATATAAAAAGACTACATTGCTGTAGTCTTGTTTGTCTTGTTATATGATTAACTATTATAGACCACTCTTGTTTAATAGATTTAAGAAGTTTTCTGTTTCGTTTTGAGTAGTTAATCTAGAAGTTAATATGCCGCCTCTCATTTCAGCTATCTTACGATAAACTTCTGCATCTTCTTTTGTAACAGCAATTGATTTAGTAACCATTACATATTGAGTTCCAGCTATAGGAGCAGCATTACCAACGTTAATTTCTGCAATCTCTAGACCTGATTCCATAACTGCTAATGCATCTGATGGGAATTTACAAATGATAAACATCGTCTCATCTGGATGTTCTTGAGCATATTTAATTGTGTCAGCTATTGATAAAACATATACTGTATTTCCTCTAGCGGCCATTGGTAGAGCCATTTTTTGGATAGGGTCCATAGATACTTTATCGTTACATACGATAATCTTATCTGCACCAATTGAATTCATCCAAGTTACTGCTACTTGTCCGTGAATTAATCTGTTATCGATTCTTAAATGTTTAATCATAATCTGATTACCTCCGATTACTATTATACTACAAAATGTAAGCGATACCATATATTAACAATAAAATATTATAATTTTTATTTATTTTTTTGTGAAACATTTGTGCATAAAAAAACGCAGATCATATGACCTGCGTTTTAAGTTAATCGTTAGAGTTACGATTAAGCCATCCAACCTAAAGCACCTAGTACGAATGCAACAACGAATAATACTAAGATGACAGTAAGAGGTTTAATCTTCTTAGCCTTGATAGCCCAGTAGCAAGCACCAGTGATGATGATTGGTACAAGGTAAGGGAAGATTACATCTAATGATTCTTGTAATGTCTTAGCAGCTTGAACAACATTGCCTTCAGCGTCTAATAAGTCAGAACCTAATTTAATAGGAAGTGTAGCACCGATCATTGAAGGAACGAAGCCACCCATAACTGTAACACCAAGAATTGATGCAGCAACTTGTAACTTATCTAGAGTACCAGAACCTGATACATCGTTGATAACGTTAACACCTTGTTTGTAGCCATAGTTGAATAGAGGCCAACGAAGCAAGAATAGAACGAATACTGGTAATGTAGAGAATAAAATTGAAGCCCAGTTTCCTTCAGCAGCTAGACCAGCAGCGATAATGCTGAATGGTGGAGTTACTAGAACAGCTTGAATTGTATCACCGATACCAGCTAGAGGACCCATTAAAGCAACCTTTAGTGAATCACCAGTTTCAGGTTGACCAGCTTCTTCTAGAGCTACGTCAGCACCGAAAATTAATGCAGATGCACCTGGGTGAGTGTTATAGAATTGCATATGTCTTTCAAGGTTACGACAGATTGTTTCATCATCATCGAATAACTCCTTGAATACAGGAACCATAGCGTATGCATAGCCTGAAGCTTGCATCTTTTCATAGTTCCAGCACCATTGCAATGCCCAGTTGTGTCTTGAACAAGCTTTTGATAAAGCGCTCTTTGATAATTTAGTAGACATTATTTAGCACCTCCAAAAACAATGATACCTGCTAGAGCAGCACCAACTAATGCTAATGCGATTGTGCCCATACCAGCGTATGCGAATAAAACGAAACCTAAGATTAGGAATGGCCAGTACTTCTTAAGATCCATGTAAGATAATAGAAGAGCAAAGCCGACAGCTGGTAATACTTTACCAACTACTGATAAACCTGTTGATACCCATGCAAATGAATTTGCGAAGTTAACTAGAGTAACAACGTTATCAATCATGATCATACCTAGGAATACTGGAATCATTCTAGATAGAGTCCAAGGTAATACGCCTAATAGAGTAACAACTTCGAATTTGTTGATGTTGTTTTCTGCTAAAGCCTTATCACCTAAGTGTTGGAAGATAGTTGTAGTAGCACGGCCTAAGATATCCATTTCAGACATTAATAGTGCTAGAGATACAGCTGTTGTTAAACCAACGTTGTAGTCACCGCCAGCTTTAACTGCGATAACTGTTCCGAATAATGCTCCTGTAATCCAGTCAGGAATAGTAGCGCCACCATAAGTATAGAAACCAATACTCATAAGTAAGCAAGTAGAACCAATTTGGAATCCCATGTTAACATC
>JAUNNY010000027.1 GCA_030531215.1 Erysipelotrichaceae bacterium
AGCGTGTAGCGCAACAAGGAGGGGCCCAAGTAATAACTTTTCTAAAGAAAGGAGAACAACTTGAAAAAAGATTTACTTCCTTCAAAAACGATTGAACTACTTAATCAAACAACACTTCTTTATAAAAAAGATTTATCTTTATATATTACTTCAAAATCAACTCAACAAAATTCAAGCATTGTAATAAATAAGGCTATAAAAGATGGATTCGTTGCTTACAAAAAAATAGGAAATGAGTACGTTGTTTATTTAACAAAATTAGGCAAATCTAATCTAAGTGATAAGCCAATCTATAGCAGAGACTTCCATACGACTGATGAAGATGTGTTAAGCCGCAGGCTACAAGAAAACACAATTAAAGTCCTTTTCTCAATATGCGATATTCCCGTATTTGAAAACGAAAAGATTCCTTTAGAAGATTTGCGCAATTCGATTCTTAGAATAAACAAGAGTCCTCTACAAACAGAGCAAGCAAAAAGCTTCTTAGAAAAGGGCGCATATTATACAAGCAAAGAATATGTAAAATTTGTTAATTCGGTTTCCCCAGGCAAATCAGATACATTTGTTGGAACAAGATTTAAAGGTGTCTTTATATCAAACAATAATTGTTTCTTTGTATATATGCCTGAGCGTGGTGATAATAAGATATTAAGAATAAACTACGAGAAAGAGAAGAACTTAAAAGCATCTGCTGAGGTATTAAAGAACTTTACTAATATTTATAGAGATGTACAACAGCTTTATACTTATAAGCCATCAAAGAGTAATCCATCAAAACTTATCCCCGCAAGCAAAGTGGTAAACGAACCATTTGCGTTAGTAGTATCAGATGGTAATGCGCAAGTGTATTCAATGGCTACTGGCAACCCATCTGGCTTAATTAAAAATGTAGACTTTTCTAAGATTATAGACAAAAAGAAAAGAGCAGCTGAACTTAAAGCTGAGGAAGAAGCAGATAGAGCAAATAGAGAACAACTTGGAATTGCAAGAACTGCTGCTAAAGTTAAGTATGGCCAAATGTTCCTTGACGCATACAACGATATCTATAAACATTTGTTTGTAGTATCACGAAACATAAATGGCGCTAGATCTCTAAATTATCTTTGCTATAACACTTTAGAGGAGTGGCATAGTGAATCGGTTGATCTATTTAAGACAAACCCTAAATATTTTAGAAAAAGTAGCAACCCAGTCTATCCATATGTTGAACTTATTGATAATAGGAAAATACCTGCAATCTATTTGCCTGTGTATGATGTTTGTATTCTAAGAAAAATATCTGAGAAGGATTATAGTCCTACGATTGTAACTTATGAAGATATGTTAGACACAATAGCTCATTCAACAAGAAAGAAACATAGGTTCTATGATGCTAATTTCTATATGAACGATGTTAGAACAGTAGCTAGTCTATTTGATGAAGATTCAGTACATTCATATGACTATAGTGGATATCGAAAAGGGGAGTTGAAGATTAGAAACTATTTAGAGGAACATGAACTAGAACCTTTGGATAAAAATATCTTTGCTAAGCTTCCTTCAATGTTTGAGATGGATTCGGTTTCTTTCTATAACGCTATAGCAAAAGAAAGGATATCTTTAAGAAAAATCGTTTCTTGTATTGATACGGTCGAGGTGGAAAACAAAAAGAAAAAACGAAATAAAAAGGGATCCATAACCATGCATGCAAGTGATGACTATATTACTAGAGTGAAAAAAGCTGCAAAATTTAGAGGATTATCAGTATCACAATACTTAATGAAGATAACATATGAAACTGTAATGAAAGATTATGAAGAAGCAAATAATTATTTACAAAAAATGAAACGAGAATGGGCAAAAGAGAAATATGGCAAATAAAAGACAACAATACCAAACTCAATTTAACAAAGACCATTATCGTTCATTCATAATCCGCATTCCAAAAGAAAAGAAGGCTGCTCTTATTAAACAAATAGAGAAACAACCTAATTACAACCAATATATCATTAAGTTAGTAGAAAAAGATAAATGGCAAAAATAAAGTGGGACACTGTCCCACATGCTTATTATTTTACTTTTAGTACTTCTACCGAATCTGCTTGTATGTGTAACTCATAATAATTATCATTAAAATCATCCAACACATTAAAGGTAATTTGATTGTCATTATTTAGCACAGTATCAAGAATGCTATATGCATCTAATTCGCCAACTAAGCTATCATAAGATTTACACCCCTTAAATATGACATCAATGATAATTATTTCATCATCGCCTTCTTTGTAATACTTTTGTTCATAATTACAAAGCTCAATGTTTATAGATAGAGTTCCCTTTTCTTGATTAAATTTAATATTATTTATTAAGCTATCGTGAAATTCGTAATTTTTATAAAACTCATTAATTTTCATTTTCTTATCCTATATTGCTTTCCTTTTCTATTATAAATCATTTGTAATTTTACTTGTTATTCATAAACTCAATAACATCAGATACTAAAGCGAGATCTCTTTTAAATGTTTTAAATGATACATTAAATTTCATTTCATTGAAATAGTAATCGTAGCAAGTAAGAATACTTTCTTCAGAAAAATGTATTTCAGCAGATCTTTCATCAGCAATTCTGGTATTACGTAAATCTCTTCTCATAGCATTCTTTGCTCGATGAAGTAGTAAAGCACACCTAGTTAGTCTTACAATATGCTGATCAGGCGAATCTAAACCAGCAGGGTGCCTTTGCATAAAACCAATAGGCAATATTATAGATTGAGGATTATTAGCAGCTTCTATTGGATCTTCATCCCTCACAAAGAAATCTCTATGAACATGATATGACTTATAACCATTCTCATTAACTGTTTCTAATCCTTTAGAGTGTTTGCCAATAACACGTGTTTCATTTATTTCACTTACATAACGTTGAATGCTTCTTTTAGATATCTTTAAAAGAAATTCAGCTTCATATTCAAAAAAGTAACCAGTATTGGAGATTAAATAGATTAATACTAGTTCATTAAACATTTTCTCTGAATATTTCTTCTTATTTCTCTTAATATCCATAGCTTAATTATAGGTAATTAACAGTACTTAATTTGGTACAACAGTAGTCCAGACAACTCCTTGGCAATTTTAAAAAAGTTAAATTCTTATAATTGTTGTACAGTGCAAAAAGCACTAGGAGGACATATGGGATTATTCAATAATTTATTCAAACAAGAAGAACCTGTAAAAGAAGAGGTTCAGGAAGAAAAGAAGCTAGAAATTTCACCAAAAACAAGAGAATTAATTAATGAAGGTAAGTGGGATGAAATATTTAAGCATGAAATTTATAGTGGCGACTATAGTCCATTCTCTGCATTAGATGTTAAAGAAATACTATATAAAGAATTTTGTGCTAATTATCCTAATGTTAAAGAATCAGCTTCAAATATATTAGGCAGAGTATGTGATGGTATTGAAGGCTGGTATGAAGTGCCAATAGAAAAATATATAGATGCAAATGGTAATTTTAATGAAGAATTTTATGACAAAACAGCTGAATTACATGCTTATAATCCAATGCTTAATCTATTAAAAGATGCAAAGAATGTTAAGTTTGCATATGAACATATTCTTTGTTTAAACAATATGTGGGCAGATGGCGAAATTGATATTAAAGATTTCTTTGTACAAGTTAATGATTGGCTAGATGATTCATCATTATTTAAAGAAAACACTACTGATGAGGATACAAGAAAGCTAATTCTATTAAAGAAATATGAAGGAGGGGAACAAAATGCCTAAAGCTGACATTCATCCAAATTTAAAACATTGTGCAACTTGTGTATATTGGAGCGGTAATAGAACATTCAATCAATTTGCAAAGTATGCTGAAGTAAATGATTCATTAGCAACAGCTCCATGTACAAATAAAAAACAATACTCTGGAACATATAAGCCAGCAGCACATAATGGTTGTTCGTATTACGAAACACATCCAGCAATTAAATAAGAAGGCAGTGATGCCTTTTTAAAATGCTAAAATAGAAGTGTACAAATTAGAATTTGTAGAGGTAATTATGAAAAGAATAGTAAAAATTGTATTAGCATTAACAATTGTCTTAACACTTGTAGGATGCCAAAAGAATAAAGTTGAAATAGATTATGGTAATTCTTCTGTTTATACAAAAGAAGATATGGATGAAGCCATTAAAGTAATAATGAAAGAGTTTAATAAAATGGATGGTTGTGAGCTTCATAGTCTTTCATATACTTCTGATGAATTATCATTAGATCCTGATAATATTGAATGGATGAATGATTTAGAAAAGGCAAATGATAATAAAGAAACATTTACACAATTCATTGAATTTGAAAGTAGTTTCCGTTCTCCAAAGAATGGTGGAGGAGCTTGGCAAGCAAACAAAGAATACGGATGGGTATGGTGTCTTGCTCGTTCAGACAATGGCAAATGGAAACTAATGACTTGGGGATATTAGAATTTGTAAAGGTGTGGTATTTAATGAAAAAGAAATTATTAGTAATATTCATTTTATCTTTTCTAATAACATATTTGTTTATATGTTTTGGTTTTCCAGGAATGCAATTAAAGTTGGAAGCAGAACCATTAGAACTTTTTGTTAAAAGCATTAAACACATGTTCTTATTTAAGAGCATAGTTTCTTTGGTTGTAGCAATTGTTATATGTTTTATAGCAAATAAGTTGTCTAAGAAATAAACAAATCCCAATTTGTAGAGATCTTAATTAAAGCACAGAAATGTGCTTTTTATATGCGTGTCAGTTTATTTGAACACTAGGAATGTTATATTATAATTGTTCAAACTATCCATAAATTAAAAAACTTATTAATAAATAAATAATACTCACGTATTGTTTTTATTCACGCTAAATAGCGATTAAAAATGAGTGGACAACGGTTTGTCATTAAAAAGGAGGCTTAATTTTTATAATCAGTAGTACACACTTAAAAGACAAAATGGAGGGTTTCTAAATGAACAAAACTTATGATGTTATTGAATTTGTAGATTGTATGTCAGCTAGTACACTTAATTGGATTGATGATTCATCAATTAAGCAAACAAAGAAAATAGCTAAAGAAGTTGTAAATGACCCAGCAGCACTACAAAAGTTTATGTATGAAGAGTGGTGTAAAACAAAATTGAGAGTTAAACATGTCGAATAAGCGTGTTTACTTTTAGAAAGGTTTAAAAATTATGAAAAAAGTAATTAAAGAGAAATGTCCAATTTGTGGTAATTATACATTCTACGAAGATGAAGGATTTGGTATTGGCGATATTTGTCCAGTTTGCTTTTGTGAATTAGGATATGATGATACAAACGAACCAGAAAATATAGAGCAAGAAAAAGAGAATTATAAAAGTGTAGGTGCTTGTAGGGAAGATTTAGTAAATTATGTAAGGAGACCTTACGGAGTCGAACTTCCAGGATTTAATGAACCCGATAACGCAGAAGCAACTAGTGATCCTAAATATTTAGAATATAAAAAGTATTTAGAGAATCCTAAAGTAAATTATGAAAAGGCTGAAGAACGTTTATCGGATTATTGTGGTTCTACAATTCACACACCAATATTCTTAGATGATGAAGCATTTGAAATATTTAACGCTTTAGCGTTTTCCGATGGTCTAATTGGTTTTAAAGCAGCGTATAATTTAGCGATTTGCTATGCTACGGGCTGCGGATGTAAGAAAAATATAGACACAGCGTATTATTTGTTAGATGATATTTTAAAGAGGTACGAGGTTAAATAGTGAAAACATATTGTATTGCCGATGTTCATGGACATTTAGATAACTTATATTTATTTGTTAAAACTCTTGAAAAAGATGATAGAGTTTTCGTATTAGGCGATGCAATAGATAAAGGTCCAGTTCCTTTAGGATGCCTAGAATACATAATGGAAGATCCAAGATTTACAATGCTTCTTGGTAATCATGAATATATGATGTTTAATCTATTATCTGCTGAGCCTGGATCATATTCATATAATGAAGCTTTTGAAATGTGGGTTGATTGGAATGAAGGTGGAGATACATTAGATGCATATAATGATCTTCCAAAATATAAACAACAAAGAATTTATGATTATATCAAAAGGCTTCCACTAAACATTCCAAATGTTAAGGTAGGGGATAGAATATTCTATTTAGCTCATTCATGTCCTCATTCAGATATTAAATTAACTATGGCTGATGTTGAATACAGCGATGTCATAATTGGCTCTTATGTATGGGATAGAATGACTCCTTGGGACAAATTAGAAATAGATAATCAAATTGTTGTAGCAGGTCATACATTTGTTCAAGAATATTTAGGATATGATGTTGAAACAGTTGAACCAGTATACGATCGCAAGCAAACCACTGGTACACGCAATCAAAGTATTAAAGATGCGCATTATATCGATATCGATGGAGGATTAGCTACACCATTTGAAAGTGCAAAATTAATAGCTTTATGTCTTGATGATTTAACCTATAAACTCTATTAATTAGTGTACCCAAATAGGTATAGCAGAATACGTAAAATGAAGATGTCAAAATAAAAGTGAGGTAAAGAAGGATGCAATTTACTGTAATTACACCAAGAGAGATTAAAAAAGGGCTTCATGCCAGTTACACAGTAGATAATGATGATTGCTTTTGTATGACAGCTTTAGATATTAGATTTACTGTGCCTGATAAGGAACCAAAATTAGATAAGAATGTATTTAATTTAATGATGAGATTAATTTACGACCAAGTTAAGGCTAGTGAATATGCAAATAGCATCATTAATTACAGTTCTATTCTTGATACTGGTATCTCATTAAATATCTCAGGTGGGCCAGATAAAAAATCATATGAATTTATTGTAGATATAGTAAACAATATCATTAAAGATACTGATGAAAATAC
>JAUNNY010000028.1 GCA_030531215.1 Erysipelotrichaceae bacterium
AAAGCTATGAATATGTTGTTGCATATGAAAATGATAGACGTAATCCAAAAGAAGATACATTAGAAGAAATGGCAAAAATATTAGGCACATCTTCTGATTATTTAAAATATGGATTTATCAGAAGAAGCTATGTTTCTGATGATAAGATGTATGAATTCGAATATAGAGATCTACCCTCAAATGAAACAAACGCAAAAGAAAACATTAGCAAAATCAATGAGTATATTGACGCTATGAAAAAATATAAAAAATACGAAAGTGTTAATTATCTTCAAATATTAGAAGATATTGCACAACACTTATATACGGATTCAATGACTGATGCAATCAAAGCTGTTCCTGAAGAGTTTGAAGATTTAACAGAGCAATTACTAACATATGATGAATATGTTAAAGCATTAAAGAAGAAATAAAGATTCATTGGTTCAATTATTATTTATCTATTTAATTAACAAAAACGCCTTGTTCATAATTTAAGGCGTTTTCTTATAGTTATTTTCAATCATTAATAATTTGTATTTAACATTATTAGTTATCTAATTAGTTATAAACACATGATTAACAATTACCATTTAAGACTATCAAAGATATTATCATCAAGGATTTCCTTAATATATACAGTTATAGAAAATAACTTACCTGTATCTAAATCATCTTCAACCCAATAGCCATCTTTAGATTCGTAGTCTTCACCATCATCATTGTATTCAAGTGTATTATCAATTCTCTTCGCTTCCTCTAATGTAGTGTTAAGGCCAATACCATTTGGCAAAGTTCCTTCAAAACCTTTAGTGCAATAAATCTTAAATAATTTATTATTGCCAGCGAAATACAAGTTGATACAATCCTCTACAAATAATACAGTCCATGGATTAGGTACTGTTTCTTCTTCCGCATTCCAGATTTCAGAAGTATATTTTATTGAATTTCTATTCAAATAATCCTTAACATCATCCAATGAATTATACAGTTTGATTTCTTCTAAGCCATCAAACGGTTTGATTTTACTGTTCATTAATTTCATTTAGATTTCCTCCTGAATATTAATTTTGCATTTTCTGATTCATCAGTTTTATATTGCGATTTTGTTCCATTTATTACTTTTATTTTACTTGCATCAATTTGAACTTGTTATAAAATTGACACTTTTATCAAAAAAGTGTCAAAAATTATAACGAGTTATTAGCTGTTTGATTATTCACAAAGAACAAAATCTACATCACTGGATTCAATTGTTATTTCATAATACTTACGATTAAATGCGTCAGAAACATTTAACAATACACCGCCCTTTGTTTCAACGGAATCTAGAATTTCAAAACTATCAATATCACCTGATAGATTGTTATATTGTTTTACATTATGAAAAACAAGTTTAATTAATCCATTTTCTTTGTTTCCTTCTATAAAATTGCTTTGTAACCAGAAACAGAAATCAATAGTAAATGTTAATAACTCATCTTTTTCACAGTATTCTATTTTTTCAATAGAACTATCGTGGAAAGAATACTTTTTTAATAATTCATTAATTGTCATTATTTTCTCCTTGATTTCACAATAATATGTGACGCTTTTGATCCTTTTTTGGTAGGCTTACCATTTTTGTCTAAATATAAATCTTTGTTACCTGTGGCATTTGGATTTACAACATGGTAGTGATCTTTACTTTTAAAGCCGTTCTCATTAGGGTCGCCTTTGTCAAATTTCACCACTATGTTTGTTTTATTTTGTGTAAATTCTAAGTGTTTACCGGTTTTTGCTGCGTTAGGATGAGTTGTTTCCTTCCACCCGTTATTTAGCAGCGTTTTTGGATTAACAGGCAACTTTGATATCGTTTCTTTGATTCCAAAGAATTGAATTTTCAATTTGTATTTTAATGCACCTGCTGTTCTTGAAAAGTAACCGCTATTTGCTTTCATTCCCATGATTGGCACCTCCATGAGCTTCAGATATATCTGAAGGAAAGAACAAATAGTTCTGATTGTACTTCTTAAATAGTTCTAATACTTCTTTGTTCTTGTTGCCATAAAGAATTATTAATCTAGGTTCAACTCTTTTGATTAATTCTTCTAAATCTTGTAAGAACAAGAATTTATCAGCACTAGATCTTAAACATCCTACTGTACTAACTGCAACAATAGTATGTTTTCTCAAACCTCCAAAGCAATAATGGTAACTGTCAGGACCATTAGCATGGAAATTTGGAATTGCTACACCACCAACACTATTGATATAACAACCTATTGCCCTACTACGATATGTATTCCATATCTTTTGAGCTTCAGGAAAGTCTCCATAAAGTGAATAGTCCGGACATATAATGCCTCCAGAACCAGCAAACTTATCAAGAGAGAATCCCTTGTTTGTTTGATGATCATATAGTAATGAATTCCATACACCATATAATCCATCAAACGTATAGTCGTCTTGATAGAAATGTATAAATGTATTTCCATCAAGATTGCTTGTTCCTATCTTAGAATAAGAAACAAGTCTTTCTGGCAATTTGATATCTTCAGGAACATCCACAAACGGAATGTCATAGTTATCAAAATCGCTTTCTGCGTCTTTAAGCATATATGATCCAAAGACGTCTTTTAATTCACGTTTAGTAATCTTCTCGTCAGTAAATTTCATAATAAAATTTACCTCCTAGCCCTTCGGGCTTAAAAGAAACTACCGAAGAGCAGATTACATATACATAGATGATTGAACCATAAGCATGGCCCTCCTTTCCAGGCAACAATAGATTGCCTAAGTTTCAGTGCCATGCTAAAATATCAATACAGGTTGTTTGATCAAACAACATGACATGCTAGCGTTACTCTCAATAATGCTAGCGTTTTTTATTTAAACGCATATCGCGTTTATAACTTATTAAATTCTAATAAATCATCGAATAATCCATTCGTTTCTTCGCTACTAGACATAATCAATTCTGGTTCTATTTCGTTCCATGACCCAAGTATTTGTTTAATTAATAATACTTCGTAATCGTAATACTTATTATTAAATTTATATTTATGCCTATTAACATTGGTTAGTATGTATCCAGCTTGTTCATCACTAATGCCAAATCTAGAAATTAGTTCTTGCCTTGTATCAATACCTAAGTACAACAATATCGGAATTGGACAGCGAAGATACTTTGAGAAATATTCACATAATTTGTCATCAATATCATCTTTATCTTCTTCTAAAATGTGTTTTAGCTCATGACCTTTTGTTTGGCTTATTCTAGCAGGTGTCAAATGATCACCATATTTGTCGTTATAGTAAATTGTAGCTTTATGTTTCGTATTTCTAGGGACATTAAAACCATCTTTTGATCTTTTTAAGAATAATTCAAATTTTGATTTTTCAGCATATGCGGAATATGGCACAACATTAATACCCATTCTTTTACATAACTTATCCATATCAAGTGGATAGTCATCCATAGTGATGTTGTAATCTAAAATGATTGATATCGCCAATTTCCTCATTCTGTCATATTCTTCATCCCTATTTGGATACATTTAATCTTCCTTTCCCATAATCATTTCAACCAACTCTTTCTTTTCATCTTCAGTTAATTCACCTCCGTTTCTTGCAAAAGAGAATTTAATAGCTTCTAACGGAGACATTATTTCCTCCCCTTCATCTAGAAGCTCTTCAGGTTCAACACCTAAAGCTTTTGCAAAATTAACTACTACATCAATTCTGGGTCTGCGTTTGCCCTGTAAATATCTGCAAATAGAAGCTCTTGTAATTCCACTTTTTTCTGATAATTCTTTTTGATTCATATTTCTATCAGACATCATTTTTTTAACTTTCTCGCTCCAATCCATTTGCATCCTCCTTTACGCTATCTATATTATAAATTACCAAAATGCAATCGTCAATAGAAAATTACCGTTTTGCAATTTACACAAAAAGAAAAATAGCGATTAATCGCTATTCCTTTTAGTTTTGGCCTATACACGTTATTCGTACAGAAGCAAGCTTCAGAGAATACCCTATGATTTATAGGCAATATTATTTTAGAATTTTTAGGCTCAGAAATCAACCCTTTGTCTAATACTTGAGGAGATGATTATATTGCAATATTCATTTACATTGCTTAATACAAATCTTTCTTTATATACATCTTTTCCAACTTCTAATATAAGTTGTGCTATTAATTCATCTGCGAATGATGAAGAGACCATATCGACATCCTTAAAATCAATAACTATCTTCTTGTCACTTGTATTCATGATGTTGATTAGATATTTCCTTAGTTGTTTTCCTGATTGTCTTGTTCCTGTGCCAAGAATTGCTTGTTTCTTAACATCAAAGATAATCCAATCATTTTCATTTTCCATATTCTCTATATCACTATTGATTGTTTCATATACTGAATAATTACCAAGTGATTCTTTGATATCAATAACATTATCAAAATTTAATGAGAAGTCTATTCTTGTACATTGATTATTTTCACCTAATACTGCTAAGTTATCATATATTTCTTCTTCATCTTTTTCATAATCAAAGATCTTAATTGCATGACCACTCATAACGCTTAAATGGCCTTTGTTGTTTCTAACAATTTGTTTTAAACCCCACATACCATTACCTTGGCCAATATTTCTATTGCCTGATACTTTGTGAGTTAAAGCTAAATCAATTGCTTCTAATTCATTCTTGGGTGAAAACTCACCTGATTCAGATAAAGTACTCAATAAACCTAAGCCACTATCAAAGATAGATATATTAACTAATCTTCTTCTATGATGAACTTGTGCCATTATTAAACCTTGATTTGTTCCAGAATGGACTATTACATTATCCATTATTTCTTTTAAGCACCAACTTAGTGCTGGTAAGAAATTCTTCTCACAAACAAATAAGTACTTAATTTGATTAATAATACTATCAGCAACTATATCAACAGATGTATTATCAAATTTAATTACTTTATCGAATATACTTTTATTTTCTAAATCATTATCAGAAGAAATATGAACTGGTTCTTTTAAAGAAGTAGCTGATATATAACCTTTATCTAATACTTCAATATCAAGGCCTTTGCTTTTGTAGTAATCAATTATTCCTGACATCGTTGTGTGAGTATTGCTATATGTCTTATTATTGATACCAGTAAAGTCTAAAACTATCTTCTTTTTATTATCTTTAATTGAATTTAAAAACATTATTAAATCATCAACAACCTTTGATGTCTTTAATTTGAAAAAATTAATCTTAATAGTATCTTTTGATTCAATTACATTTAATAACATATCTAAATTTTAGCATTATTTCATTTGCTATTTTTTCTATATTCAGCAATTCTTCTATCTAATGTAGCCATAGAAACATTAAGTTTCTTACATATAAATTTCTTTTGTATTTCACCATCTTGCCATCTATTGTATAAAGAGATGAATACGTTTTGATCTATTGGTTTCTTAATTCTACCTTTATATCTTCCTTCAGCTTTAGCTATAGCTATTCCTTCAGCTTGTCTTTCTTTAATTGTTTCCCTCTCAAATTGTGCTAAAGATGCAAAGATATTAAATACTAATTTACCTGTAGCTGTTGTAGTATCTATATCACCTTCTTTTAAAGATTTGAAATGAACACCCTTTTCATCTAGTTTATTCATTAGTTCTATTAGATCTGGTAAAGATCTGCCAAAACGAGAAATACTCTCTACAATGACTGTATCGCCTTCTCTTACATAATCCATCATCTTATTTAATTCTGGTCTATCTTTAATATTCTTACCCGATACTTTTTCTTCAAAGTATTTATCTATTTTAAGATCTTTAAAAGCTTCTCTTTGGCGAGCTGTGTTTTGTTCTAGTGTTGATACTCTAATGTATGCAATTTTTGACATTTATAAATTACCTACTATGACTGATTACCATCAATAACGTACGCTATTGTGTCATAATTATCGTTTACAATATCATTTGAAAAACGATCTAGAATAGAGAACGATGTTGACTGGCCATTATTTACGCCAACTATTTTTTTCTTTCTTTTTTCTTTAAAGTACTTGTCAGAACGTCTTTTTTCAGACATTCTATATAGCACATCTATTATTTTTACCATTGTATTAATATCAAACTTATAGTTATTCCAATATTTTGAATCATAATATCTTAGCATAATCGGGTCATAACTCTTACCTTCGCGAACTTTTCTTTTAAATGAATTAAATGTATTATCATCACATCCTAATTTGAAAAGTTCTTCTTTTAACTCTTTTTGGGTTGTTCTTTTTAGTTTCATATATAAATCATAGAAATCATGGCCAGAATAATATTCAGCTTTTTTTCCAATATATAGTCTATCCATTGCATATATATACTTTGTAAACAGTTCTATTGCAAGTAACCCATTGATTGCTATAGCCGCACAATGATTTCCTGTTGGCAAAGGAGTAATTACTATTTTGGGATTATACATCTTATATATTTCCGAAAAACATGTTTCTTTAAAACCACAGGCATTATAGAACAAATTGATAATTGTTTTTTCTTTTGGTGAAATTATGCGAGTCTTCTTTTTATTTGACATTTCAAACCTCCAATTCCATATCTTTTAAGTGTACCCGTATGATGTATATAAATATTATATCATATAAGTCTATATATGTTT
>JAUNNY010000029.1 GCA_030531215.1 Erysipelotrichaceae bacterium
TATCATCTTTTACTTCATTAACTTTATCTTTATTCTTCTTTGATCTTCTTATAATAATGTAAGCTGATAAAGCAATCAAAGCAATAATATCAATGATAATAATAATTAAAATTAATGGTGATTTTGTTACTTTAACAAACACTATTTGTGAGAAAGTATCCAAAGTAAATGTAATAGTTCCATCTGCATTTAATACATAGTCAACATATTCACAGAATGTATTTCCAAATTCATCAGTATGAACATGATATAAATCAAATTCTTCATCGTTAGCAACGCTTGGATATAAAGTTACAGTAACACTACCATTAGGTTCAACAACTAAGCCTTTAAAGTCTAAACTTAAATCTACAACGCCTAGAATATCTTTTTCTTTAATTCCAAAGTCACTGATAACAGCATCTTTGGCACTAATGTATTCAATAT
Organism: Erysipelotrichaceae bacterium; assembly: GCA_030531215.1. Lineage (GTDB taxonomy): Bacteria > Bacillota_I > Bacilli_A > Erysipelotrichales > Erysipelotrichaceae > Colivicinus. Next base: position 427 of record JAUNNY010000029.1, read on the forward strand.
CGCCTTCAACTAATTCTCTAACTTCAAAGTTAACATCATTAGGAATACCAATAATGCTACCACCATCACCAATGATTTCATTTTCTGAAACTTCTAAAATATAAAGTTTGGCTTTCATATCAGCGATTTCATTGTGGTTATCATCACCAACAAATGATGCGACTACTTCATAAGTTCCAGGTTCCCAAATATCGCTTACACTATATGCAACAGAAACACCATCTGGTAAATTTGTAGCTTCCAATGAATATGAATTACCATCAGCGATATAAGCCTTATCTTCGAATATAACTTGGCTCATATCATAGTCAGCTTTTTCAATTACAAAAGTGAATTTAAGATTCTTATTACTTCCATCTTCCCAAAGATAATTATCTTTGTTTAATACAACTTCAACTTCATATTCGCCAGCATTGATTTGAACATTATTCTTTGCTGTATAGAAATTACTATCTGGTACTTCGAATGTTATTGGGCTACCAGTGTAAACATAATGTCTTGATTCAACATCAATAGTTGGTTTTGGAATATTATCGACACTTACTTTATCAGTAATTTCAGTTTTCTTAGCTCCACATTTTTTACATGTATATTCTGTGATACCTGTTTCAGTTTCTGTAGGTTTTTCTACAACTTTGCCTTCGCCCCATTCGTGACTTTCAGTTTCAGAATGACCACATGAAGTACATTTGTGTGAGTGAGTATTTTCATCTACTTCAGTCCATGAATCATAACTATGACCTTTTGGACTACCGAATTCATAAGTCTCTTCGCACTTAGCTCCACAAGTTGCACATTCATAATAATAAACTGCTGAACTTGAACAAGTTGCTGAAGACTTTAAATATTTATTAGATTTGTTTGTAGGAGAATGACCTGTTGCGCTACCTACATAATGTTGCGATCCTGATTTTTCTGTTCCACATTTAGTACATACTTCTGCGTATATTGCTGGTTGAGTACATGTAGCTGGTACCAATTCAGTTTCTACATAATCATGAACTGGATCTCCGACAGTATGTCTTGAATTTTCTTTTTCTGTTTTACATACAGAACATATATCTGCGTGAACTGCTGCTGAAGTACATGATGCTGCACTTATTTCAGTATCTACCCAAGTATGTTCTGCAAGCTCTCCAACAGATTGTCTAGAACCTTCTCTTTCTGCTCCACATACAGAACATTTATCTGCGTGTACTGCTTTTTCAGTACATGTTTTTGGACTAATTTCAGTATCTACCCAATTATGAGCTGATGGTTCACCAGAAGAATGTTTAGAGCTTTCATCAACATAGCCACATCTTGAACAAACATTAGCGTGAATTGCTGCTGAAGTACATGTTGCTGCAGTTATTTCAGTATCTACCCAATTATGACCTAATGGACTACCAACCTCATATGCCCCTGAAGGATCTGATTCACCACATGAACACTTTTTGATATACATTGCTGGTGATGTGCATGTTGCTTCACTAACAAGTTTCTCTTGATCATAAACATGATCTCCACCTTCGTGATCTGGACATTCAGAATATATTGGAACTATGATGATTAATGATATTAATATAGCTAGTAGTAAAGTTAATAATTTCTTCATACACAAATCTCCTTGCACAAAACTCTTTAGTATCAAAAAGCTGTAATTAACTTCTTAATTACAGTAATATATGTCTAATATTATTCTATCAAAGTTTTGACATAATAAAAGCCTTATCAATAATTTAGATAAGGCTTTTCAATGTTTTAATTAAACTAATTCGATTGTTGCTAGCATCAAGTACTGTACAACCTTCTGGCAAAACTTTTTTAATACCGTTATTTGATAATGGATTATTTAAATAGTATTTCATAGTGATCCTCCTAACCTAATACCAATCCTATTACTATTAATAACTCACCTATTGAGTAAGTTAACATAACTAAGAAATGTGTTTTAAGTTTACAATTCTTTTTGAATCTTACAAAGAATAATGAACTATCAGATATATAGAATAGTAATGCACCAATTGCAGTTATTATTGCAGCGCCACCACTTGTGCATAATGATCTAAACCACGCAAAACAATTCATTAAACCATTTACTATTAAATACATATACATTGGATAGAATAATGGTTTTGGTAAATGTGGTCTTAAATAATGAAAGATAATTGATGATGATACTACAAACAAAGCTATTAGTGCTACTACAAATACAATATTTAATTTAGAAAAATCAACGAATTCAGCATAACTTAGAATAAAAAAGATATGACTTATTTCAAAGGAGATACCACCAATAGTAAACCATTTAACACCCTTTAAAATTAAGAACATATCTCCAATCCAAGAGAATATTAAGGCCAAGACAACGGTTAGCTTTATTTGTTCAACAGAATATACATAAAAACCTAGTAAAGACAACAAAATCCATGGTTTACTAGCATTACGCAATGGTTGATTTGAATTATATGAAGCGTATAGATGAATTGTAGTAGTTACTACAAATATCGCTAACATTGCATACTTCATATATAAATTTTACCATATTTAGCCATAATAAAAATCGTGGCTGTTTCTAACAACCACGATTTATTAATAGTTTTTAATACTTAGAATTATCTAACACCAGTCTTTGGTAGTTCGTATGTAGCAGGACTAGATTTCTTCTTGATTTGTAGTGTGCCTGATACATGCATTCCATCTGAATAGATGAAACCTACTTCGTATTCACCAACTGCAAGAGTGTTTATTAGTTCTCTATTAGTGATAGTAACTTTTGTAGAGCCTTCTTCAACTACGTAATCTTCAGAATCTAATACTATTGTTTCATCACCTATATGGATTCTGACTGAAGTTAAGTTGTAGTAATCTTCTCTATCACAAGTAATAACTACTTTCTTATCACCTCTATGTGCTTTACCTGATAATGTATAATCTACATCTGAAGGTGTAACATATACCATTGTCCAGTTATTTATTGTAACTTCTTTATGATTATCATCAGCTTTAGCTCTAATAGTGTGAAGTCCTGGTTCTAGTAATAATAATCCTTCATCACTTCCAAGAATTTCAACCCAGCCTTTACCAAGTACATATTCTTCAAACTTAGTTCCAGCTTCGTATTTGTCGATATTTGCGATTGTACAATCTGCATGACTATTCTTTAATGATACAGGTCTTCTTTGAACAAGACGAACTTTTGCTAGCTCAGCTTTTTCAATTGTCCAATCAATGAACATTGCTGTATAGCTTACGCCTGTCTTCTTCCAAACAAGATTCTTATTAGTGATTTCAACGATTGCTGTATACTTACCTGCATTTGTAGCGCTGTTTACACCATCAGATACAGTATTGTATTTGAATCCCATCTTCTCCATATATTCATCAGAGAATGGTTGTTGCTCTTTACCGTTATAAACTAACTTGCCTGGTTTTAATTCAACCTCTAATGGATTGATATTAAATTCAACAGTTATTTCATCAGCGAAATCGGCACTAAACGCATAATTACTATTCTTTAACTTAATAGTTACATAATATTTATTAACATTAATGCATTCTGTTGTTTCTTCTTTAATAGGTAAATAAGAATATGGTTTTACTTCTACCTTAACGATAGTTACATCTTTACCAGATAAACGAACAGTTTTCTTATCTGATCCAACGAACTTAATATCGTTAACTTTTGGATATTGGTTCTTATAGTTATATGTCTTATCAGAAATAGAAGCAGTTAAAACATTAACAATCTTATATGCGTTTTTAATAACTAATTCTTTCTTACCGTTATCAAATGTACCATCAAAGCCTTCTTTGATTGTAATCTTTATGTCATAAGTTGCAACATCTTTTGCGATCTTATTCCACTTCTTACCATCAGCTTTCTTATATTCGACAGTATAATTACCTTTTAAACTATCTAATCCAAGTAAGGTTGCCTTTTGTGCTTTTCCTGTATAAGCAACTTTAGCTGGATCTACCTTAACGTCAGCAGCTTTAATATATGGTACTAATTTTCCATATAGTTTTTGATCTGCAGTAATAGGAGTATCAAAATCCCATTTAGTTTCGAAAGTATCTTCTTCATACCATCCAGCGATAGCATAGCCTTCAAGATCATCAATATTTGGTGCTATAGCTTTATCACCCTTATCAACTCCTTGATAAGCAATCTTTTCTTCATCGCCATCCATATAATGGAATTCTACGCTAAATCTAGTTTGAACCCATTTTACATATAAATCATCATCGTCATTAAATACGTCATTACTATATTTTTGAGTAAATGTCTCGTTGTCATAATACCAACCATCAACTTCATAATTTTCTTTTGTTAAAGTTGGGAATTGGTCATTAGCTAAAACTGCACCATCTTCTACTAATACAGAAGTGCTATTAGCTCCATCGTGGAATGTTACAGTGTGTAATTCAACCCATTTAGCATATAAATCTACATCGCTTGTAATTTTAGTATCGAAATCAAACGCAACTGCTTTTAATGAACCATCTTCTTCCTTTTCAAACCAACCCTTAAATGCATAACCTTCAAATGTTGGATCTGTTACTCTTTCAACTGTTTCGTTATCATTAACAAGTTTAGCTTGTTGTGGATATCCACCTATATCATAATTAAATGTAACTGTATGATAATTTGAAGTTGCAGATGTATATAATTCTACAACATACATATTTGCATACGCTTCACCCCACGCAGCTAATCCACGTAAATCGTCATAATCAGTATTATCTTCTTTGCCAACTAAATATTCTGCAACAGTTTTTGGACTTGCACCAGCTAAATTAGTATATAAGTCATCAGCGGTCCATCCTCCACTATATACACTTTTAGTATCGTTAGGGTTTGTATAAAAAACTGCATCATCTGAATAATAATTTTTCCAAACGCCAGCCCATGTTATAGAGTCATCAATTATATAATAACAGCCATTATCAGGAGCAGCATCAGCATTTGCTTTCACAAGTAAACAAATCATTGTTTGTGCAACTTCTTTTGGAGCAACTGTATATGTCCAAGTGATTGTTCCCATAAATGGTGTATTACTATGGTTATAAATTTCTGCCTTTACAACAATAGTGGTTTCATTTGTTATACTATCGCTTAAAGTCAATACTTGTTCTGGTGTCCAACCATCAACACCTGTTTTTGAGTCATCTAAACTAGCAACATCATTACCTTGAGTAATGCTCCAATAAGCACCTTTACATGTTATGTAATCTTCATGAACATCATACCTATCATCAATAGAATATCCTTCAGCAGGATTTACTACTGCACTAACTAAAGTAATATCATAATCATCACTATAATCTTTAGAAAACGTTAAAGATGTTTTTGCAACATTAAATGTACTATCAGCTAATACATTAACTGTCCCCATTGTTACAACCATTAATGTTGTAAGTAAAACTGTTAATAGTTTTTTCATTTTTTTCTCCTTTCTTTTTATTGAAAAAACGAGAATAAAAATAAATATTAGATCAATGATTATGTTCGTTTACTTGCGCATTGTAAATGAAGACAATTGTCGTAATCAATATTTATTAATTTATTCATAGTACATTTGTTTCATCTACTTTCCCACAAATGTTCATATCAATTTTACGATTCGAACATTTTTTTTTGTCAAGGGTATATTAGTCAAAAATACGCATAAAATAAAGCGTTCTTACGTGTCCGAAGAACGCTTTATTATCAAAATTGTACTTAAATCAATCATACAAAAAGCTCCCACTAGGGAGCTTTGAGTAATTATACTAATTCAATTGTTGCCATTGGAGCAGCATCACCACGTCTTATACCAGTCTTTGTAACTCTAGTATATCCGCCATTTCTGTCTGCAT
>JAUNNY010000030.1 GCA_030531215.1 Erysipelotrichaceae bacterium
AACCAATACTCATAAGTAAGCAAGTAGAACCAATTTGGAATCCCATGTTAACATCGCCTACACATAGACCAGCTAGAACACCAGTGATTAATGTAGTACGGATGCCAAGTCCAGAAAGGTTTGCGACCATAGAGACACCGCTCCATAAGCCTAGGATAATACCTAATAGTACATTGCTCATTTTAAATGTACCTCCCTTTGTACCTATAATTTTATCTAAATGTGGAAGCGATTTCAACAATTTTCACATAATTATCACATTTTTTACAAATTAATATCTTATCTTATAATAGAGAAAGAAGAGGTATTTCTATGCAAGATAAACTTTATAAACGATCTACTTTGTTAATAGGCGTTATTTTACTAATAAATATTGGGGCAATTGTGTGGTTATTCTTAAATAAAGATGTTTGGGCAGACAAGAAAACTATTGTTTCTGTATGCTTTGTCTTGTTTATGTTAGCTAGCATGTTATTCTATGCGTATATTGATTTAAATGCTGATCGTAATTATATAAGGAAGGCTGTCAGAAATGGTGATGTCGTAATGGCTAAGATAAAAGCTGGCAGTTTTATTAGAATTGCCAGAGACGCTAGATTAAGAAAACATATCTATTGGAAGATTGATGCGACTTTATATGATGATGATATGAATCCTCACGAGATTACGATTGTTGAGAAATTTGCGACTAGTCAAACCAGCATTCCATCAGGTCACGTTTATATAACTTATGATAAGAATAACTTAGATAATAGTTTAATCATTCCAAATGTTATTATTTCTTCGATACCTGAATATCAATTCTTAGTAGAAACTTATGAGAAAGAAATTCATCCTAAATATTTAAATGCTTACTATAGAAATGGTTTGGTTTTGCAATCATATAAAGATTCAATCAAAGAAGAAAAAGAAATTAGAAAGGCAATGCAACAACAATAAGCTACTTAGGTAGCTTTTCTATTATGATTAAAGGCGTAATTTTTGATTTAGATGGTACAACAATAAATTCTTTAAACGATATCTATAATTCAGTTAATATCGCAATAAGCGATTTTGGTTATGAAAAGAAGAGTAAAGATATCGTAAGAAGATATATGGGCAATGGATTCAGAAAACTTGTAAAAGGGTTATTACCTGATGATGTTGATGATAAAACTATAGATAAGATAACAATGCACTATTCAGATATATATGGACAACATTATATGGATGAAACATTTGCATATGATGGTATCTATGAATTGATGTTGTCATTACAAGATATGGGCATTAAGATAGCTGCAAATTCAAATAAGAAAAATGAATATACAGAAAATATTATGCACAAACTATTCTCAAAAATAGATTTTGTGGCAACAATTGGTGCTAGAGAAAATATTCCTAACAAACCTGATCCAACTTCAGCTTTAGAAATAGTGGAGTTAATGAATTTAAATAAAGATGAAGTGATGTATATTGGAGATAGTGAGGTAGATATGCAAACAGGTATTAATGCAGGATTAAAGGTAATTGCTTGTTTGTGGGGCTTTAGAAATAAAAAAGATGTAGAAAATTATAATCCCGTATTATTCGCAAATAAACCAAGCGATATATATGAATATATCAAGGAGATAAACAAATGAAAAAAGTATTTGTTCCAGTAAAACTGAATGATGTACAAAAACAAAAGATTGAAAGCGTATCTGATCAATATGAATTCACATATGAAGTTGATAAAGATGCAAATATCATTTTGGGAAACTATAATCCAAGCGAGTTAAAAGAGTTCAAGAATCTTGAATGGATTCAAACAACTGCTGTTGGTGTTGATGCTTTTATTAAGAAAGGTATTCTCAATGATAATGTCGTTTTAACTAATGCGGTTGATATTCATTCTCAAGAGGTAGCTGAACACGCTTTTGGTTTGATGGTTACATTATTGAAGAAACTATATTTATATAGAGATAATCAAACTAATCATGAATGGCATGATGAAAGTAAGGTTAAATCATATGTCGGACTAAGAGTATGCATTGTTGGCTTAGGAGATATTGGCAAATGTTTAGCTAAGATATGCCACAATATGGGCATGCATGTTATAGGTGTTAAACGTAAGATGATAGATAAACCAGATTATGTTGACGAACTATATACCAATGCTGATACTGAAAAAGCCATAAGTGATGTTGATGTTGTATTTACTATTCTTCCTGGTAGTAAAGAAAATACGCATTTATTTACTGTTGATACATTTAGGAAGATGAGAAAAGATACAATCTTAGTTAATGTTGGTAGAGGTAATTTATATTCTGAGGAAACATTAATTGAAGTATTAGAAAACCATATTATCGAAGCTATTGGTATGGACGTCTTTGAAATAGAACCAATTCCCAAAGATAGTAAATTATGGACATATAAGAATTTATTGATTACACCACATGTAGCTGGATATTTCCATTTAGCAAGTGCGCTTGATGCATATGTTGATTTATTGGCAGAAAATTTAAAACGTTTTATAAATAACGAAGAGCTTAAATATATTGTGAAGGAGAGAGAACAATGAGAGTAAACTTTGGCCCAAAGTCATTAGTATATCCTGAGCCTGTCTTAATCATCGCTACATACAATGATGATGGAAGTGCTAACGCTATGAACGCTGCTTGGGGTGGTATTTCTGATACTAACGAAATTCATATTTGTTTAGCAAAACATAAAACCACAAGTAATATATTAAAAAGAAAAGAATTTACTGTATCATTTGCGGATAAAGAGCACATTGCCGCCTGTGATTATGTTGGCTTAGTATCTGGTAATAATGTTCCTGACAAATTAGAAAAAGCAAATCTACACACTATCAAGGCAAGTAAAGTCGATGCACCATTAATTGAAGAGTTGCCTGTAGCAATTGAATGCAAGCTTATATCTTATGATGAAAATACTGGCCATCTATATGCATCTATTGTTAATGTTTCAGTAGATGATAGAGTATTAACTGATAATAAAGTAGATTTAAGTAAATATCACCCTGTCATCTTTGATGATTTTAATCATGAATATCGCTTGATATCAGATAAAGTTGCAGATGCATTTGTAATAGGAAAAACAATAAAGGAGTAAAAGAATGAAAAACAATTTATTTGGCTTTGGCTGTATGAGGCTTCCACTATTAGATAAGAACGATCAAACTAGTGTGGATTTTGAATTAACAGAAAAATTATTCGATGAATATCTAGAAAGAGGCTTTACTTATTTTGATACAGCCTATGTTTATCATGGCGAGAAAGGTGAATCAATTGTTAAGAAAGCTTTGGTAGATAGACATGAACGCAGTGGTTTTGAACTTGCGACAAAACTACCATTATGGAATCTAAAAACTAAAGAACAGATGGAAGAAATATTCAATAAACAATTAGATAATCTTGGTGTTAAATATGTCGATTATTATTTGTTACATTGTTTAACAAAAGATAATTATAAAACTGCTGAAGAATTGGATGCGTTTGAATTTATTGCAAATAAGAAAAAATTAGGTTATGCAAAACATATTGGTTTTTCATTCCATGATACACCTGAACTATTAGATGAAATATTAACTAAACATGGTGATGCGGTTGATTTTGTACAACTACAAATCAACTATCTAGATTGGGAAGCAGAAAATGTTCAATCTAGAAGATGTTTAGAAGTAGCTAAGAAACATCTAAAACCTGTAACTGTTATGGAACCTTGTAAAGGTGGCAAATTAGTTAATATTTCTGAGGATGCAGTTGAATTGTTGAAAGAGTGTAGTCCAGAAAAATCTATTGCTTCATGGGCATTCAGATTTTGCCTATCACAATCAGGCGTTGCTAGAGTATTAAGTGGTATGAATTCAATGGAACAACTTGAAGATAATTTAAATACAATCGATAATTTTGAACATCTATCAGAAAAAGAAAACGAAGTATTAAATAAAGTAGTTGAATTAATTCAAAGTAAGACTGCAATCGCTTGTACCGGTTGTTCATATTGTACAAAAGAGTGCCCAATGAATATCGCCATTCCTGATTATTTTGAATTGTTTAATAATTCAAAGGCATTCCCTAAAGCACACGATGAACAAATTGCACGATATAAAAATACTATAAGCAAAAATGGCAAACCAATTGATTGTATCGAATGTGGTCAATGCGAAGATAAATGTCCACAACATTTAGAAATAAGGTCATTATTAAAGCAAGTTAGTGAACAATTCGATAAATAGTTTGTTCACTTATGATAAAATAATGATGTTGTGATGAAGAGAAGAGTAGATTATTAAGACTTACTAGAGAGTTCTAAATGGTGGAATTAGAACAAGCACTGATAATTGAATAAAGACTCGGAGCAAAGCGGTTGTAACGTTATAACTTAAGAGTGCACTTATGTGAACTAAGGTGGTACCGCGTTAATTAACGTCCTTAGAGGACGTTTTTATTTTGGAGGAACATTATGGAAAGAGTATTAAATGATCAACAATTAGTTAGAAGACAAAAGATGGATGAATTAAAACAAAAGGGTATCTATCCTTTTGGAAATGCATTTGAAAGAAATGCAACTTCAAAATCAATCAAAGATAGTTATGGCGAATCTAGTAAAGAAGCACTAGAAGCAAATATTGTAGCTGTAAAGATTGCTGGAAGAATCATGTCTAAGAGAAGAATGGGCAAGATGTGTTTCATGCATATTCAAGATAAAGAAGGAATGATCCAACTTGTAATCAATAAAGCAGATTTAGGTGAAGAACCATACGAGTTAGTTAAAGCATCTGATATTGGCGACATTATTGGTATCGATGGTAATGTATATAGAACAAATCCAACTGAACAAAATCCAAAAGGTGAATTATCAGTATATGTTTTAAAATATACACATCTTACTAAAGCTTTATCTCCACTTCCTGAAAAGTTCCACGGTTTAACTGATAAAGAAGAAAGATATAGAAGAAGATATGTTGATTTAATTATGAATGAAGATTCAAAAAGAGTTGCATTCATGAGACCTAAAATCTTATCAGCTATAAGAGAATATTTAGCTAAAAAAGAATTTACAGAAGTTGAAACTCCAGTTCTAACAACTTTATTAACTGGTGCTAGTGCTAAACCTTTTATTACTCACCATAATAGCCAAGACTTAGATATGTATCTAAGAATCGCCTTAGAATTAAATCTTAAGAGATTATTAGTTGGCGGCATGGAAAAGGTTTATGAAATAGGTAGAACTTTTAGAAATGAAGGCATGGATTTACAACATAATCCCGAATTCACTTTAATGGAATTATATGAAGCATATTCAAATCTAGAAGGTATGATGAATCTAACTGAAGGCATGTATAAATATATTGCTGATACAGTTTGTGGCAAGAGAACATTTACATATCTAGGCAATGAAATTAACGTTGATGGAGATTGGAAGAGAATCTCTATGACTGATGCGATAAAAGAGAAAACAGGCATCGATTTCAAAGCTAATAACTACTCATTAGAAGAAGCTAAGGAACTTGCAAAGCAACACGAAATCGAAGTAGAACCACATTTCACAGTTGGCCATATTATCAATGCTTTCTTTGAAAAGTATGTTGAAGAAACATTGATTCAACCAACATTCTTATATGGACATCCAATTGAAATATCTCCATTAACTAGAGCTAATCAAGAAGATCCTAGATTTGTTGATAGATTTGAATTATTTATTTCAGGACATGAATGTGCTAATGCTTACACAGAATTAAACGATCCAATTGATCAGCTTCAAAGATTTGAAGATCAATTAAAAGCTCGTGAATTAGGTGATGAAGAAGCTAATGATATTGATATGGACTTTATCGAAGCCTTAGAATATGGCATGCCTCCAGCAGGTGGTATCGGTTACGGTATTGATAGAATGGTAATGTTATTTACCGAATCCGATTCTATAAGAGATGTAATATTATTCCCTACAATGAAGGAAAGAGGTTAAAAAAGCCTTTAAACAAAGGAATAAGAGATGCAATTACAGTGGCAACTACCCACATAGTGGCCCAGGAAGATTAAATATCTATAGAAAGTCTACGTTTGCAAGGTAGACTTTTTAATTCAAAATAAATAGAAATTAATTATTTAAACATTACTGCTCACACCCCTAATTAGGTAAACTCCCAAAGAATTAGCTTTTTAAAGAATATAATTGAGTCTTTTAAAGTGTTGTTCATTGTAAAATAGAGTTGTATAAACCTGCTAATATTTTTCAAGCATTATTTTAAAAAAGTTTATACAACGACCAAA
>JAUNNY010000031.1 GCA_030531215.1 Erysipelotrichaceae bacterium
TAATATAGTAACATTTGTTACTTTGTCAAGAGTTTTAATTAGTAAATTTTATGTGACAATTTTGAGGCTTATGTATGTAATCATACAGTTTTTATTTATTATCAAAGTTACAAATGTTATCATTAATCTATGAAGAAAGAAAACGTTATATCTCATAACAATATATTTGCCGGAAAGAAAACTCATGGTTCTTGTCCGCCTACTATAGGAAAAAGAATAAGAGATTGTAGAGAGGCTAAGGAATTATCTATAGAAGCTTTTGCTATGGAATTAGGCAAAAGTTATGAATATGTTGTTGCATATGAAAATGATAGACGTAATCCAAAAGAAGATACATTAGAAGAAATGGCAAAAATATTAGGCACATCTTCTGATTATTTAAAATATGGATTTATCAGAAGAAGCTATGTTTCTGATGATAAGATGTATGAATTCGAATATAGAGATCTACCCTCAAATGAAACAAACGCAAAAGAAAACATCAGTAAGATTAATGAATGCATTAATACTATAAAAAAATATAAAAAATACGAGCGTGTTAATTATCTACAAGTATTGGAAGACTTTGCCGAACATTTAAGTCTTGATTCAATGAGTGATGCATGTAAAGTCGTTCCTGAAGAATTCGAAGATTTAACCGGACAATTCCTAACACATGATGAATATGTTGAAGCATTGAAGAAAAAATAAACCAGGGACATTTAATCCTGGTTTTGTATTTATGTTATCTTTCTAATATACTTACAGCCATTTTTATAATTAGAACATCCAAAGAAATCACCATATTTTCCATGCCTTCTTAATAATTTTCCGCCGCATTCTGGACAAGTATATTTTTCTCTTTGCATAGCTTGACCGTATATATCTTTTATTTCTTGAACAAAGATAGATTCGTTATTCTTTTCAGTTACGAGGTAAACTTTCTTTTTGGCTCTTGTCAAAGCAACATAGAACAACCTTCTTTCTTCAGCAAATGGATAATTATCTGAGCTATCTAATAATAGTTTAAGTATCGGAGCATCTGATATTCTACTAGGAAACCCTAGCCCCCTATTTTTATTATTGAGTATATAAACGTAATCAGCTTGTAGTCCTTTTGAGCCATGAGCTGTCATAAATGTAATATCTAAATCATAACGTTTTTTATACTTAACTACTATTTTGCCTTGTACGTTATCATACTTGTAATCAAAATTATAGTTACCTTTTAGCATATTAATATCAAATGTATATCTACCTAGAAATAAAACACTAGCATTCTTTTCCAAATTATTAAGCGATGATTCAACAAATTGAATTGCAAACTTTTCGTTATATCCTTGTATTTCTTCACATGAAAAGAAATTTACATTTTGTTTGCTCTTTAATGACTTCTTTATTTGAGAATTGTTTTGCATAATGAAGTTTCCGCTAACTTCAATCAAACTCTGATGGAATCTATATGTTGTTTCGATTCTATCAATCAAAGTTGGACCCCAATACTTATCAAAAGCCAATATAAAGCCTATGTCGCTTCCACTAAATTTATATATCGATTGCCAGTCATCTCCAACACAGAATAGATTATAGTTTTTTTGATTTCTCATGGCTTCAAGTAGTCTAAATCTTGATTGTGCAATATCTTGATATTCATCAACTATTACATATTTATAATTGTGTTGGTATCTATTATTTTCTATATGATCAATAGCAACATTAATCATATCATTGAAGTCTATTTGTTTAATATCAATTAAATGCTTTTGATAAGCTTCATAGATAGGCTTCAATAGATCAACAATAATGTTTAAACGTATTGGTCTAGCTAATGTTGAGTTTCTTCTCTCTAATTCATCAAAGTCACAATTGTTGCTCTTCATTAAATTGATGATTGTTGCAAAAAGATCAACCATTACATTTAACTTTTCTCCACCAACGTTTTTCCACATCTCTTCACCAGATAATGGCTTAAACTTAACATCATATTTCTTTAATTGTTCGCTTAATGAATCTAACAATCTATTTTCAAAATGCTCATAAGCAAATAGTTCAACAAGATTGGTTTTGTTGTCTTTATGAAGTTTTCTCTTCCATGACATTGATTCCTTATACATTTCAGTGCCACTTTGATTTCCATCACCTTTAAACCATTTTGGAGCTTCACCATTTCTATCAATACCAAAATACTCGATATAGATATCATATTCAGGCAAATAGAAGTCAGGTTTATATTGACTGTGTTTCTTATCTGCAGTATCAAATTTATATGCAGATTCATATTCATATTCAATAGCGTTTGTTAACAAGAAGTTTGCTATAGTCATTTCACCATAACTCTTTACTCTTTCACCTTTTAATGTCGTTGGTGGATTTTGCTTTAAATATTCTCTATAATCGCCTTCGTCTTCAAATTCAAACTCGGATTTATCTTCTTCGCTATAGAAAATTAAATATGAGCAAAGTTTTCTAAAATAATTTTTGTCTTTAACTAATTCATCTAATACTTGTTTGATATATTTGTTTATGTTTTCACTATAAACGGTTGGCTTTCTATTCTCAGCTTCAGCAATAATATTCATTCCAAGTTTATGGAAAGTGGATGCATCTATTTTTAACTTTGTTTCTTTTTGAAGTCTTTCTGACATTTCAGCTGCTGATGCATTAGTAAATGATAGAACCAATATATCTTCAGGTTTCGCCTTATCTAATGCTAAAAGATATTTAATATAACCAATGATAGTAGTTGTCTTGCCTGTTCCTGCTCCAGCAAGAATTAAATGATTGTGTGAATCTTTAACAATCGCTGACAATTGTTGCCCATCTAAATCTCTACCTTCGACAGGATTTATTATTGAAAAATATTGTGCTTTCTTTTTATTGGCAATTTCATTATTATGTTTATCAAAGTTTTCTTGAATATTATCATACTCATCAATAAATACTTTTGTGTTTCTTTTTAATTCAGAGTTAAAAAGATTAAATATTGAATTCTTTTCAGAGATTGCGTTCTGATATAAAACAGAATAATTGCTCTTAATATTATTAAGATCTTCAGGATCAATAATATCTTCACTATCAAAAGTCTGATTTAGATCAGACTTCGCTTTTGTTAATTCTTCTATAAACTGTTCTTTTGTTAACTTCCTATCTTCTATCTTTTCAGATATATAAGAAGTCATTTTATCCCAAAGACTCATATATGTTTTCTAAAATTATATTTCTTTAATTCCTAAGCTCTTAAGATATCGATATGTGCCATCGTAGTATTCAGGTATACGAGTACTATCTTCCCAATAACCAGTAGATGTTTTATTAGGATTGCCATATGGAACGCAAATAACCATTCCCATTCTTGCGCGAGTTAATAAAACACGATATGCATTTAACATATATTTAATTGTTTCTGATTTTGCTTCTGTTTCTGGTAGCACTTCATTCCATTTTGTTTGTCCATTAAATTTATAGAAACGCCAATTATTATTTTCAAAACGCATATCAGCATCCCATAACACACAAGAATAGTCCAATTCTAACCCTTGAACTTGAATTTCCGTTGCTGCATCTTCCAAATAATTAGACGATCTAGTGTCTGTTTTATCTTCTAAGAACCAGTGAACAGCGTTATCTTCATCAGATGGAAGCACATGCATCGATAAAGGCTTAAATCTTGCTGATTCTTTTGTAATTAATACGCCAGTTCTTTCTGATCCTCGTACTTTGCCGTGAAGCCAAGCTTTTGCTTTATTTATATCTCTTGTTAGATATATAGGATAATTATCATTTATTTCGTTATATATATTGGATGCATTATTAGTTTCAAATGATAAAAGAGAGTGAACAAATGACGATAATTTTTCTGCCCTAAAAGAACGTAAAGAAACATTCAAATGAAGATTATCAGAATAAACAATATTTGTATTTTCTTTTAACAAATCATTTACTTTTCCTTCTGCATATTCTTTATCAGTTAATTTTGGCGAAATATACACTTTCCAGTGACTAAATTTTTCGTTAATAGCTTTAATCCATTCAGATATACCTGCTTCTCCGGTATTAATTTCTTGTCCGCCACCTACTAAACAAACTATCGTTGCCCAGTCTTTTCTTTGATCAAGCGACCATATTAAGAATGCAGCTTCTGACATTGGAAAATTAGGAACTTTTAGCTTATTACCGTAAGTTCCGCCTCTTTTTAAATATGCAGCAAGCCTAGAATGAGTCCAAGATCTTTGGGCTTCATCAAATATAGCAACATGTTCAACTTCGCCAAATCCTGCCTCACCATTTTCTATAGCTTTAGTTGGGTCAATTTCTAGAATTCCATTTTCAACAGGATTCTTTATTTTAGCTAACATGGTATCACGGTAATTATGAATCATTTGTATTGATTTCTTAACTTCACGTTCGGCATCAGATTTATTCTTTTTTTCACCTTTAATTTTTGCTTTTGCAACATTATCTCTTGCCAAAGCTTCACTTAATACTGCAACTAATGGACCATTACCAGAAAGATACACCGCGCCCTCATCTTTCACTGGTTCATCATTTCCTTGATAAGTCTGTTTAATTGCAACATCTAAACCAACCAGGGTTTTTCCTGCACCAGGGACACCAGTAACAAAGCAAATACTCTTTTCTTGGTTTTCTTTGCTCTTCTTAATTACATCTAAAATATATTTAATAGTTGCATCAGTCGATACTTTATCTGCTTCGTGTCTTGTGATATTTTCTACAGAATGATTTTCGTATAACGATCTAGCTGCTTCAATAATTGTTGGAGTTGGAGCATATGGACTGATAATCCAGTCTTTATTAACTGCTGCTTCATTTGGATACTTATTTAATACATCATTTATCAAATTAAACAAATTTGATTCTCCAGTTACTAATGGATTAACTATTCTATCGTTATAAATTGATGCCTGAATAACTGATGATGAACTATTATATTTTGTTGCAATAAGCACTGGAACAATAATCCTATCTTCACTGAATTTATGGAAGTTTTTTAAATCAAGAGCATAGTCTAAAACTTGATCAATATCCATTTCTAATATCTTTGATTCACCAACTTTAAATTCTAAACAGAAAACTATTCCTTTTAATAGCAAAACAGCATCAATTCTTTTACCCAAACGAGGAATATCATATTCAAAAATAATTTTTCCATCACTACTTTCAAATGATGATAAAGAATTCTTTAATATGCTAATTTCACCTTCCCATGCTTCTCTTGAAGTTGTTAATAGAATCCCATGAGCATTACTGTTAAGTACGCCAAAAATATAATCATTATCATAATGAAGAAATTCTTTTATATTACTATCAAACAAACAACGTGGGCTCTGTCTCATGCTAACTATATTATATTATTGACTCTTTACTACTTTATAGAAACTAGTTCTTTTCATTCCGGTAAGATCCATAGCTTGTTTTGCAGTAATCTTGCCTGCTTTCCAATCTTTAATCACTGAATTCCAATTATCTGGTAGTTCTACTGAAGGTCTACCAAATTTAATACCTTTATCTTTTGCTGCTTTGATGCCTTCTTTTTGTCTTTGCTTTGTATTCTTTCTTTCAGATTCAGCAACATAAGATAATAGTTCTAAAACAACATCATTTATTAGATTTGCTGTTAAATCATCTTTGTTTTCAGTATTTAGTAACGGCATATCTAATACTCTTACATGGATGTTTCTTTTCTTAAAATCTTGCCATTCTTCTTTAATGGCTTCGTAATTTCTGCCTAGACGATCTAATGATTTGATAACTAATGTATCATTATCATTCATTAGATTCTTCATAGATTGATATTTTGGTCTATTAAAGTCTTTTCCTGATTTTTTTTCAATAATCAAATGATCTTTGGTAGTTACTAAAGGCTCAATTTCAATTATCTGTCTATCTTCGTTTTGATCTTTACTAGATACTCTTATATATCCCCAAGTTGACATACCTAAATTAT
>JAUNNY010000014.1 GCA_030531215.1 Erysipelotrichaceae bacterium
AAGGCAAAATTTTAATAAATATAAAAGTCCAACGAATTATGATTTCTAAACCTGTTCACAAATAAAAAAACTAATAGTTCATAATCAAACTATTAGTTGAGAATTAATATTAATCATTACGTTCACAGTAACCATCCCATCCATTGATTGGTTCAGGTAATTCTTTATAATGTTTACACTGATAGCACAATTGTACTTGAGCCATTCTGAAGCCTTCAACCGGAGATGGCCACAATCCGTATTTTCTGCATGGCTTGCCCCAATCTGAATTCACAACATTATAACCATTATACTTATATCCATCGCTATCACCATAATCTACACCGCCAGTTACTTGTTTTGTTTCTTCATCGTTTAATTCTATTATCTTTTTTTCTTCTAACATGGTTAATTCCTCTTTTTTTTATAATAATATTAACATTTTCACTATTGTATACGTAGATATTGAAAAAGGTATACTAATATAAAATCTTATTTTTGTCTAAATTTTTATCTAAACTAATTAATTATTGCTATTACACGTTAAATTCACAATCTTTGCATTGATTTTTTCTACCTTTTGACTTAGGTTGAACACACGTATCACTAAGGATTGGTATAAAACAAGCTGTTTCAATGCTAACTATGTCATCAACAATATTTCCACCACCTGCAATTTGTTTTAATTCGTTATCTTTTAATTCTTCATCTTTTGTGTCTTTTAAATCAGTCATAATAAAATTTTCTCCCTTTCTTGATGATATTTTATCATCGCATTAATGTATACGTGCTTTTTAGAAAAAGGCTACAAATAATCATAGAGGCCAAAATTCTGATTTTTAGGCTTCTCCAATATAAAATCTTGGGTCGGAATCCGACCCAAGAATTAAATTATTTTGCTTTTTTATTCAAATATGATTCTAGGTAGTGCATACCTATATCAGCCATCTCTTCTATAGATACAACATCACAAACTATTTTCTTGCCAACATCCCTTTGGCTAAGTAGAACATCTGATTTGATATGATTGACAAGTAAGTCCTTGGTAATGCTATTTAAATTAGAAAAACAACTACAATCAGATTCTAATGTGATAGTAAAATGTACTGCATCATATAGATAATCAACATTATCATATTTAATAGATATTTCGATGATGACGTAATTAATATTTTTTTAGATAATTATCAATTCCTTCGCATATTTGTTTATATACACCCTCAAAATCGCCAGTATACCATGGGTCATCAATATCATAGCTACATAATTTCTTTATTTTATGGTTATGGTCATCAATTATTTTATTAATTAGATATATATTTGAACTATCCATAACGAATATATCATCATATTCTTCGTAATCCTTTTGACTTATTCTAGATGCGTAATGTCTATTATATGGTATTTTATGACTATCTAGGCATCTTTTTGCGGGTGGATATATATCATTGCCCTCTTCTTCATAAGACACTGCACGTGAACTCGCATAATATCCTTCAATATCTTTTGTTTTATATTTAAAGATATATTCTGCCATGACACTTCTGCAGATATTTCCGTGACATACAAATAATACTTTTCTCATATTAACCTAATAAAAACATCTATTCATCTAGATGTTTTCCATAAAATGAAATATTTATTTCATACAAAGCAGCAATTAGTGCCACCGTACAAGTAATTATCGCAAAGATGTTCAAATAATCAGTAAGCATCATGAATGGTGTTAAGAACACTAAAAAACCACTAATCTTATTCAATATCGTGTGATTAGACATAATCTTTTTCTTTGTCATGCCATAATAAACATACATCGCAATTCTCAAACCCAACAGCGCATAGATATATACCCAAATAAATCTTGGAAATCTAATCTTTAGGATAGGCATCAATTCTAACATCATAATGACATAAAACATCAAATCAGAAACACTATCGAGTTTAGAACCTAACTCACTTGTTACGTGAGCTTTTCTAGCAATAAAGCCATCTACAACATCAGACAGACCGCAATATATATAAACAATAAAAAACTCGCTAGTTAGTGGATCCAATGGAATCAATAACAGCGAACCAATTATTCTAGATATAGTAATAAGATTTGGAATATGTTTAATCACAATACTTATTATACGACATAGATAAACTATTGTATAATTATGCATATGTTAGACAAAAGCATGAGTTTACATGAAATGATGTATTTCAAGCCAGAAGACAGCGATATGTTGTCGCTTCCTTTAGATGTGCTTGTATACACTAAAATATTTGTTACTTCAGGAAATGAAGATGACAACATAGAATTTATCAAATATCTTCAGGCAAATGATATTCAAAATAATCTCTACGAATATGAAAAAACAAATTTTTACACCTTCACAGCACCAGATAAGAGTAGATTTGTGACTATCTTTGAAGTCTACAGCGTCAAAACATATTATGAAATTTCCGATTTCTTCTTTGAAATATTAAAAGAATACAATCACGATTGTGATATTGTAATAGATATGTTCACCCATGATAATCATTTATATCGAATATCAGATATAGCAGGTGAAATTAAAAAAGATCAATTAAATTAAACATTGGAATAATTGGGCTAATTCACCATTGCATTGATAGGAATTGACCACTAAGTAGATATTGAAAGTTTATTACTTCCCCTTTATAATAAATTAAATAATTCAGCCTGTATGACTTGTCTTTATTATTAATTTAAATATTAAAACAACGCTTCTAAAATATGAAGTATACTATGATTGCCTATCAACCAAAGTAAAATTCAAAAAATAGCTAACTAATTTAATACAATAAGATAAAAAGGAACAATAATATAAAGACATGAAAAACAAAAAACTAATTATAATTATTGCGGTTTTGTTCGTATTAGGTTTATATTTTACGTTTATTAGAGGTATCTATGCTTCAAGCGATAAAATAGTTGGCCCATATAGAGATGCTGAATCATATGCAGAGTTTTTAGATTATGATAGTTGGCAAATCGGTGAAAATCAATATGGGGATCCTATATTTTGTTTCCAAGATAATGCTTTCCAATTAATTAAGATAAAGTGTGATGATATCATAAACAAAACATATGATTTGTATCACGATGAATATAATGTTGGAAGGTTTAGTAAAGATAATTGTAGCGACTATAAAGATTTAGTTAATAAATTACCTTCAAGCAAGGAAAATGATTCTTTTATTAGATTGATTGAACTTTATGAAAATGGTCAGAAACGTTGGTACTACGTAATTGGTTCTGGTTGGATTAGAAAATAACGAACTCTTTTAATAATTTATACATTAAAAGCTAAAACTCACTTTGTAAGAAGTGATTTTTTGATAAATTACAATATATCGCCATATTGTGAATTAGCCCAAAAATTCCAATTTTTTTATTTTTTTTAAGCATTTTCCATTTTTCACTGGAATAAATATATAGAGGCGAAAAAATGGAAAAGAAAAAATTAGACAAAAGATTAGTTACTATTCTAGTCTTATTAGTTATTATCATCATTGAATTGATAATTCTCATGTTTCTTAGAGCTAGAGGCACGATAATAAGCAACGGAACTAGTGACAAAACAGTATCGCAAAATCAATGCGACATTGAAATGGTAAACATCAATCCTCAAGATGATGAAGGCATTGATGAATATACCGAATTAGTAGGTTATGGACAAGTAAGTATAAGTAAGGACTATCCCTACTTATACTTACAGAATCCTCAAGATAACGAGGTATATCTTTCTTTTGATGTAACCTATAACGATGAAGTGCTATATAGTAGCGATTTAATAGAACCAGGTAAAATGGAAAAATTTGATATATACAGTTGCTTAGATGCAGGAAAGCATACTCTTATATATAGCATTAGTTCCTATGACCTAGATACAAAAGAAACTTACTGGTCAGGAATAAAACAAGAACAAGAAATATTAATCAAATAAGGAGAAAAATATGAAAAAATTAATGATCACACTATTAACTTCTATGATGTTGTTTGCATTACCAAATGCCGTTTGGGCCGAAGAAGAAACAAACACCGAGACTGATAAAGACACCACTGTTCAACTATATGCTGAAGTAGGTTCTGAATACACTGTAAAACTTCCAAAGAAAGTTAATGTTAAAGATAAGAGTGTCAGCTTTGATGTTCAAGCAAAAGGCAATATCTCATCTGATAAAAAAATAGCTGTCGCTTTCTCAGAATCAGCATTATTAAAAGATGCGAATAGTACTGACGGACGTCAATCTATTTCATTAACTATCTCTAATGGTACTCACGACTTCTTATATACAGTCCTAGAGCCAAACTACAGCAATGACGCAAAATTTGCTGTAGGCGTTACACATGAAAACGACATTCCAGCTGGTTCTTGGTCTGTTGACCTTCCAGTTACGATAGCATTAGTAGCTACAAACTAATATATTCACCAAGGTCCTGCATCCTTGGTTACACAATGATTTCTCACATGCATTACCAAATCGCTCATACATGGTAATAACAATGTAGAAATAAATTTGACTTTCACAAGTTGAGGCAAACCAATGAAAAACTTTCTTACTAAAACATTAATTCTATCGCTGCTTTTTATATCTTGGTATCCATGTTCAATTAATGCCTCAACTTATGATGAGTCATATATAATTGAAATACCTGAAAAAGTAGAGATAGATGATTCAAAAACATTCACTATAAAAATAATTGAAAACAACCTTACTGACAATCAAACATTAAGTATCAATATAGATAAAAACTTTACACTAAAAGATAAACTTGAAAAACAAAGTGTAACAGGTTCGATTATCAACAACAATATAGAATTAACAAATAAGGACACAAATGATATCGTAATAAATTACGATTTGCCACCCTTATCAGCTGGTAATTGGTCAGGCCTAGTTGATATTAATTTAAAATTAGAAACTAATGCAGTTAGTCACATGTTGATACCTGGCGAACAATTGTCAGCTATTTTGCGAAAACTTCAAACCGAATATGGCTCAAATGTCTTTAAGAAAATTACCTTCTCAAAAGAAAAGTACACAGAAAACTATTCTGATATCGATGGTGAGCCATATATTGATGTATCAGTCGGCCAAGACAAATCAGCATTATTATATCGATCTGCATTAACTACTTTTACGATAACCTCTAATGGTGGTGAAAAACTATACGCCAACTATGACGCGTCATATATGTTTGATAACGTATCATTTATAACAACTATTTCAGATTTGAATAATCTTGATACATCATATTCAACTACAATGGCTAATATGTTTGACTACTGCGTAAAACTTACTTCATTAGATATATCTAATTTCGATACATCTAATGTCACAGATATGTCACATATGTTTGAGGGAAATGCAAAATTAAAAACCATAACTGGTTTAGATAAAATTAATACAGCAAATGTTAACAACATGGCCTATATGTTTGCGGACTGTTATGTTTTAGCTACAGGCTTAGAAAATGTAACAAATTTTGACACAGCAAACGTCGTTGACATGACAAGCATGTTTGAAGAAGTTAACTCAGGAAACAAAACTTACGCTGTTATTGATCTAGATTTATCAAAATGGAATATGGGCAAAGTAACAAGTGTCGCTTCAATGTTTAGTGGCACATATGAATTTAAGAGCATAACGTTCCCTTCAAAAAATAAAACAAGTTGCTTAACAACTATGTCCAATATGTTCTACAACAATAATTATCTAGACACAATAAATATGAACGTTTTTGATACAAGTAACGTAACCGATATGTCTAATATGTTTTATATGTGTAAAATATTAAAACACACTGGTAACATCAATAATTGGGATGTATCTAACGTTACTGATATGTCACAAATGTTCTATGGAACTTGGAATATCATTATTGATGAAACAGGAGATTTGAATTCATGGAACGTAGCCAAACTACAAAATAAAGAAGATATGTTTTCTAATTCATCTAGTTATATCAATCATGAACCAAGTTGGTACTAAAAGAATAGCTCTGCTATTCTTTTTTAAATAAAAACAGCATTGAATGAATCAATGCTGTTATTTTTAGTGGCGTCCATAGAGAGACTCGAACTCCCGACCGTCCGCTTAGAAGGCGGATGCTCTATCCAGCTGAGCTACATGGACAGCATTAACATACTAACATTTATTGAAAGATAATTCAATCATTATAACCTAATATTTTAATTAATCTCTTTGTATTGTATGCATATGCATCAACAGGGAAATTAAGCATATCTAAAGTATTAGAGTTAATTAAAATGTAGTCATTATATACATCGGCGACAACAGTTGTATGCGTTGGGGTGCCGTCATATCCTACATGGATAATGTCCCCAGGCTCGCTATAGTATCTATTACAATCAAAGTCTGCGACCATGCCGCTATCTCCAACATTGGCAACTAAATAATCATAAAAGAAATCTACTGTTGCCCAAGACAATGATCTACCAGAACGTATTTCCTTGTCTTCAACTTCTAAGCCATAAAACTTCCATTGTTGCCACTCATCGCCTTCAATGTCCATCGGAATACCACCGGCTACAGCCATTTGTGAAGCAAAACTCTGACAATTTCCTCCAACATTACTAAAATCATAATATTCGGGATTTCTGCTATGCCAATATTTATATGCATAATCTTTAGCAGCTTGCCTATCATATTCATAATCAAAATCTCTTATAGGCTCATATGGTGTATTTAATGCAACAGTTTTATTTTCTTTATCAACCTTTGAAACTTCATTTAATTCTCTTCTATATTTGTTGTATAGTACCTCAATCTTTCCTTTAGTACTAAAATCATCATTAGTGAACATTACAAAATAATCCTGAATTTTATGTAAAGACACTAATTTATATTCGCCATCAACCTTCTTAGCTACAAGCGAACAGTTGATTCCTTTAAGAATTGATTCTATTCCATCTAAATGGGAAAACTTTAAATAATCATCTTCCTTAAATTCAACATAGTGCATATCGCCTTCAACTTTGTAAGAGATTATATCAATATCATAATTTCCAGAATCAACAGTTAGATCATATTCTTTTCTAGTTTCGATAAGTAATTTAGTCACATATTCACTTAATGTTGCTTCTAAATCATCCGCAAACAAATCGGCATAAGTTGTATATTCCAACGTATGCATCATATCAAAATAACGATTGTTATATTCTGCTAAGACATCTATTATTCCTTTAGGAACACGTTCATCATTATGAATATTTCTATTATATTCCGGACTCATATGAATTAAGTTGGAAGATGTTTCTTCGTTATTAGTTTTAAAACCTTTAAATTCGCAACCAAAAGACAATAAAAGAATGAATGATATCATTATTATTTTTATCGTTTTGTTATATACCATAATTTAATTATAAAAAAGGTTGGAAACAATTCCAACCTTTATAAAATACTTTTTAGTATCTAGCTAATTAGTTAAGACCAGCTAAGTATTTGATAGTTCTTACCATTTGAGAAGTGTAAGAATTTTCATTGTCATACCAAGCAACTACTTGAACTTCGAATAAACCATCAGCAATCTTAGTTACCATTGTTTGATTTGCATCAAATAATGAACCGAACTTCATACCGATAATATCAGAAGATACTAGTTTTTCTTCAGTATAACCGAATGATTCGTTAGCTTGAGCCTTCATAGCAGCGTTGATACCTTCAACAGTTACATCATCCTTCTTAACAACTGCGTGTAAGATTGTTGTTGAACCTGTGCAAGTAGGAACACGTTGAGCAGCACCGATAAGCTTACCATTTAATTCAGGAATTACTAGACCGATAGCCTTAGCAGCACCTGTAGAGTTTGGAACGATATTCATAGCGCCAGCTCTAGCTCTTTGTACATCACCTTTTCTTTGTGGACCATCAAGAATCATTTGGTCACCAGTGTAAGCATGAACAGTTGTCATGATACCTGATTGAATTGGAGCATAATCGTTTAGAGCCTTAGTCATAGGTGCTAAACAGTTTGTTGTACAAGATGCAGCAGAGATAACTTTGTCATCTTTAGTTAATGTTTTGTGGTTTACATTGTAAACGATTGTTGGAAGATCATTTCCTGCAGGAGCAGAAATAACAACCTTCTTAGCACCAGCTTTAATATGAGCTTCTGCTTTTGCTTTTGATGTATAGAAACCTGTACATTCTAGAACTACATCTACATCTAAGTCTGCCCAAGGTAGATCTTCTGCTTTAGGCATAGCGTAGATAGTAATTTCTTTACCATCAACGATGATTGAACCAGGAACCTTTACAGTTTTACCATCTTCTTCTAATTCAGCTTCCTTTGAAGCAACGGTGTGAAGATTTTCACCGAATTTACCGCAATAACCGCCTTGTGCTGAGTCATACTTTAATAAAGTAGCTAGCATCTTAGGGCTTGTTAAATCATTGATAGCTACAACTTCATAACCTTCAGCACCAAACATTTGTCTGAAAGCAAGTCTACCAATACGGCCAAAACCATTAATTGCAACTTTTACTGCCATAATAAAAATTTCCTCCCTTTTTATGACTACACTATTATTATAATGTTTTTCTCTTGTTTTTGAACATTTTTTTAACTATTTTGAAATGCCTTTTTGGCTTGTGAATGCTGAAATTTCCTCGGTATATTATATAATTTGCCATTTACTATTATTTTGGCGCCTGTTTGATGAAAACTAAACTCAATATTGTGGTTGATACATATATTTCTGATGCTTTTAACCCATTCAAAATCTATCACTCTAGCGTCTTCGCCAGATTCACCGCCAATCGAAACTTCATCTATTTTGTCTAGATATCTGCTAATATCGACATATTCTAACATTGGTTCTATCATCACACCTTTTCTCACTAAAGGAAGATTCAAATAAATAGGAGCTCTTTCATCAAATCTTTTTTGATTTTCCATTGTGCAATAGATATAAAGATTTGTATATTTTTCTAAATTCGGAATACATTCCATAATTCTTTCTGGCCTTTTAGTTATACAAAAGAACGTGCAGTCATTTCTAAGCTCAATCATTTTCAAAACATCATCACGCCACTTATCTGCCTCTTCAATAAAGAAATCACTAGAAAAGCACATGATGAATTCGCTACCTTCAGGATATTTATAATTTCCGTGTCGGTCTTTTCTAATAGGCAAATTAAAATTTGCTGTTTTATAAACAATATTAGAATCTTTACCAATTGATTCATCTCGTCTATACACATAGCAATGCATACAGCCCTCAGATTTTTTATGGCAACCATGCCAACAATTATATGTAATTTCCACATTTATATACTATACTAAATTCAAGGACAGGTATAACTTATGAACAATAGAGAATTTGAAAAGAAATATTATAATGATCGTAAAAAATC
The DNA here is from genome assembly GCA_030531215.1 of Erysipelotrichaceae bacterium. Lineage (GTDB taxonomy): Bacteria > Bacillota_I > Bacilli_A > Erysipelotrichales > Erysipelotrichaceae > Colivicinus. The sequence continues at coordinate 9,373 of JAUNNY010000014.1, forward strand.
TAATTCTGTAAAGTGGCAAGAAGGTAGAAAACAAAATTGCCTTCCTATGTGGATTGCCGATATGGATTTTAGACCAGATGAAAAAATAGTCAAAGCATTAAATGATTTCATATCTTACGGAGACTATGGCTATGCTACGTTACCTGAAGATTACTACGAAGTCTTGAATAACTGGAGCCAAACTAGGCACAATATCTCTATCAATAAAGAGTGGGTAAGATTTTCTCAAGGCGCCATTGATGGTCTATATCAAATTCTATACGCCTTAACCAATGAAAAAGATGGTGTCATGATCAACACTCCTGTATACCATCCATTTAAAGCAACTATCAAAGAAACAAAAAGAACCGTGATAGAATCACCACTAATCAACAATAATGGTTATTTCACATTCGACTATAAAGATATCGAAAAGAAATTCGCTAAAGGAAATGTTAAAGCTATTATTCTATGTTCACCACACAATCCTGTTGGAAGAGTATGGAAAAAAGGAGAATTAGAAGAATTACTGGATTTATGTCATAAATATCATGTTTTGATTATTTCTGATGAGGTCCATAACGACTTAATCATGCCTGATCAAGAATTTATTCCAACTTTAGCTTTCAAGAAGTTTCAAAATGAGACAATCGTTTTCTCGGCTGTATCAAAAACATTCTCGTTCCCTGTTTACCAAAATTGTCACGTTATAATTCCTAGCAAAAAATTAAGAACGAAGTTTGATACATATCAAAAACATATGCATAGAAAAGAAAACGACTTCAATGCTTTACCAACCTATTATGGCTATAAATACGGAGCTGAATGGCTAGATACAGTAAATAGAATAATATTTGAAAACTATAATTATTTCTACGATAAATTAGCTAAATATTATGAAATTACTCCACTTGAAGGTTCATATCTAATCTTCGTAAATATTGGAAAACATTGCCCAAGCAAAAATGCTTCTGACTATTTAATTAAAAAATGCCATATCTTAACAAACTCTGGAGAAGCATTTGGTGGTAAGAAATATAAAAAATGGGTAAGAGTTAATCTTGCGACATCACTAGCAAATGTTAAGAAAGCTGTTAAAGAATTAGAAAAGATCGCTAAGTAAGAAAGAAAGATTGCACAAAGCAATCTTTTTTGTAGAATTATAGTTAAGGAGACGTATCGAAGTGGTCATAACGAGCCTGACTCGAAATCAGGTTGCCGGGTTACCGACACGTGGGTTCGAATCCCACCGTCTCCGCCACTAAATATGAAACATTATATTATTTTAAAATTCAAAAAAGATGTAGACTATCACCAATTATTACCAGATATTTCTAGTACGTTAGAAGAATTAAAAGCGATAAAAGGCATTCGCAATGTTTCGATATACACTAATTGTATATTTAGAGATAACCGCTATGATTTAATGATAGAAATAGAAATGGATAAAGATGCATTGCCTATTTACGATGCTTCTTTAACACATCAAAAATTAAAACAAATATATAATCCCTACCTCGAAAACAAAACAATCTTCGATCATGAATAGCGTGCGAATTAATCGCACGCTTTTAAATCAAAATAGAATTTCGAATACTCACCAACTAGACTGTCAACACCATAATTAAGTTCATGTGCCTGCAACAGTTCTTTACATAACGATAAACCGATGCCAGAACCAATGTGATTGCGAACATGAGTTTTATCAACTTTATAATATCGATCCCATATATTCACTAAATCCTTTTGTTCAATTCCCCTACCATTATCTTTGACGTAAACTCTATATGCATCTTCTATCATTTCAACGCCTATGATTATTTCTTGATTTTCTTTGTCATTATAATTTAAAGCATTGTTGATAAAGTTATAAATAACTTGTTTTATACGATTAACATCAATTTCAGTAAAAATATCTTTTAAAGAATCGTTAACATCTAACTTAAAGGCAACATTTTGTGCTTCACAGTACTTTTCATATTGCTTATATACTTCTGATACTAATTCGTAAATTGATATCTGGCTTTTTGTCAAAACAAGTTTAGAATTTTCAATTCGCGAAATATCTATCAAATCATCTACCAAGCAAGATAATCTCTTAGCCTCATCAATAATGACATTAATATTATCTTCATTATTTTCTTCAGGCAAATCCCTAATCATCTCACCATACCCTTCAATCATAGTTAATGGCGTGCGTAAATCATGAGACACATTGGCAAGCAATTCCTTTTTAGCTTTGTCTGCTTTCATAATGTCTTCATTAGCATCAATCAACGTTTGGTTTAACTCGCTGTATTCTTTATTTATGCAGTTAATATTGTCACCATCATATTTCCCTACAGATAAGTTCTTGCTTTCGTCATTAATTTTTTTGATTGGTTTTATCATCAATTTAGAAATAATAAGAGCCAACACAATTGTGGCAACAATTACAATTAGAGCGATAATTATATATTGCGATTTTAAAGTCGAAATGGTTGCGTTTAACGGAGTGATAATTGAAGAAACTAAAATCAAAATAGAATTATCATCTATTTCTATATTTTTTCCATATACTAGCATGTCTTTTATTTCTCTAGCATTAGGAAAGCCGTTAAAAGATACAAAATTATAGAACATTTTGTTGCCTTGATTATTTTGAACTTCTTGATAAATATTGTTGATGGTATTGTTGTCGACATTACGCAAAATACATGCGCCAGGATTATTGTATTTATTGTTATTAGAAACGACTCTTACGCAAACTTCGTTAGAAAAACCAACTGTCTCAAAATAATTATCAGCATCTTCACTAATCAATGTCTCCGCAACATTATTAGCAACTTGTACCAAGGTGTTTTCTTTACTTTTGCGATAAAAATCATCTAAATAATTAGTTTGAAAAAAATAGATGATTCCTAAAATCATCACTATGAACAATAGAAAGGTTATTAATAATTGTCCTCTAAGACTCAACTTCTTTTTCAAAGCGGTAACCTACACCTCTAATTGTCGTAATATATTTACTACATGAACCAAGTGATTTTCTAAGCATTTTCATATGTGTGTCTAAAGTTCGATCATCGTTATCATATTCGTAGCCCCAAATCTTAGTAATAATTTGTTCTCTAGTAACGGCTTTGCCTTTATTCTTTACAAGCAATAATAATAATTCATACTCTTTATTTGTCATTGGAACGATATTGCCATCAACCTTCACTATATGAGCAGCTTCATCAATCAACATATCACCAAAAGCAATATAATCATCATCGTTATTGTTTCTTTTTAAGATGACTTTGATTCTCATCATTAACTCTTTAAGTGAGAAAGGTTTGGTTACATAATCTTCACCGCCAATATCAAAACCATATATGCGGTCATATTCTTCACCAAGTGCCGTTAAAAAAATACAATGAACTTCCTTAATTTCTTTCATCAATGATAAAGTTTTATAGCCATCCATTTCAGGCATCATAACATCCATAATGACAACATCAAAATCATGATTTTTGAAAATATCTAAAGCTTCTTTGCCATTCTTGGCCAAAGATACTTCATAACCTTCGTGAACAGCATACTTGCCAATCATTTCGCGAATTTTTTCTTCGTCATCTACAATTAATAGTTTTGCCATAATTCAATTATAAATTAATATTGTGAAATTAAACTGAAAGAAAAAGAAGCGTTTGCTTCTTAATCTATTTTGTCTTTTTCTTGTTTGTTTTTGAATTAGTTTTAGTTTTGTTAACTTTTTTTGGCTCTTTATTAGATGCCTTTTTTTTAATGATCTTTACTTCTTCAACTGGTAACGTTTTATTTTCTACAACTATTTCTTTTTCGGTTGGCGTTGCTGTTTCTTTTAGTTCATTTCCGTTATCTCTTGTAACAAAGAAAGATAGAACCAATGGGAAAGCGAATAAACCTGGCAAACCAAATAATTTCAAGCCAAGAATCATTGCAATTAATGTAGCTAGTGGATGTAAACCTAAATCGCCACCAACAAGTTTAGATTCTACAACATTTCTAATTGAAGTTATTACTAAGTATAAGCCCAATATTTCAATGCCCATAACAGTGTCTTTGGTAATCAACGCAATAACTCCCCACGGAATCAAAACAGTTCCAACACCCAATACTGGAAGTATATCTACGATGGATATAATTAGAGCTAATGCGCCAGCATTTTCTATACCAAATATCTCAAATCCGATAAACAATTCAACCATGGTCATACCCATCATAATCATATATGATCTAATAACCTTGAATAAGTTATTTTCACAGAAAGATTTGGCATCAACAATTATCTTCACATACTTCTTAGGAAGATGTTCCTTTAAGTATGAACTGATAGCAGTGTAATCAAAACAGAAATAGCAAGACGAAATGATAGTAACAATAATAGAAATTAATACATCAGGCGCATTTGTAACTACTGATGTTAAACCTTTAACCAATGCAGTTGATACTGTTAATATTAACGATTTTAATGAATCAAATAATCCTTCGATAGCGCCATTTAATACGTTTTGAACATCAACTGGCAGAGAATTATTTAGTTCTTGTAATTCGTTCTCTAAATAAATCATGCTTGGTTCAACTAGTCTTGTATACAATCTTGGAACAGCTCTAAAGAATTCACCGAGTTTGTTAACACCAACAATAGTTAATAGCACTATTAAGCCAATAAATACCAGATAAATTACTACTAAACATATTGCACGACGTGGTTTATTATCATTCTTAAATATTGCGTTACATAATTTGATTGAAAAATAAGCAATTAAAAATCCAACAATAAATGGAACTGCATTAGGAAGAATGTACTTTCCAGCTAAATATAAAACAACGCCAATACAACCTAAGTATAAAATGTTTGTAATAAAATTCTTTTTATCTTCCATTACTCAGTTTCTCCCCATGATGGAATAACTTTGCTTCTTTTAATCAACACTGATTTTTGATAATCTGTACAATTTAAGAAATGAAGAACGCCTTCAATTTCTTCATCATTAAGTCCAACCATAACTTTAACTTCAAATTGCTTAGTTAAAACATCAGCGCATAAAGCTATAGCATCAACTTTCTTACCGCCAGTTGCCTTGAAAACTTCAAGTGGAGCAGAATCGTTACTTAATGCTTTGACATAACCAAAATCACATGGGTATGTTAATGAAGGATATATGTCATGAGCTGTGCCTTTTTTATGGAGAAGTTTAAAATCTCCAGATGAATATAAAGTATCTACTTTTTGCCAAAAATATGCATTATTTTCAAAATCTTTCATAAATGCCTCTTTTCCTATTTAATAGTAACATATTTACTATCTATTCTCTTTAATTCTAATACCTATTTTATCTACAAATTCATCTAATTCATAACAGTTAAACGCTTCCATAGCCTTTAATAATATCAACATGCACGCAAAGGCATCAGATTGGCCATTATGATGATTCAATTCAATATTCAAATAAGCACTTACTGTATCTAACTTATGATTGCACAATTCTGGATATACCCTTCTAGAAATCGCGACAGTATCAATATATTTATTTTTGAAATGATCTAAACCATAAACATCACAGACAGCATTTAATACACCTAAATCAAAGCACGCGTTATGTGCGACTATGATAGAATCTTTTAATATTTCGGCTAATTGTTCGTAATAAAAAACAAATTCTTCTTCATCTTGGACATCTTCTTTACTGATGCCATTGATGAAAGTATTAGTGAAGTAATTATATCTACTAGATGGCTTAAAGTACCACTCAAAACTATCCAATATTTCACCATCATTGTATATCGTAATTCCTAAGCTACAAGCCGATGCCATGCTTGCATTAGCTGTTTCAAAATCTAAAGCTACTATTCTCATTTAATGTTTTTTCTTCTTTTATCCTTCACAAAACGATTCATGGCCGATTCAAAAGTCTGCTTAGAAAAAGCTTCAATTTTTTCTACTCTCCCATCCTCAAGTTCAATATATAAATAGTCCTTGTTCGGATTCCTTGTATAATACCAAGAAACAATATCTTCATAATAGACTAATACACACTCAGATTTATTGGCTTTATTATGCATAACCAAATAATCATCATAGAATTCTAACATAATCAATCTAGGCATAAACAAAAGAAAACAGATAGATAATGCCATGATAAAAATACCATATGGTAGCATAGTTTTTATAAAACACAAAATAACGCCAAATAAAGCAATTGCTAACAATAATAAATGAGGCTTAGCATCAATGATTACTAGCGGTTTGAAATTTAATGGTAAATTATATACTTTTAACTCTTTAGATTTCATCAATTAATATTGTAGCATGTCCGTGTGGTATCATAATAGTTGTGAAAAACCCTAATTTCTCTTACAAATTATTACATGTTGATAAAAATTCAAAAGCAAGACTAGGTGAAATAAATGTCTTTGGCAAGATTGTAAAAACACCGGTTTTTATGCCTGTTGGAACTCAAGCAACAGTTAAATTTCTATCTCCTGAAGACCTTAAAAGCATAAATGCATCAATCATATTATCAAATACATATCATTTATGGTTAAGGCCAGGTGAAGATATAGTAGCTAAGGCTGGTGGTATTCATAAATTTATGAATTATGATGGCCCTATCTTAACAGATTCTGGTGGCTTCCAAGTTTTTTCACTTGCAGATATGCGCAAAATCAAAGAAGAAGGTGTTACTTTTAAGTCTCATTTAGATGGCTCAACATTGTTTATGTCTCCTGAAGACTCTATTCATATCCAGGAAGCAATTGGTTCTGACATCGCGATGTCTTTTGATGAATGCATTCCTTATCCTAGTTCTTATGATTATGTAAAAAAATCTGTGGACCGTACATTGCGTTGGGCAAAAAGAGGATTAGATGCTCACACAAGAAAAGATCAGGCATTATTCGGAATTGTTCAAGGTTCCAAATATGAAGATTTAAGAAAATATTGTGCAGAAGAATTAGTTAAGATGGATTTCGATGGCTATTCTATAGGTGGCACAAGTGTTGGTGAGGATAAACAAACACACTATAAAATGTTAGACTACACACTTCCATATCTTCCTGAAGACAAACCTCGATATGAAATGGGTATAGGCGCTATCAACGATATATTTGAAGCAGTAGAAAGAGGCGTTGATATGTTTGATTGTGTTTTGCCGACAAGAATTGCAAGACATGGAACTTTGCTTACAACACAAGGCAGAATTAATATAAAGAAAGCAATATACAAAGATGACTTTACACCTTTAGATCCAAATTGTGATTGCGAATGCTGTAGAAATTACACAAAAGCCTACTTAAATCACCTATTTAGAACAAATGAAGGTCTTGGAAATAGATTGATGTCAATTCACAATTTACGTTTCTTAATTAAGTTGATGGAACAAATAAGAACAGCTATAGAAGAAGATAGATTCATAGAATTTAAAAATGAAACCATTAGTAAATATGGTTTTGATGAAAGAGGCTTTTAATGAAATTAGAGGAATTTGATTATTATTTACCCGAAGAGCTAATTGCCCAACATCCAACAGATATTAGAGATCAATCAAGATTGTTAGTATTGCACAAAAACACTGGTGAAATTGAACATCGCCATTTTTACGATATTATCGACTATCTACATGAAGGAGATGTAATAGTGCGCAATAACTCAAGAGTTATTCCGGCTAGATTATATGGCGTTAAAAAAGACACTGGCGCCAAAGTAGAAGTGGTTATTTTAAAGATTAAACAAGATGTGTGCGAATGTTTGTGTGGAAACGCAAAACCTATCAAAGTTGGCAGCATTATCGAATTCTCAGATAAACTATACGCTGAGTGCATTGAAGTTAAAGATGAAGGCGTTAGAATGCTTAAAATGCACTATGAAGGAATCTTTATGGAAATTCTAGAAGAAATAGGCAATATGCCTACTCCTCCATATATTCACGAAAAACTAACTAATAGGTCGCGTTACAACAACGTATATGCACAAATCGATGGTTCAGCCGCATGCCCAACTGCTGGATTACATTTCACAGAAGAATTAATTGAAAAAATAAAATCTAAAGGCATTGAATTTTTAGATATCACATTACATGTTGGTTTAGGAACGTTTAAGCCTGTCAAAGAAGAAAACGTCGAAGATCACAATATGCATTATGAATTCTATTCTATGTCAAATGAAGTTGCTGAAAAATTAAACAATGCAAAAAAGCAAGGTCGCCGTATCATTGGCGTCGGAACTACTTCGACTAGAACCCTTGAAACAATAATGAAAGAATATGGCGAGTTTAAAGGATGTTCTGGTGAAACAAATATTTTCATATATCCACCATATGAATTTAAAGCAATTGATTGCCAAATAACTAATTTCCATTTACCTAAATCAACATTAATTTTAATGGTATCAGCATTTACATCAAAACAAATGATTCTTGATACATATAAAACTGCCGTCGAAGAAAAATATCGTTTCTTCTCTTTTGGCGATTCAATGTTCATAACTAATGAATAATTATCAAAAACATCTTCAACAAATTCAAGAAATAAAAAATAAACCTACACTGCTAATCCACATCTGTTGCGGAGTGTGCAGTGTTTATCCTTTGATATACCTAAGACAATATTTTAAAATAACAATCTTTTTTTCAAATTCTAATATTTATCCCTACGATGAATATCAAAAAAGATTAGATGCTTTACAGACATATTTAGCTCATCTAAACGATGACAGCATTAAATTAATAATTGATAAATACGATAATGAAGAATTTACACAAAAAATAGCTACATTAAAAAACGAACCCGAAGGTGGAAGACGCTGTAAACTTTGCTACGAACTTCGCATGGAAGAAACCTATAAGTATGCTAGCTTGCACAATTACGAATATTGCACAACAGTAATGTCTATTTCGAATCGTAAAAACGCAGACTATATCAATGAAATTGGAACTAAACTAGAAGCTAAGTATCCAAATGTAAAATATTTGTTTGCAGATTTTAAAAAAGGTGATGGCATTACAAAAAATGAAGCTCTTAATAAAAAGCTTCATTTATATCATCAAGACTACTGCGGATGTATATATTCTATCCGACAACGTTAGAATCATCATTAATGCTTGTAACATTATTTTTTATTTCCTCTTGGGCTTGTTCAAGAGGTTCTATTTTTTTAGGCGCTTCTTTTTCACGATTATCCTCTAGTTGTTTAAATTTTAGGTTAATATAGCTATTTAATTTACCTGAAAGATAAATTGCTGAGAATAAATCTGAAACACCTGAATAACATAATCCATAGCCCAATAATTTATCGATAGAAGTAATACTCGAACCAACACGGAAATTATATGTTTTTACTAATACCAATAAACCAAAACCAATAGAAATTATAGCCAATATGAAATATATCATGGCGTTTTTGCCACCAAGATGAGATGCATCTACGCCATCTTGGATTTTAACAAATCCAGAAAACATAATAACAAAAGCTAATATAATATAAACCAATTCAAGAAACATGTTCTTAAATATCAAAGCAACAGCACCTACCGAAACAAATAATAGACCAAACAAGAAGTCATTTCTAAAAACACGTTTCTCAAGTGGGTAGATAAAATATCTAATAATATTGAATACACCTACTAATATGGCTACTACACCAATAATTAATGAAATCTCATTTTCTTTTATTTCTGGGTTTGCGATTAAAAAGATTCCAGATACAATATACAAAGCCGCTAAAGCTATACTTGACCATTTTATATTTTTCATAGTTTATTTCTCCTTAAAATAATTTTCCCATTCTTTTTGTTTAAATCCAATAAGCACCTTATTATCATCAATAATAACAGGACGTTTTACTAACATGCCATTTGACGCTAATAATTTGAGTTTTTCATCATCACTCATTGTTTCTAATTTTTCCTTTAGTCCAAGTTCACGATATAACATCCCACTAGTATTGAAGAAGGATTTAATTGGTAAACCACTTTCTTTATACCATTTTTTAAGTTCGTTATATGTCGGATTCTTTTCTACGATATGGCGATCATCGTAACTTAATTCACAAGAATCCAACCACCTTTTTGCTTTTTGACATGTTGAACATTTTGGATATTCAATAAATTGCATACTATTCCTCCAATAATTTCTTATAAGTTTGATATTCATCGTCTTTGAAACAGCAAAATCTCACTTCAACATCATAATCATTTTCTTCTAACCATTTCTTTACGGTATTTATTGCAATTTTACTTGCTTCATATAAAGGATAGCCAAATATTCCTGTAGAGATACAACAAAAAGAAATCGATTTCAAATTATTGTCTCTCACTAAATCCATACACCTCTTATAACAATTAGCTAATAATAATTCATCTTCTTTACAATGAGAATACTCTGGACCAACAGCATGAAATATAAATTTGGCTTTTAGATCATAGCCCTTGGTGATTTTGACATCACCAGTCTTGCAACCGTGTAAAGTGTCACATTCTTCTTGTAAACCATAACCAGCGTTTTGGAAAATTGCACCACAAACCCCTCCGCCGCATCTTAAATACTTGTTTGCAGCATTCACTATTGCATCAGTATCTTGATGTACAACTGACTCTTTTAATAACTTAATCATTTTTCATCCCTCATTTCATACAGTATATCTCTAAGTTCTGCAGCTCTTTCAAAGTCTAGCGCTTTTGCAGCTTGTCTCATTTCATCTTCAATGCTTGCCATCAATTTTGCCTTCTCAGCTTTTGTATGAGTCTTCTTATTTATATATTTTCTAGACATCTCTTGTGTTTCTTTAGAATGAATTGCTTCATTTAGTTCTTTAACTATCGTCCTTGGAATAATATTGTTCTTACGATTAAATTCTTGTTGAATACTTCGTCTACGATTAGTTTCATCTATTGCCGTTTTCATAGAATCTGTAATCGTATCAGCATACATAATAACTTTACCATTGGCATTCCTTGCAGCTCGACCAATTGTTTGAATTAACGATCTTGAGCTTCTTAGGAAGCCTTCTTTGTCCGCATCTAATATAGCAATCAAAGATACTTCAGGAATATCAAGGCCTTCTCTCAACAAGTTTATTCCTACTAACACATCATAATCGCCTTTACGTAAATCATGAATAATTTGACTACGCTCTAAGGTCTTCGTTTCATGATGCAAATACGCAACTTTATAATCTAACTTCTTTAAATAATCTGATAAATCTTCTGCCATCTTTACAGTTAATGTTGTAATGATGACTCTTTCTTTAACATCAATGCGCTTATTTATTTCTTGAATCAAATCATCAATTTGCCCACTAGTCTTTCTAACCTCAACTTCTGGGTCTACTAATCCCGTTGGACGAATAAGTTGTTCTGCACAGTGATTATCTACGTGTTCAAGTTCGTAATCGCCTGGCGTTGCGCTCATGTATATTCTTGGAGCTTTTAGTAGCTCCCACTCATCAAATGTCATGGGTCTATTTTCCAATGCGCTTGGAAGCCTGAATCCATAATCTACTAATGTTTGTTTTCTTGCATGATCGCCATTATACATTCCTCTAATTTGTGGCAAAGAAACGTGCGATTCATCAACAACAATCAAAAAGTCATCGCCAAAATAATCAAATAAATTATAAGGTCTTTCTCCAGGTTTGCGATGATCAATATGCATTGCATAGTTTTCTATGCCAGAGCACATTCCGATTTCTCTTAATGATTCGATATCATAACGACATCTTTGCTCAAGACGTTCATATTCTAATGCTTTTCCTTTTTCTTTGAAATATTGTAGCCTTTCTTCTAATTCCTTTTCTATACCCTCACAAGCAATCATAATATCTTCTTTACCCCTAGCATAACCAGATGCTGGGAAGAAGGAATACACCGTATAACCGTTTTGAATAGTCTTTGTAATAGGATCTATTTCTGTGATTCGTTCAATTTCTTCATCAAACATTTCAATTCTAATGATGAACTTATCAGTATGACCTGGGCATACTTCGATGACATCGCCTTTTACCGAAAATGTTCCTCTTAATTTATCGACATCATTCCTTTGATATTGCATCATCAGTAAACGTTTAATTAAATCTTGACGCTCAATTGTTTCTCCTACTTTCAATGAAAAAAACATTTCCTTGTAATCTTCTGGATTACTGCCAGCATATATACAAGCAACTGAAGCAACAACTATGACATCCCTTCTTTCTAACAAAGAGTTGTAAGCAGACATCCTAAGCATATCAATCTCATCATTAGTGACTGCATTTTTTTCGATATAAGTGTCAGTTTTAGGCATATATGCTTCAGGTTGATAAAAATCAAAGTTAGAAATGAAATATTCAACCGCATTTTCTGGGAATAAAGCCTTAAATTCGGAATATAATTGCCCAGCCAAGGTTTTATTATGCGCAAAAACAAGCGTTGGCTTATTAATTTTTTCTATAACATTAGCAATAGTAAAAGTTTTACCGGTACCAGTAGCACCCAACAATACCTGTTCGTGTTTGCCGCTCTTTAAACCTTCCACAAGTTCATCAATAGCTACTGGTTGATCGCCTGTAGGTTTAAAATCGCTTACTAATTTAAAACTCTTTTCCACACAGTAATTTTAGCATTTTATTTATATATACTAAATGCTACAATATATATGAATATATATTCATATGTTCAGTAGTTAATAGGAGATTACGATGAAAAAAACATACAAAATAGAAGTTGATTGTGCAAACTGTGCAAACAAGATGCAAGAAGCAGCAAATAAAACAAAAGGTGTTAAAAGTGCCGTTGTTAATTTCATGACTCTAAAAATGATTATTGAATTCGAAGATGGAGTTAATGAAAAAGAGGTTATGAATAACGTTTTAGAAAATTGCAAAATCGTTGAAGATGAATGTGAGATTTATTTCTAATGAACAATAAACAAAAGAAAAGTTTATATAAAATATTAATCACTATAGCTTTATTAGTACTAATTAAAATAATAGACTGCCAAAATGTATATATTAGTTTTTGTCTTTATCTTATCCCCTATTTTGTCGTAGGGTACGATGTACTAAAAAAAGCAATAAAAGGTATAAAACATAAACAGGTATTTGATGAAAACTTTCTGATGTCTTTTGCTACTATAGGCTCTTTCATCTCTAAAGAATTTGAAGAAAGTGTTTTTGTAATGTTGTTTTACCAAATTGGTGAGTTATTTCAATCATATGCAATTGGAAAATCAAGAAAAAATATCGCCGAATTAATGGACATCAGACCTGACTACGCAAATATAGAATTAGATGGTGAACTTCAAAAAGTCGATCCAAGTGAAGTTAAAATAGGTACAATCATCACTGTCAAAGTTGGCGAAAAAATACCAATTGATGGAATAGTTTTTAAAGGTACTTCTTCATTAAATACAAGCGCACTCACTGGCGAATCTTTGCCAAGAGATGTTAAAGAAAACGACGAAGTAATCAGTGGATGCATTAATATGGAATCACCACTATTGATCAAAACGACAAAAGATTTTGGAGAATCAACTGTCTCACAAGTTTTAGAGCTTGTCGAAAATGCGTCAAGCAATAAATCGAATTCTGAACAATTTATTACTAAATTTGCGAAATATTACACTCCTATCGTTTGTTATTCCGCTATAGCTCTAGCAATAATCCCACCTCTATTTATTAATTTATTTTTAAATGGTGGTTGGCAATTTTCAATATGGGCTTCAAGAGCTTTAACATTTTTAGTTATTAGTTGTCCATGTGCGTTGGTTATTTCTATACCTCTATCATTTTTTGGGGGTATTGGTGGCGCATCAAATACTGGCATCTTAATCAAGGGATCAAACTATCTAGAAGCACTTGCTAAAACTAAATATGTTGCTTTTGATAAGACGGGTACAATGACTAAAGGAATATTTGAAGTTACAACAATACATAATGCTAAATTGACCGCGAATGAACTGCTACGATATGCTGCTCATGCAGAGGCCTTTTCCAATCATCCAATTGGAAAATCAATCATAAAGGAATATGGGAAAGAATTAAATAGAGAAAGCATTGAATCTATAAAAGAACTTCCAGGAAAAGGCATCATAGCAATAATAGAAGGTCATACTTGCTTAGTTGGCAATAATAAATTAATGGAAGACAACAACATTGTAATTGTTGAATGTAATGACCCAGGATCTATAATTCATGTTGCAATTGATAACGAATATAAAGGACATATTCACATTGGTGATCAAATAAAACCAACTAGTAAACAAGCGATTAAAGAATTAAGAGATCTTGGTATCAAAAAAATAATAATGTTAACAGGCGATGAAGAAAAGATTGCAAACGACGTTTCTACAAAATTAGGCATTGATGAAACCTATTGTGAATTAATGCCACAAAACAAAGATAAAATAGTTGCTGATTTATTAGCAAAGAAAGATGAAAAAGATAAGTTAATATTTGTAGGTGATGGGATAAATGATGCTGCAGTTATTTCAAGAGCAGACGTCGGTGTCGCTATGGGGGCTTTAGGTTCAGATGCAGCTATAGAAGCTGCTGATATAGTCTTAATGGATGATGACCCTCTAAAAATAGCTAAAGCTATTAGAATCGCAAAAAAGACCATGCGTATTGTTTATGAAAATATTAGTTTTGCTATTGGCGTAAAAATAATATGTCTAATTCTAAGTACAATCGGAATTGCAAATATGTGGTTAGCTATTTTTGCTGATGTTGGTGTAATGATTATTGCCGTTCTAAATGCAATAAGAGCATTAAATGTTAAAAGGATTTAATTATGAAAAAAGTTAAAGAAGAAACATTATATGATGCTGCAGAATTATTTAAAGTATTTGGAGATTCTACACGTATTAGAATACTTTATTCGTTGATTGACAATAAAGAAAAAAATGTTAACGAGATAGCAAAGGAACTTGGCATGAATCAATCAGCAATATCGCACCAATTACGTATCCTTAAAAATAGCAAACTAATCAAAAATAAAAGAAAAGGAAAAATGGTTTGCTATTCTTTGAATGATGAACATGTATATAACATAATAGCTCAAGGAATAGAACATACGGAGGAAAAATAAAATGAATATTCTAGTTTCAAATGATGACGGAATCAATTCTAAAAGTTTACATGCCTTAGTGTTGAAATTAAGTGAAATTGGGGATGTCTATGTTGTGGCCCCAGACAGCGAAAGAAGCGCCAACTCACATCATTTTACTTTTAAAGGCAGAATGAGATTAGAAGAAAAGAACGTTGAAGGTGCAAAGAAAGCATATGCTTTATGGGGCACACCATGCGATTGCATTCATGCAGGTCTTCAATTCATTATTAAAGAAAAAATAGATTTAGTAGTATCCGGCATTAACAAAGGTTGGAATGTTTCGTCAGATATCATCTATTCAGGAACCATAGCTGCAGCTAGAGAAGGTTTCATGGATGGCATAAAATCAATTGCTTTTAGTCTAGATAATTATGAAGACTGTGAATATGAAATTGCCTCTGAAATCGCTAAAGAAATAACCGAGAAGTATTTGTCCGATTCGCATTCAGATGAATATTTCTTAAATGTAAATATTCCAGATTGTCCAAAAGATGAAATTAAAGGTATCAAAATATGTGGTACATCTGGAAGAATACATTATGATGAAGATTATAGTTTAGAGGAGGAATTTGGGGTATATTACGTAAAGTTAGGACCCACAACTACAACCTTCTTATTTGATGAAAATGACTTAGATATAGATTGTAACTGTGTAAAACAAAAATATATAGCAATATCTCCTCTATATAACAATCATATAAACAACAAATATCTAAATGAACTTAAAGAAAAATGGGAACGCTAAACGTGAACTTGTAAGATAAAAGTAGACAAATTAAAAAAGTCTACTTTTTCTTTTATC
>JAUNNY010000032.1 GCA_030531215.1 Erysipelotrichaceae bacterium
TTCTACCTACTAATGCAAGTTTATCTTTTGTAGATACTTCTACAACTGTAGGATGAGAGAATGAATGTCTGAATGGGAATGCTTGAACATGGCTTCCCTTCATTAAATGTTCTCTTAAGATATTACGTTCTTCTTTTTCAATACGAGTACCAGCTTTGAATAATACAGAACCATCAGCCTTATATACATCTTCAGCTAATGTATGATGTTCCATACGATCAATAACATTTAATTTCTTTCTTAGTTTGTATCTACCTGCTGGAGTTAGATCATACTTCTTTTGATCAAAGAATTTTGCATTCATCAAGTTTGCAGCACCTTCAACTGTAGGTACTTCATCTTGTTTTTGATTCTTATGCATTTCTAACAATGCAGCATCAGTAGTCTTTGTCTTATCAGCTTGTAAAGTATTTGTAATTTCTTCATAAGCTCCTAAGAAAGATGTATAGATAGCTTCATAAATGTTTAAGAATTCTCTATCGTTGTTTTGATTGATTAGATCATCATAAACATCTAAGCCCATAGACTTGATAAATGTCTTTACTTTATCAATATCAAATGCATTTTCTCCTCTTTCAAGATTTAAAGAGAAACCAATACACTTTAAAAGAATTGTTGATAAAATCTTACGCTTTCTATCAACAGACATATTCATGATTCTGCCTAGAGCGTTTTTCTTATCATCTGTAAAGAACTCTAACCAAGTACCACGTGAAGGAATTAATTCACCTGAGAATGTTTCCTTACCAGTCTTATCATCATTTGCTGAATCAAAGTATGCGCCTGGAGATCTTACGATTTGCGAAACGATAACTCTTTCAGCACCGTTGATGATAAATGTTCCAGTAGGAGTCATCATAGGGAAATCACCTAAGAATACTTCTTCTTTTCTAGTGATAACTTCACCAGTTTCTTCATCAATGATTTCAAGTTCCATATTTGCGTTTAATGGAGCCTTGTAATCTTCTTCACGGTATTTTGCTTCGGCAACTGTATGTTTAGGTTCACCGAATTCGAAATTTAACAATTTTAAACGGATATTTCCGCTGTAGTTTTGAATTGGATAAATATCATCGAAAACTTCCTTGATTCCTTCTTGTGTAAACCACTTGAATGAATCAGTTTGTATTTCTACTAAATTAGGTAGTTCAAGAGAACCACTAACCTTGGAATAGTCACGGCGAGTAGAATGTTTACCCAATTGTACTTCTCTGTAAGATTGTTTCATGTACGCCGTCCTTTCAAATAATTATTAGTGTAATTTAGTCGTAGCAATCAATAATGTAGTAACCACTATCTTTATTAATTACTTCAACTTTATTAAATAGTGTTTCAAGTTTACTTATTGAAGAGTTTGCTCCTTGTGCTTTTCTAATCACAATATATAAGTGACCACCATCATTAAGTTTTTCTTTAGACTTGTCATACAAGCTATAGATAACTTTTTTACCAGCTCTTATTGGCGGGTTCAAAGTGATGGTATCGAAATTGTGATCAAGTTCAAGAATATCTTCACATAAATGAACTTTAATATCTGTGTTATTGTTTTTGCAATTTAGAATAGCTAAGTCTGTAGCACGTGAATTAACATCAACCATTTCTATATCCACATTTGGATTAAAACGTTTAAGTATAATTCCAATTGGTCCATAACCTGAACCTAAGTCTAACAAACTATTTCCTAAATTACGTGAATAAATAGTTTTAATTAAGATATAACTACCATAATCAACGTTGCTTTTAGAAAAGACACCGTTGTCGGTAGTGAAACGAAAAGTCTCATTATCGAAATAATAATCAAATTCTCTTTTATTAGAAGCTAAGTTGTTATTATCCGTATAATAATGAGTCATTTAATTATTTGATATCGACAGATGCTCCTGCGTCTAATAATTTCTTCTTAATATCTTCTGCTTCTTCTACACTAATATTTTCTTTGATTGGAGATGGACATTTATCAACTAAGCCCTTAGCTTCAACTAAGCCTAAGCCTGTGATTTCCTTTACAACCTTGATAACAGCAGTCTTTGCTTCACCAAAGCCAGCTAAAATAACAGATACTGATGAAGGACCTTCAGCAGCAGCTTCTGCAGGTGCAGCAGCAACAGCAACTGGAGCAGCAGCAGTAACACCAAATTTTTCTTCGATTGCCTTTACTAAATCGTTTAATTCTAAGATACTAGCTTCTTCTAAGTAAGCTAAGATATCATCATGTGATAATTTTGCCATAATAATTTTTTTCTCTCTTTCTTTTTTTAATTTAATTTTTTAATTATGCTGCAGCTTCTTCTGCAGGTTTTGTTTCTTCTGCTGGAGCAGCTTCAGGTTGTGGAGCTTCTTCTTGAGCAGGTGTTTCTTCTGCTGGAGCAGCAGCTTCAACAGGTGCACCAGATTCTTTTGCATCAGCAACAGCTTTTACAACTCTTGCGAATGAAGATACTGGTGATTGTAAGCAACTTAGTAACATAGATAACATACCATCTCTGTTTGGAAGTGATGATAATTCTTTGATAGTAGCTTCATCAACAACCTTTCCTTCAACGATACCTGATTTAAGTACTAGTGCTTTGTGTTTCTTAGCAAACTTAGCAAGAACTCTTGCTGGTGCAGTTGCATCTTCAGAGAATGCAAATGCGTTAGGACCAGTTAAAACATTTTTTAATTCTTCAAATCCACATTCATCACATGCTCTTTCAAACATTGAGTTTTTGTAAACTTTGAAGTCAACGTTTTCTTCTCTAAGATTTCTTCTTAGTTCAGTTACTTCAGCTACGCTAAGACCACGATACTCGCAAACAACTGTTGATTGAGAAGATTTCATTTTGTCAGAAATTTCTGTAACAACTGCTTGCTTTTGACTTAATACAGCTTGATTCATAAATCCTCTTTCTAGCAACCAAATATACTCATAAAATAAAAACCTGTGTCCATAGACACAGGCTCAAAAAAATTTCATCTTTTGATCACCTCGGTAACATTATTAAACTCATATGAGTCGTTACTGTCTATGGTATATTGATGCCTATTAATAATACCTTATTTTAAGGGCTTTTTCAACATTTTTGGCCTATTTTTATACTATTTTTTCTTAATAATTTTAGGATCTTTTATATATAAGAAAAGTGGTATTTTTTGACTAAAATTGTTAAAAAAGAGCCAAAAATCATAGAAAAATAGGGATTTCTCCCTATTTAATCGTTATTTTCACTGTTATTACCGAATATAAAGTGGGTTTCACCATCAGAATCTACCGCAAAATTGTCTCCTATTTTAAACATTGGCTCACCATTTTGGTCAATTCCTAAATTTTCACCTATATCAAAGCCTATATCACCATCATCTGTAAAGAAAATACCCATATATCTCCTTATTTATATATTTGAGGCTTTTGGCCCTTAATAATTACATCTCTTATATAGTTATTAGTAAATAAATTGATAATAGCAAATATAGCTACTATTATTAGTAACACTATTACTATTATTTTAATAACTCTATTTGATTTGTAATTCTTTTTTGAGCTCATAGCTATATTTTACATCTTTTGTATATATAAGGAAAAAATTATTTTAATTAAATTGAATATACTTCTTCACCATCAACAATTGTCTTTAGTAATTTTGCATTAATAACATCTTCAACTTTTATATTTAATATATCTTGATCATATACTGTGAAGTTTGCAATCTTACCTACTTCAATTGATCCCATGATGTTTTCTTGTTTTAAAGCATATGCAGCATCTATTGTTAATGCTCTTAATGCTTGAAGTCTATTGATACATTCTTTTGGATTTCTTTGTGTTAATTCAACACCACCCCATCCTTCATCAGGAAGTGCTCTTAACTCTGCCATGTACAAACTTCTTACTACATCTAATACTGGAGAGATTGGATAATCAGAATGGAATGCAATTGTTGCACCTGCATCAACAAATGATTTTATTGGATAAGATGCATCTGATCTTTCAAGTCCAAATGCTTTTACTTCTGGTTCATAACCACCTTTAAACTTTGGTGTCCATAGTGGTGGAACGATTGCAATTGATTTTGTTTTTGCCATGTTATCAATATCTTCTGGTTGAACAAAATGTAAGTGCGCAATTAAATTTCTTTGATCTAATACATTAGTGATGTCTTGTGCTTTTTTAATACATCTAAGCATAAATCTAGTTGAACCATCACCTTCAGAATGTGCATGAACAGAAAAATTATTTTTATTTGCCTCTGCAATTAATGTAACCATTCTTTCTTCGTTATTAAATCTTTGAATACCATAATATCCTTTTTCATCACAGTATTCATCAACAGTCCACGATGTTCTTCCTTCTGCAACACCATCTAAGAAAACTTTTGATCCTATTACTTGATAATAATCACCATCATATTGTTTTTTGATTTCTTTTATTTGTTCAACTTTAGCAACTGGATCTTCACAATTATCTTCTGTTAATATCCAAGAATAAGTACGTAATTTTAATTTCTTTTCTGAATCTAATTCATTGTATGCATGAGATGCATCTTTAAATAATAATTCACATCCTGCATCACCAACTGCAGTGTAACCTTTTGATAATGCGATGTCTTGCCATCCTAATATATATCTCTTCGCATCTTCAAAAGATGGTTGAATGAATTTAAATAAATCTACTGCTGCTTCTTCACATACATATCCTGTAAGTTCACCATTATCATAAATGTGAACTCTTTCTTTTCCGTATTTAGCTAAATAATCTTTATTTATACCATATACTTCCATTGCTTTCTTATTTAACAAACAAGAATGTCCACCACATGTGTTCATAATCATAGGTTTATCTGAACATAATTCATCTAACCAATTATGGTCAAAGAATGAGCCATCTTCGGACCAACCACATGTTAAATATCTTGGAAAATCAGGGTTATCTTTAACATATTGTCTAATATCTTTCTTATATGCTTCATAATCAATACCATGTGAAGATAAGTCTAATTGTCCAAGTGCTCTATATCCAGCAAATATACCATGTGAATGTGGTTCAATAAAACCTGGAAGAATATATTTATCCGAATAATCTAAAACCTGTAAATCATTGCCATATAAACTCTTTGCTTCTTCTTTATTACCTACATATAATATTTTTCCATCTTCAACAACAATAGCATCTGCATGCATATTGTTTTCATTCATTGTAGTTACATTACCTAGTATTAATTTTTTCATTATTAGTTGTCTCCTCTGTGATATCTTGTTTTCATTGATTCAGAACAAGTAGCTAATACTTGATTTAACATTTCTGTAGTTTTCTTTTTTAACATTTCAATAATTTTTTCGTTAGCTTCTTTTGAAAGATTATATTTTTTAGCTTTAATCATCTTTGCATCATATTCATCTAAGATACGATATGATTCATTTAATACATTTGCAATATATCTTTCATCAAAGATTACATTCTTATGAAATTGTGCATCTATTAATGCTGCAATCAATCTTGAATTCCAATATAAATTATTAGTATTGCAATCTTTTGTTGTTCCACTTATATATGATGAATATGAATCTACATTTACATATTGTGGAATTAATGCAGTGAATCCTGATCCTCCAAGAGATAACCACATAATTCCTTTTAATTCATCAGGTACATATGGTCTAATCTGCATAATTGCAGATACATCAGAGTTTGGAACACCAATTACTCTATATGCTCCTGCTCTAGATAATTTTGAATATGGATCATATTCAGTTGTTTGATAGTGTGATGATAATACATATTTA
>JAUNNY010000001.1 GCA_030531215.1 Erysipelotrichaceae bacterium
TAATATTTACAGATAACTACGGAAAATACCTAGTACTACGACGGAAGACGGGTTTATTTTTCACATTAATTTCGTTGACACCTTTTCTTTGTAAGTGGTATATTTATCTTACAATGGTATATATGGTATACCATAATTGAAAGATAATTCAAAGAAAGGGGGAAAAATGATTAAAGTTCTAAGAATTGACGATCGTTTAATGCATGCTCAAGTTACTTTTGGATGGGCCCAAAATTTTAACGTTAAAGGTATTTTAATAATATCTGACCACGTTGCAAATGATCCAACTATGAAAATGGCTGCTGAATTTGCAAAACCAGAAGGAATGAAATTGTGGATTAAAACGGTTGATGAAGGAATTGCTGTTTTAGAAAAACTAAATGGTTTCAGTTATAATTCTATGGTTTTAGTTGAAAATCCAGCAGTTGCTTTAAAAGTATGTCAGAACTGCGATCTGATTAAGTACGTTAACATGGGTGGACAACGTGTTGGCGCTGGTCGTAAATCTATTCTGGATACTATTTGGGTTTCTGATCAAGATTTACTAGATTTGAAATCTATCGAAGACTTAGGGGTAACTGTTGAAGTCCAGAAGATGATTACTGACCCAGGTTATCCTTTGAAGAATTTCTTATAAGTATTACTTAATTTAACGAAAGGAAAATAATATGGAAATTACAGTATTACAAGCGTTATTAATTGGTGTTGTTGCTGCGTTTACTTGTATTGAAGGCGACTTCATGGGTGAATGTAAGCTAAGAGAACCATTAGTTACTGGTTTCTTGGTTGGTTTGATTCTAGGCGACCCAGTTAAAGGTACAATAATCGGTGGTCAATTGCAACTTATTTGGATGGGTGCCACAGGTATTGGTCTATCTGCACAATTAGATATTGGATGTGGTGGTACTATTGGTACAGCATTCGCTATCATGACTGGAAGTGGTGCAGAAGTTGCAGTTGCATTAGGTTTACCAGTATCTATTTTGATGCAATCATTAAACGTATTAAAAATGACTGCTTTGTCAGGTTTAATGCATAAAGCTGATAGCTTAGCTCTAAAGGGCGATATGAAAGGTATGGCTCGTTTACATTGGATGGGATTTGTTATTGACTTATTGGAATACACAATTCCAGTATTCATTTGTGTATACTTCGGAGCTAGTGCTGTTGAACAATTAGTAAATGGCCTACCTCAATGGGTATTGAATGGTTTAGGTGCAGTATCTGCATTATTGCCAGCATTAGGTTTCGCTATGTTGCTACAAATCTTAATCACTCCAAAACTAATCCCATACTTCGTGCTAGGTTTCGCAATTGCTGCTTACACAGGATTAAATATGTTATGCATCACTTTAATCGCTGTTGCTATTGCTCTAGTTATGTATCAACTACTTTCTAAACAACAAACTACTGTTCAAACAGTAGATGACGAGGAGGATCTATAATGGCTAAAAATGATATTATCAGTGCTGAAAATAACATCACTGTAAGTGATTTTAAAAAGACTTTCTGGCGTTCGTTTACTATTTTAGGAACATATAATTACGAAAGAATGGAAGCTTTAGGCTTCAACTATAGTATTTTCCCAGAACTTGAGAAAATCTATAAAGATGATCCTGAAGGATTAGCTCAAGCATTAGCACGTCATATGGAAGTGTTCAACATGACTGTTGCTCCTTCTCCATTTGTTATGGGTATTGCTATTGCGATGGAAGAACAATATAAACGTGATCCAGAGAATTTTGATGTAAGTTCAATAAATGCTGTTAAGATGTCTCTAATGGGACCTCTATCTGGTATTGGCGATACTTTCTTCTGGGGTATATTTAGAATTCTAGCTGCAGCAATTGGTTGCTCATTTGCTTCTCAAGGAAATTTAATTGCTCCATTCATATTCTTGATTCTATTCAACGTTCCACAATTTATTTGCCGTTGGTATTGTTTAAAGATCGGTTATAAGAACGGTAATGATTTCTTAGTAAAAATGCAACAAGGCGGACAAATGAATCTATTTACATATTGTTCAGGTATTGTTGGTGTTATTGCTGTTGCGTGTATGATAGCTACTCAAATTTCACTTCACTGTCCTCTTGAATTCACTATTTCAGGAACAACAATTGTTTTACAAGAATACATCGATCAAATTTTACCTTGTCTATTGCCATTAACAGCAACTTTAATTGTTTACTACTTCTTAAAGAAGAAAACAAAGGTTAGCCATATTATGGCTGGATTAATCATTCTTGGTTTTATTTGCGGTGTATTAGGAATTTTAGGATAAAGGAGCAAATATGAGAGTTAATGAAGAAGATTTAAAAAAACTCATTATTGAACGTGGAAACTTAGCAGTTAAAGAAAGAGAGAATGTCGAAAAAGTAGCTGATGAGATTTCACGTAATGGATTTGAAAACATTTTCTTTGCAGGATCTGGCGGCTCAATTACAACTATTTGTCATTTTCCACGCATTATTAGAAAGCTTTCAAATATTCCTGCTTATGCTGAAGAAGCTGCTGAATTGATGTATTCAAATTATAGCTGTTTAAATGAAAAATCATTAGTAGTTATTATGGCAAAAACTGGAACAATGAAAGAGAGTGTTGAACTATCAGAATATTGTAAAGCGCATAATATTCCAACTGTTGGCTTTGTAATGATAGACAATACACCAGTGGCTAATAATGTAACATATAAGATTTTAATTGATAAGTTCTCTGAACCAATTAGATTCTTGCCTATGTATTATTTAATCTTTAGATTATTAAAGAATCACGGAGATTTTGAAGACTACGATGAATTTGCAAACGAAATAGCTAATATTCCTGCTGGCTTAGTTGAAGTTGTAGATAATTTCAAAGATGAAGCTAAGGAATATGCAAGAAAGTACTTTGATGAAGATTTCCAACTATGGATTTATAGTGGCATCAATTATGGTGAAGCATTGAAGTATTCTGCTGATGTTGCAGAAGAATTATTCCGTCAAAAAACTCAAGCAATGAATTCTGGTGAATTCTTCCACGGTTGTTTAGAAATAGTCCAAGATGACATGAGCATTGTAATGTTGATGAGCGAAGATGAATCTCGTCCTATGGATGAACGTTGTCTTAAGTTCTTACAAAAGTATGCAAGTGGCAAACTATGGGTTATTGATACAGCTAAATTCGAAATGAAAGGTATTAGTAAGAAATTCCGCAAATACATTTCTCCAATAATTTTAACAGTATGTATTGAAGATTTGTTTGCTGAATATATGATGGATTTCTCTGGCAAGAATCATTCTACTAGAAGATACTATCAAATCGTTGAATACTAATAACATTAAGTTGACTTCCATTGCTGGAAGTCAACTTGTTTAAATTAATGATAAAAGGTATTATATTTGATTTTGACGGTGTAATTATTGATAGTGAAAACAAAAGTGTTAAAGATAATATTAAATTTTTGAAGGAAAATGGATTAGAAAAACCAAATATCGATGAAGTTAAGGCTCTAGTAGGAACAACTGATATTGACAATTACAAGTACATGCAAAAGGTACTAAATATCTCATACGAAGAAGCTAAATATAAATTAGAAGAATATATACTTGCTCATCCCTATGTTGCTAGTGAATTAGTTTATCCAGAAATATATAAACTTTTAGAAAAAGTACACGGGAAAATTAAAACAGCTATAGCCTCTAACTCGCCATACGCGTATGTCTCAAGTATGCTCCATGATGGTAGTCTGGAAAAATACTTTCAATACGTTATATCTGGCAGAGATTTAGGATCACACAAACCTGATCCAACGATTTATTTACATACAGCAAAAGTAATTGGAATAAACCCTGATGAATGTTTAGTTGTTGAAGATTCTCCAAACGGCATAGAGGCAGGAAAAAGAGCTGGCATGACAGTCGTTGGGCGTTATGATGATTTTCTTCAGTTAGATGTATCAAAAGCAGATTATGTTATTAAGAATATAAGTGAAATAGAAGATATATTGATTAAGGAAGGAGTTTTGCAATGATTGGAATTATTGTTACGGGTCATGGAAATTTTGCTTCAGGATTAGAATCAAACTTAAATCTTATTATTGGAAATGTCGACAACATTATAGCTATTGATTTTGAAAAAAGCGATTCTCCAGATTCGTTAGAATCAAAGATAGACAATGCTATTGAAAAACTAAGCAATTGCTCAGGAATAATACTATTTACGGATCTATTAAATGGTACGCCATTTAATGTAGCGATAAAAAAAGCTGTGTCAAATCAGAAAATAAGACTTGTATATGGCGTCAATGCCGCAATGCTTCTTGAATTATCAACAAAAATGAGTTTTTCAGATTCATTAGATGACATGGTAAATGAAGCGATTGAAACAGGGAAACAACAAATTGGTCTGTTTACTGTAAAGAAAAGTATTGAGGAAGACGAGCTATAAAAATGAATAAAGCTATAATTATCCTTTTGGTTTTAGTTGCACTGTTTATTGGACAAATAATTATTGAGCGAATTTCGCGCAAAAAAGCTCTAAATAAACTGTATGAGCTAATATCAAAAAAAGAGTTTTCAAAATTCGAAGAGCTAATAAATCAAAAGAAAACTATTCGTGCATTAGGAGTGTTTAATAGTGAATATTTGAAATTAAATGTATATAAGATGCAGAAAAAGGATAATAAAATAGATAGCCAAATATTGTTTATAAAAAATAACGTTAATATGAATAAAAAACAAAAACAAGTTTTTTACGAAGAAGCATTTGGCTATTATGTTACTAATCACAAGAAAAACGAAGCGCTTCAATACTTAACGTATGTAAATGATAATTGTAATGAATATACATATAAAAAATGTAAGACACTCTATGACATTATCATCAAACAAGACGTTAGTTATTTAGACGCTTTGTTAGAAGAAATAAAAGATCCAGGTCTAAGCAAGAATGTATTGCTAGAAAAATACTCTTTGATAATTAAAATATACGAAAACTTAAACGACAAGAAGAATATTAAACATTATCAAGAATTAATTAAAGATTTGCTGAAATAAGCACTATAAAAATACCACTTTAAATCTCCCTTTGGTGGTATTTTTTAAATATAATTGCATTGTTTTAATGTTTATATAAATGCAGATCTAATTAAAACCCCAATTCGCATAAGATTGAATTGGGGTGAGGACATTTAATCTGCTTATATTCCTAAATATATTTTGGCAGCTTTCTTAACTGGTTTCATACGTTTTATATATGTCTTCTCAGCTGCTGATTTTACTGACTTAGTTTTCTTATAGTTTTTCCTAAATAATTTTAATGTTGTTGTGATAGCCAAGAATCCTAATATTGGTGGAAGACTATCAGCTAAATTGTCTTTTATTTCATCAGTTTTTTGATTTGCGATATCTATATTATCTCTTACTTGCTTGCCTATTTGTTTTGCTTGCCACAATGACTTTTTAGCCTTGTGTTTTTCGACTGCTAAAACTATTAAAAGAATTAAAACAATAGCTATTAAACCGATATATACATATGTCAAAACCTGCTCGTAATTCATAGATTTATTGTAGCATCTTTCTCTATTTTTTGTTTGCCTATATTGATAGGCTTTATCCCTTTAGTATATTCGCATACTTTTTCAACGATGTTTATATCGTTGCTACAAAAAGTATAAGTTATATTTATATCGTATTTAGTAGATAACAAAACTGTTTGCGATGACAAGAAATAATCAATCTTGTTTCCTAATTCATATGAAATTATTAATTCATATTTGTTGTATTCATATTCTTCAACAAATTTAGCCTTTTTTAAAGCTTCAACTATCGAATTAGAATAGGCTCTAGTTAATCCACCAGTTCCTAATTTGATACCACCAAAATACCTTACGACAAGAGCACATATTTCATCTAGGCTGTTTCTCTCTAATACATTAAGTATTGGTGCTCCAGCAGTTCCAGAAGGTTCTCCATCATCAGAAGATCTTTTGATATTATGACAAACAAAACCGCTGCAAATATGGCTTGAGTCGTAGTGCTTTTTTCTTATTTTTAACAAAAAATCTTTATATTCATCTTCGTTTTTTACTCTTTTTATGTATGTGATGAATTTAGATTTTTCAATTGTGATTGTGTTGTCGATTTCGGCTTTTAAATACATAATATAATTTTACTATTTTATGGTACAATTTTGTTTGTTGAGGTTTTGCATATGAAAAGTTTAGATGAAATTTTGGCAGAATTAAATGCTGCTGAAAAAGAATATGCCCAAAAATGTAAAGAATATGGCATAGAAGAAAAAACAAAAAGGAAAAAAGATGATATAGTAGTTGAAGAGAAATAAGTTGAAACAAGATGGAGGTGTTAAGATGAATATTGTTAAAAAGAATTTGAATGTCATTAAAATAATAAATGTTATTGTTATTTTAACTATCTTAGTCCTAAATATTATTAAACTTTTTATTCCTGGAAGAGGTTTTGAAAACAATATTATTCTTATTTGCCTTATTGCAACATTTTGTTTTGGTTTATTGTATGCTGCTAAAGGATACTCAAAAGATGCTAGAAAGTATTATCAAATGTATATGTTCCTTGCATCAATATATTATTTAATTTCCATTATGATGAATATTATTAAACAAGTTAAGAGTGATTATCTTTCTTTATTGATTAGTGCTATTTGTAATATTGTATTTGTAGCTTTAGCT
Source organism: Erysipelotrichaceae bacterium (assembly GCA_030531215.1). GTDB lineage: Bacteria > Bacillota_I > Bacilli_A > Erysipelotrichales > Erysipelotrichaceae > Colivicinus. The sequence goes on from JAUNNY010000001.1 coordinate 6,686, forward strand.
TTTAGTAAAGATTTTGGAGAGAAGAATTCATCCACTGTAATCGTTTTATTAATTGTTCTTTCTATAGTTGACTATTTTGTATATGGCTTTGTAGTTAATAATTTTTCAAGGGTTGTTGGAAAAGTTTCAGATATAGCACTTATTCTAGTGGGAGCGGTGTTTGTTGCTTGTAAATATTCTGATAAAGATCGTCGATATAAAGCAAAAGAAGACGAGGAGAAGAAGTAAATGAAAGCTAACCCTACAAAATGTAGGGTTTTCTTTTGAATTACATAACAAGAGTGTATAACATGCTATAATTATGTCGTAAATAGGAGGGTTTTTATATGGCTAAAAAGCTAGTAACAGATTTAGAAGTAGCAGGCAAAAAAGTCATCGTTAGAGTTGATTTTAACGTGCCTCATAAAGGTGAAGAGATTACTGATGATAATAGAATCGTCGCTGCTTTACCTACAATTAAGTATTTATTAGAACATGATGCAAAGGTTATTCTTCTTTCTCACTTAGGAAAAGTTGATTATAAGAAGACTCCAGAAGAAATCGAAGCATTAAAGAAGAAAAACGATATGGTTATCGTTGCAAGAAAACTTCAAGAATACTTACCAAATAATAAGGTTACATTCGCTAATGCAACTAGAGGTGAAGAACTTGAAAACGCTATTGCCAATATGAACAATGGCGAAGTTGTATTAATGCAAAATACAAGATATGAAAAAGGCGAATCAAAGAACGATGAAGAATTAGGTAAATACTGGGCTTCATTAGGTGATTTATTCGTTGAAGATGCATTTGGTTCAGTTCATAGAGCACATGCTTCAACAGTTGGTATTCCTTCAGCTTTACCAAATGCTGCAGGTTTCCTAGTAGAAAAAGAATTAAAATTCTTAGGTGATGCTGTTGAAAATCCAGTTAGACCATTCGTAGGTATCCTAGGTGGTGCTAAGGTTGCTGATAAATTAAAAGTTATCAATAACTTACTTGAAAAATGCGATACTTTGATTATCGGTGGTGGTATGGCTTATACATTCTTAAAAGCTCAAGGCAAAGAAGTAGGTCAATCATTAGTAGATAACGAACAAATCGATTACTGCAATCAAATGATGGCAAAAGCTAAAGAACTAGGTAAAGAATTATTATTACCAGTTGATACAGTAGTTGCTGCAAACTTCCCTGATCCAATTGATGGACCAATCGAAACAGAAGTAGTTGATTCAGATAAGATCCCAGCAGACAAACAAGGTTTAGATATTGGCCCTAAGACTGCTGAATTATTCGCAAATGCTGTTAAGGCTGCAAAGACTGTTGTTTGGAATGGACCTATGGGTGTATTCGAGAACCCAGTATTAGCTAAAGGTACTAACGAAGTTGCTAAAGCTTTAGCTGAAACTGAAGGTACAACAATTATCGGTGGTGGTGATTCTGCTGCTGCTATTAAACAATTAGGTTATGCTGATAAAGTATCTCACGTTTCTACAGGTGGTGGTGCTTCATTAGAATTCTTAGAAGGAAATGGTCTACCAGGTGTAGATATCATTAATGAGAAATAGGAGAAAAATATGAGAAAACCAATTATCGTCGGAAACTGGAAGATGAATAAGACAATGGCTGAGACAGAAGAATTCTTCAAGGCTGTTGATGCTTACGCTGTAAGCGAAAATGCTACTTATGGTATCGGTGCTCCATTTACAGATTTAAAGGTTGCAGTAGACAATGCTAAAAACTTAATCGTTGCTGCTGAAAACTGTCACTACGAAGACACTGGTGCTTATACTGGCGAAGTATCTGTTCCTATGCTACAAGAAATCGGTGTTACTCATTGTATCATCGGTCATAGTGAAAGAAGAACTTATTATGCTGAAACAGATGAAACAGTAAACAAGAAGATTAAGAGATTATTAGATGCTGATATTACTCCAATCGTTTGTATTGGTGAAACTGAAGCTCAATTTGATGCTGGAGAAACTACTGAAGTATTAAAGAAACAACTTCATGGTGGTTTAGAAGGTTTATGTGAAAAATGTGTTTCTAAGCTAGTTATTGCTTATGAACCTATTTGGGCTATCGGTACTGGCAAATCAGCTAATAAGGAAATCGCTGAAAATTGCTGCAAGACTATCAGAGAAGAAATTAGAGCTATGTTAGGTGACTACGCTGCCGATTCTGTAAGAATTCAATATGGTGGTTCAGTAAAACCTGAAAATATCGCTGAATATATGGCTTGCGAAGATATCGATGGTGCTTTGATTGGTGGCGCTTCATTAAAGGTTGACTCTTTCAAAGCTATTATTGATGCTACAAAGTAAAAACCCTAAATATTAATAATAGAGGATTCTCACTGCTGAGAATCCTTTTTTTATGATAAAATTGGTCTTTTTTAACATTTTTGTGTAAAATATGTGCAAAATGAGTAGCCTTTTTTATTTTTTATCGTATACTATTCGTGTAGGAGGTAAACTGTATGAAAAAGTTATTAGTTACTCTTATTTCTATTCTTGTGGTATTCACATTAATAGGATGTACAAAAGAAGAAAAACAAGAAGAACAGGAAGCAGTAGTTGGTGGTTACACATTATATGAAGGTGAATATAATGCTGAACTTCCAGATAAGGCAAAAGAAGTGTTCGAAAATGTTACAAAGAATTTGACTGGTACAACATATGATCCAATCGCTTTGTTAGGCACGCAAGTAGTTTCGGGTACAAATTATGCTTTCTTTGTTAGAGAAAAACCAGTTGCAAATTTCGCTATTATCACTGTTTATGCTGATCTACAAGGTAATACTGAGATCTTAAAAACCTTTGATATAGATCTGGATGCTGAAGCTAGTGATAAAGGAAATAGCGACGCTAACTTATTAGGTGGTTGGAAAGTATATGAAGGCGATAATAAGTGTGATGTTCCAGATGAAGTAGTAGATGCTTTGACAAAAGCAACAGAAGGAATGACGGGTGCTTCATATACACCAATTGCTTTATTAGGTACGCAAGTTGTATCTGGCATAAATTATTCAATTTTATGTAAAGAAACAGTTATCGCATCTGAACCAATGACAAATTACTCAATCGTAATTGTATACAAGAATACTAGTGGAGATTGTGAGTTGTCTGGCGTTTATAATTTAAGAAATTATACTGTAGAAAGAGATTAATAGGAGGCAAACGACATGAAAAACATACTCAAAGTAGTATTAGTAAGTATGATGTGTTTATGTTTATTTGCATGTTCTAATACTGTTGAACCAGAAGATGAAACGATATCAGGCATGTCTAATCCAATGGTGGTTTATGATTCATTAGAAGAGATTAATGAAAAAGTAGGCGTAAAGCTTTCAATTCCACAAGATATGGTAACAGAGAAAGAATCATATCAGATAATCAATGATGAAATTGCTGAATATGACTTTACAGATGAAGGTTATCAATTCGCATTGAGAGGTGCTAAGAAAAATGATGATATTTCTGGCATCTACATTAATTCTAAAATGGCCTACGATAAAGATGATTTAGGTTTTGTTGAAGATGAAAATTTTAAAGCTTATCGTTTCTTTGTAGAAGAAAATCAATATGTTCTAACTGTAAAAGATAATGGTGAAATTTCTGAAGATGATTTCGATATTATCTGTAATAGTATAGAAAATGAAATTTATAAAAACGAATCTTGTGAAGATACAATCGCATTGATAGGTAATTATCAAGATTCATATACGCAAAGAGCTTCTGCAACAATCGAACTAGCTGGAAGAGATAAAGTGTTACTAACAATTACTTGGCCAAATTCTGTAGAAGAGTATGAAGAATGGGGTGCGGTCTCAAGTTGTAGCAGTAATAAAATTAGATATGATTCTTTAGTTCATAAAGTAATAGTTACTGATGCAGAAGGCAATTCGGATGTTTCTACAAATATAGTTGAGGAAGATGGCTTCTTCGTAATCAAAGATGGAAAATTGTATTGGACTGGTGCTAATGACGAGACAAAAGCTAATTGTGTCTTTGAAAAAATTGAACAAGTCGTTGAATAACAATAATTAATAGTGTTTGTGGCATTGGCTGTCAAAATTGGCAGCCTTTTTTATTTGGCAGTGCTAAAATTATATTGATGATTAAAAGATTTCTTGTTTACTATAAGCCATACAAAAAGCTATTCATAGAGGATATGATAGCTTCTTTCTTGGTTTCTCTAGCAGGAATGGTATATCCCATTATTACGAGAAATATGCTTAACGATTTTATTCCTAATAAGAAATATAATCTTATTGTTATTTTTGGTATTAGTTTATTAATCATTTATATTATTCGTGCTTTACTTAGATTCTTTGTCCAATACTATGGTCACTTTATGGGCGTAAGTATGCAATCAGATATGCGCAAGGCATTATTTAAAAAGATTGAACAATTACCTTTTACCTATTTTGATAATAATGAAACAGGAAGCATTATGTCTCGTTTAACTAACGATTTATTTGATATTAGTGAACTAGCTCACCACGGTCCTGAAAACATTATCATGTGTACTTTGATGATAATTTTATCTTTCTGTTATCTATTAAGTATTAATGTTTATTTAACGTTGATCATTTTCGCTAGTGTTCCATTTATGACGTTAATAACTATTAGATTACGTAGATATATGAAAGAATCATCACGTAAATCAAAGATAGCGATTTCTAAAATAAACGCAGATATCTCTTCATCTATTTCAGGCATCAGAGTAACCAAAGCTTTTAATAACTATGATGTTGAATTGGATAAGTTTGATAAAAGCAATAATGAATTTGTTGAAGCTAGAAAGATGCATTTTAGAGGCTTCTCTATCTTTAATTCATCAACTAGTTTTATTGGTGACTTATTCAATGTTATTGTATTAATCTCTGGTGGTTTATTCTTATATAATGGTTTAATCAGTTTTGGTGATTATTCTACATTTATTATTTCTGTTAATTTATTTATTGATCCAATCAATCGTTTAATTCAATTCACCGAACAATTCCAAGAAGGCGCTACAGGCTTTGAAAGATTTGTAGAAATAATGGATTTACCTGTTGAAGAAGATGGTCCAAATGCTAAAGATTATAAGAATTTGAAAGGCAATATTGAATTTAAACATGTGACATTTGATTATGGTAGTCATGATGTATTGGATGATATATCTTTCAAAGTTGATAAGGGTAAAACAATTGCACTTGTCGGACCTTCAGGTGGAGGTAAAACAACTATTTGTCATTTACTTCCAAGATTCTACGAAATTGAAAAAGGTGAGATACTAATTGACAATAAAGATATACGCAATATTACGCGTGCTTCATTACGTAAAAATATTGGCATAGTTCAACAAGATGTTTTCTTGTTCTCTGGTTCTTTCTATGAAAATATACTATATGGTAGATTAGATGCTTCAAGAAAAGAAGTAATTGAAGCAGCTAAGAAAGCTAATATTTATGAATACATCATGTCTTTGCCAGAAGGATTTGATACACAAATCGGTGAACGTGGTGTTAAACTTTCTGGTGGTCAAAAACAAAGACTATCAATTGCGAGAGTCTTTTTGAAAAATCCATCAATCTTAATATTGGATGAAGCAACTAGTGCATTAGATAATACTACAGAAATATTGATTCAAGAAGCACTTAATTCTTTAAAGAAAGGTAGAACTACAATTATTGTTGCCCATAGATTATCGACAATTAAGAATGCTGATGAGATACTAGTAGTATCTAATGGCAAGATTCTTGAACAAGGTACACACGAAGAATTACTAAAGAAAAGAAATGGTAAATATAAGAAATTATATGCAGCTCAATTTAAAGATTCTGATTTTGGTATAGATTTAAAAATGTTGTCGTAGGAGAGTAAAAAATGAAACAACAAATTGAAAATGCTTATTTAAAAATTGAAGTTAGTGAATTAGGTGCAACTTTAGTTAAACTTATTGAAAAGGAAACTGATACAGATTTAGTATTAGGTTTCGATGATGACCGAGGATATCTAGATAATAATGGGGCTAATATTGGTGCTAGTATTGGTAGAAATTCTAATCGTATTGGCAATGGCAGATTTGAACTTAATGGTAAAACTTATCAATTAACTATCAATAATAATATGAATCAACTTCATGGTGGGGGATTCAACGGTTTTGGTTTCAAGATGTGGAAATTAAAAGAAGCTAAAGATGATGAACTAGTATATTATTATGATGCTAAAGATGGTGAGGAAGGTTTTCCAGGTAATTGCCATGCTGAAGTAAGTTATAAACTACAAGACAACAATTTGATTATTACTTTTACAGGAACATCAGATCAGGATACTATCTTCAATATGACTAATCACTCATATTTCTGTTTAGGTGATGACAATATTCTTGATCAGGAATTATATGTTACTTCAGATAAGTATTCTCCAACTGATGAATATGCATTAACACTTGATGAAGTAAGAGATGTTAAAGATACGCCATATGATTTTAGAGAATTTACTAGAATTGGTAGTCAATTGGAAAAACTTAAAGATGGCATCGATAATAACTATGTTTGGGAAAATATGGAAGATAAACTGATGTGCGAATTAAAGAATGATAAATTCAAACTAAGCATGTATTCTGATTTACCAGATATGCATATCTATACCTCTTATTATTTAGATCCTTGTACTGGTAAATATGGGAAACAATATAAACGTTATTCAGGTATTGCTTTAGAATGCCAATTCTATCCAAATGGTATAAATTATAGTGATTATATTAAACCGATTTTAAGAAAAGGCGAAGTCTCTAGTCATTATATGAAGATCAAAATTGATACACTTAAATAGCTCTTATGAGCTATTTTTTTATGAGTGATAATGTGTTGCCAATGTTTAGCACTCTTATTGACTGAGTGCTATTTCGTAGTATAATTTACTTGTATAAAGGAGGTTTTAAGATGATTAAACCATTATATAACAATGTATTATTAAAGAAAGTTGAAGCTTCAAACAAGACTTCTTCAGGTATCATCATTTCACAAAAAGAGGAGAATGAAGAGTATGCTCTAGTTGTTGCTACTAGTGGTGATAAAGAAGTTAAGATTGGCGACAAAGTTTACCAAATGCCTTTAAAGAAGGGCGATAAGGTTATGTACAAGAAATATTCTGGCACTGATGTAAAAGATGGTGATGAAGAATATATTCTAATTAAAGCTGAAGATATTTTGGCTATTGTTGAATAGGAGGATTAGATATGGCAAAAACTGTTAAATATGGAAAAGATGCACGTGACAGCGTTCTAAAAGGTGTTGATACACTTGCAGATGCTGTAAAGATTACTTTAGGCCCTAAGGGAAGAAACGTTGTATTAGACAAAGGTTTTGGTTCACCACTTATCGTAAACGATGGTGTAACTATCGCTAAAGAAATTGAATTAGAAGACACATATGAAAATATGGGCGCAAAGATGCTTTATGAAGTAGCTAACCATACAAATGATTCTGCAGGTGATGGAACTACTACTGCTACATTATTAGCACAAACAATGATTCACGCTGGATTAGAAGCTGTTGAAAAAGGTGCTAACCCTGTATTGTTAAGAGAAGGTATTGATGAAGCATCAAAAGCCATTGCTGAAGCATTATTAAAGAAATCAAGAAAGATTGATTCTGCTGCTGATATCGCTTCTGTTGCTACTATCTCTTCAGGAAGTGAAGAAGTTGGTAAGATTGTTTCTGATGCAATGGAAAAAGTTGGCAAGAATGGTGTTATCAACGTTGATGAATCTAAAGGTTTTGATACGTCATTAGAAGTTACTGAAGGTTTAAGATATGATAAAGGATACATTTCTCCATATATGGTATCTAATAGAGAAAAGATGAATGTTGAAATGGAAAATCCTTTGATTCTTGTAACTGATCAAAAGATTTCAACAATCCAAGAAGTACTTCCAATTCTTGAACAAATCGTTCAATCAAATAAAGCTTTATTAATAATTGCCGATGACATCGAAAACGAAGTAGTATCAACATTAATCGTTAATAAATTAAGAGGAACATTTAATGTTGTGGCAACTAAAGCTCCAGGCTTTGGTGATAATCAAAAAGCAAACCTACAAGATATCGCAATCTTAACAGGTGCTAATTTCATTTCTAAAGATTTAGGTATGAACTTAAAAGACATGACAATGGATGATCTAGGTACTGCTAAGAAAGTTGTTGTTGAAAAAGAACATACTACAATTATCGATGGTGCCGGAAGCAAGAAAGCATTCAACGAAAGAATTAAAGAGATCGGCAATCTAATTGAAGCAGCAACTTCTGAATATGATAAGAAGAACTTACAAGAAAGACTTGCTAAGCTAACCAATGGTGTTGCAGTAATTAAAGTTGGCGCAACAACTGAATCAGAATTAAAAGAAAAGAAATTAAGAATCGAAGATGCTCTTAACGCTACTAAAGCAGCTATTGAAGAAGGTATCGTAGTTGGTGGTGGTGCTTGTTTAATCAACATCTATAAAGAACTAAAGAATAAAGTTAAAGCTGAAGATGCAGATATTAAGAAGGGCATCTCAATCGTCTTTGAAGCACTATTAGCTCCACTACATCAAATTGCTGAAAATGCTGGATTTGATGGTAAACAAATTGTAGATAAACAACTAGAAGCTAAAGGCAATATTGGTTTCAACGCTAAAACTGGTGAATGGGTTGATATGTTTAAAGAAGGTATTGTTGATCCATGTAAAGTTACTAGATCAGCATTATTGAACTCTGCTTCTATTGCTGGATTATTAATCACAACTGAAGCTGCAGTGGGAACAATTAAAGAACCAGAACCACCAATGCCAGCTGGCGGAATGGGTGGAATGTACTAATAATCATTCAAATGGTCACCAAAGATGGTGACCATTTTTTTGTTATAATAGAAACAATGAAAAAATTAATAGTCTGTTTATTAGTGCTTATTAATTTGTTAACTGTTAATGTGTTTTCTGATGAAGAAGTAACGGTTAGCAGTTTTAATAATAGCGATATTAAAGTTGGTGTACAAACCGGTTCAATTCAAGAAGGAATCATTGATAAGAACTTACCAAATGCTCAAAAAGTATATTTTGATGATTATTCAGCAATCAGCTTAGCCTTGAGTGAGGGAAAGATAGATTGTTTTGTTGTACCTAGGATGATGTATTTAAGAATTAAGGAAACATATAATCAATTTAAAATGTGTAGTGAAACATTTGAAGGCGGCGATGTTGCTTTTGGTGTAAGTAAAGATCCTAGCAAAGATAAAATATATGAACAATTATGTGAATACATAACAAATAATAAAGCTCTTCTTGATGATTTGTTTGAACAGTGGACAACAAATATAGATGAAGTTGAAAGACCTAATTATAAAGATTTATCTGCTGAAAATGGCGTTCTGCAAATTGTTACTGCAGCAACAGCACAGCCTTTAGTATATGTAGAAAATAATGAAATAACTGGCTTTGAAATTGATGTATTGACACGTTTCGGTAAAGAATATGGTTATGGATTAGAACTAACAAATACCTCTTTTGATTCGGTTATATTATCTTTGAAACAAGATAAAGCTGATATTGCTTCTGCTTTTTTGGCTGCAACCGAAGAAAGAAAAGAAAGTATCAGATTTTCAACGCCATATTATAACGAATACAATCTTCTAGTGTATTGCGATGAAATATCGATAGGTACTAGTAATGGGTTCTTTGATAACTTTAATAAGAGCTTCATTAAAGAAGATCGCTATAAGTTGTTGTTAGATGGTTTTGTTACTACAATCTTGATTGCCGTTTCTTCTACAGTACTAGCTACTTTGTTGGCTGGGGTGATTTGTTATTTAAAAATAAAAGGAAATAAAGTAGTTGCTTCTATCTGCAATGGTTATATTCAAATATTTGAAGGAACACCAATTTTAGTATTGTTGTTAGTGTTCTATTATATTATTTTTTCTGATCGCGGCACTAGTGCGATTCTTGTTTCAATTATTGTATGTTCACTAAATTCGGCCGCCTTCTTTGCGGAAAGTTTCTACGCAGGTATCACTAATGTTGATCCTGGCCAAAAAGAAGCTGGATTATCACTAGGCTACAGCGAATTCCAAACTTTCATCAAGTTCGTTTTGCCTAGTGCTGCTCAAACATTCTTGCCTACATATCAAAGTTCAATCATTTCTTTATTAAAAGGAACTTCTGTTGTAAGTTATATTTCTGTACAAGATTTAACTAAAGCTGCCGAAATAATCCGTAGTAGAACATATGAGCCTATGCTTCCATTAATTACTATTGCTTTAGTCTATTTCTTGTTATCTAGATTGATTACTTATATCTTTAAGAGAATTCAAGAATCTATGAAACCACAAAGGTGTGGTAAATATTTGAAAGGAGTTAAACTTCATGATCAAGATTAAGAACTTATGTAAAAAATATGAAGCAGCTACTCCATTATAAAACATAAACGCAATTATCAATGATGGCGAAATCATTTCTATTATTGGACCATCAGGCACGGGAAAATCAACGTTTATTCGTTGCTTGAATCTTTTAGAGAAACCAACTAGTGGTGAGATTTATTATGATGATGTATGTATTAGTGATCCTACTTATAATCCTGTTGATATAAGAAAACAAACAGCGATGGTATTCCAATCATTTAATTTATTTGAGAATTTAAATGTCGTCGAAAATGTTATGGCTGCATTAGTGGATCTTAAAAACATAGACAATCAAGACGCATATGATTTAGCGATGAAACAATTAGAAGATGTGGGCATGGCAGATAAAGCTTATAGGTTTCCAAGTGAATTATCTGGTGGCCAAAAACAAAGAGTTGCAATTGCTCGTGCGTTAGCTACTAAACCTAAAGTGTTATTTATGGATGAACCAACTAGTGCTTTAGATCCAACAATGGTTGATGAAGTTCTGAATGTAATTAAAAAGATAATAAACAAACAAATGACTGTTATTATCGTTACACACGAGATAAAGTTTGCTAAAGAAATTAGCGACCGTGTCTTTTATATGGATGAAGGAATTATTTACGAAGAGGGAACTTCAGAAGAAATCTTTGAGCATCCAAACAAAACTAAAACAAAAGCTTTCGTATCAGGCTTAAAGACAATTAAGGTCGAATTTACAGACAATAGTTTCACTTATGGCGAAGTAAGAAAACAAATTAGTAATTATTTAGCCCAATACAAAGTTGATAGGAACTTAGCTTATCATCTAGATATTATTATTGATGAATTAATTATCAACGGATTAGTTAAAAAATATAAAAAAGCTAGATTTAATATCGGTGTATTTAATGATGATGAACTTGAAATAGATGCAGCATATCATGACGATGATGATTATGACATTATGAATGAGTTAGATATTGTTAGTAAAAAGATGGTTGATAGTTATAGTAAGGATTATACGCATAGCTACAACGGACGAATAAATGTAATAAGATTTAAAGTAGTGTAGTTATGAAAATATTTTCAGAAAATATATACATATTTTCATATTAATGAAAATTTTCACAATTCTTTCACAATAATGATGATAGGATATAGGTGTTAAGATAGTTTTTCATTTTTATCCTCCGTTAGTAAATATAAGACAAACAAGCTTAGGCTTGTTTTCTTATGTATAATATTAATGTGGCCCCATAGTCTAATGGATAGAACGAGCCCCTCCTAAGGGTTAAATCCAGGTTCGATTCCTGGTGGGGCCGCCACTTAAAACGAAACCTTCAGTAAATACTGGAGGTTTTTTCATATAGATTTTACTTTAAATTCACATTCGATATCTAAAATGGAATTGTTGATATTGGAGGTTTTTATTATGAAGTCATTTTTTAAGAAAAAGGCAGTTAAAGTAGTTCTTATTATTTTGGCTATCTTAATTGCTGTGGCTGTAACATTTACAATAATAAGAAAAAACAAAACAAAAGAAATGGCCGAAAGTTTTACATATACAAGAACTGTAACTTTATCTAAGAGTTCTTTAGAAGAAACAGTAGTATCTTCAGGAACGATTGAGTCACAGACCACTAGTACTATTAGTGCATCAGTAAATAATGCAAGTATTTCTAAAATTAACTACGGTGTTGGTGACTATGTAAAAGAAGGAGATGTTATTGTTGAACTAGATACTTCTAATTTATATAAGCAAATTAATAAACAATCCGATAAAGTAAACGATCAAGAAGAATCATTACAAGATCGTTATGATGAAGCGGAAGATAGTTATGATGATGCTGAAAAAGAATATAAGTCAGCAAAGTCTGCAAGAAATGATGCTGCTAATAAATATAGCTCAGCAAGTGCTGCGATAGAAGAATATTTGAATGATTATAATGAAAAAACCTCTTTGGTAGATGAAGCATACAAAAATAGTTTTGAAGATGAAGATGTTGTTATCACAAAAACCGAACATGGATATGAAATGGCTCCTGATATATATGAATATGCAACAAAAGTTAGTGACCAAACTGTAGCACTAGAAAAATTAAATAATGCTAAACAAGCATACGATTATGATAATTTACAAAAAGCATATCAAGAAGCAGAGAATAAATATGAACAAATAAAAAGCCAATACAAACAAGCTGAGTCAACATACGAATCAGCTAAAGATGCTTTAGATGATGGTGTTGATACTGATTCTTTAGATGAACTATATGATACTGTTTCTGATTACCAATTAAAAGCTAAATCTTCAGGACAAATTACAAGTATCAATGCCGTTTTGGGATCTAACGCAACAGGTACTTTAGCGACTATTCAAGATACAAGTAAATTAAAGATTTCTTTAACTATTGATGAATACGATATTTTAAAAATAGAACTTGGACAAAAAGCAAAAATAGAAACTGATGCATCAGATACAGTTTACGAAGGTGTTGTATCACAAATTTCACCAACTGCTTCTTCAGGTGGTATGGGATCATCTGGAGGCTTTGAGATAGAAGTTCAAGTAACTAGTGAAGATGTTTCTAAATTATTGATTGGTATGAACGCTGAAGTTACTATCATCATTTCATCAGGTGATGAGAATTTCCTAGTACCTATTGATGCAGTTGAAGATAAAGCAGATGGAACAAGTGTAATCTATGTTGAAAATGCAGATGGAGAATTTGAAGAAGTTAAAGTTAATAAAGGTGAAACTAATGGTTATTATGTAGAAATATTCGCTAATGAATTAAAAGAAGGCATGAAAGTTAGAGCTAGTGCTAATGCTGATGAAGCACAAGTGACTAGTGAAGATTTCACTGGTGATTTCGATTCAAATTCTTTTGAACCTGGTGGCTTTGATATGGGAGGCGGAGGTTTCCCTGGTGGTGGAAGTATGCCTAGTGGTGGCGGAAGTTTCCCTGGTGGCCAAGGAGGACCGGGAGGTCGATAGAGATGACGAATAAGCCTGTTATTAAATTAATAGATATTAAAAAGTCATACTTTGAAGGCAAGAGCAACGAATTAGAAATATTACATGGCATTAATTTAGAAGTATATGAAGGAGAATTTGTTGCTATTGTGGGTGAATCTGGAAGTGGCAAATCAACGCTCATGAATATTATTGGCGCATTAGATAAACCTAGTAGTGGTGAATACTATTTAGATGACATTGTTATCTTAAAAGCGAATGATAAACAATTATCAACGATAAGAAACAAACATGTTGGTTTTGTTTTTCAAACGTTTAATTTGATTGGAAGAATGAATGCCTATAAAAATGTAGAGCTTCCTCTAATATACGCCGGTGTTGATAGTCAAAAAAGAAAAGAGATAGTTAACGAAAAACTTAAAAAAGTTGAGATGCTAGATCGTTGTAAACATCAACCTAATGAATTGTCTGGTGGTCAAAAACAAAGAATTGCGATTGCTAGAGCTATAGTTAATGATCCTTCAATAATTTTGGCTGATGAACCAACTGGTTCACTTGATTCAAAAACTAGCAGGACAGTTATGGATTTATTTCATAAATTACATAAAGAAGAAAAATGTACCATCGTATTAATTACGCACAATTTAAATTTAGCTGAAGAATGTGAAAGAGTTATCACTTTATCAGATGGCATGATAACTTCAACTAGAAAGGGAACTAGATACCATGAATTTAATTAGCAATATTATAATGGGTATTCAAAACCTTAGAGCAAATAAAATGCGCACATTCTTAACGATGTTAGGAATTATCATTGGTATTGGTTCGGTTATCGCCATAATGACAGTTGGCAATTCCTTAAGTGGTTCTTTAACGAATTCTTTATCTTCATTTGGCATAACCAATATCACAGTCAGCTTAACTAATAAGGATTCGGATTCAAATATGTTTAGAATGTTTATGAGAGAGTCTTATAAAGAATCTGATTTGATGAATGATGACATGATTGATGAATATAAAAACGCCTATAAAGATTACATCAATTATGTTATTACTAGTGAATCGGTTGGAAGTACCACAGTAACTAATGGTGATAATGAAGCTTATATCAGTATTAGTGGCATAACTAGCGAATATAAAGATTATCAAGAAATCGAAATGATTACTGGCCGTTTTATATCTGATGAAGATAACGACAATAAACAAAAGTTCTGTGTAGTATCTGACCAATTTGTATCAGACCTAGGTTATAGTTCTTATAATGCAGTTGGTTTGCCAATAAGAATTACTGTAAATGGTTATCTACAAGAGTTTACAATTATTGGTATTTACCATTATGAATCAGAGACTAGCGAATCATTCTCTTCAAGTTCTAAAACTACAACTAATATGTATGTTCCTATTAGTACTGCTAAATATTTATTGCGTAGCAAAGATGGCTATTCTAGTTTCACAATCGTTTCTAAAGCCGATATAGATACGACGTGGTTGTTAGAACAAACACAATCTTTCTTTGAAAGCTTTTATACGCAAAACGACTCATATACGGTCGATGCTTCTAATATGGAAGCGATGTTAGAAACGATGACCGAGATGTTGTCGACTATTACTATAGCAATCAGTTGCATTGCTGCTATATCTCTTTTGGTTGGTGGAATTGGTGTAATGAATATCATGTTAGTATCAATTACTGAAAGGACAAGAGAAATAGGCACAAGAAAAGCTTTAGGCGCAACACAAAATGCAATTAGAATGCAATTTATAATTGAAGCCATTATTGTTTGTTTGATTGGTGGCTTTATTGGAATAATGGTAGGACTCGGAATTGGTGCAGTTGCCGCAAATATCTTAGGCTATCAAGCTTCGCCGAATATTATGTCTATTGTTCTATCGGTTTTATTCTCAATATCTATAGGTGTCTTCTTTGGTTATTATCCCGCAAATAAGGCAGCTAAACTGAATCCTATAGATGCTCTTAGATACGAGTAATACTCCTCTCCATAGATTAAGGAGGAATCATGATGATGATTCCTCCGCTTTTTTTATATTAGATTAATTTTGTAATCAAAGTCTTTGATGAAGATATTTGCAAGTCTAGCGAAATTATTTGAATCACTAGATACATAGAATTTACGCTCAATCAATTCATCAGACATCATATTCATTTTTTCTAAATCTTCTTTAAGTTTTTTTGCTGCAACATCTGAAGAAGAGATGATGTTTATATTAGGGGCTATTTGTCTAACCATATTTTCTAATAAAGGATAATGTGTACAGCCTAGAA
This sequence comes from Erysipelotrichaceae bacterium, assembly GCA_030531215.1. Classification (GTDB taxonomy): domain Bacteria; phylum Bacillota_I; class Bacilli_A; order Erysipelotrichales; family Erysipelotrichaceae; genus Colivicinus. The sequence goes on from JAUNNY010000001.1 coordinate 22,317, forward strand.
TCAAAGAATCAATATCTTTTTCTAATAATGGTTTTAAATATCCTTCAAGAATTTGTTTTGTTTCTAAACAATCATCTGTGAATTTTCCTTGTTCAACTAACGGTACTAACAATGGACAAGCATTAGAATATAGTTCAACTTCTTCATCAATTCTCTTGATTGCCTCGTCATAGGCTTTTGAGTTGATTGCTGCTTTAGTAGCAATGACGCCAATCTTTTTGTTTTTACTTATTGAGCATGCATATTTACTTGCTGGATCTACAACACCGAATACAGGCATATCATACATGTTCATAATGGTGTCTTTACCAATCGCATCAGCTGTGTTGCAAGCAATGACAATAGCTTTTAAATCAAACTGTGCCAAGAATTTTGCGTCTTGTTTAACTAATTCAATTATTTGTTCTTCCTTTTTGTCACCATAAGGACTATTTAAAGTATCACCAAAATAGATTATGTTTTCTTTTGGTAATATTTTCATAATTGACTTAACTACAGTAAGACCACCAATTCCTGAATCAAATACGCCTATATATTTATTGTTCATAGACTATTTACCAATTTCTTAAAATGTCTTCCTCTTTCTTCGTAACCAGAATACTGGTCATATGAAGAAGTAGTAGGTGACAACAAAACAATATCGCCACTTGTTGCAATCTTGTTTGCTTCATTTATTGCTTCATCTAATGTTTTAACAATGATTGGATCATTAACTAAATCTGAAGCGATTCTTTTGCCCGCTTCACCAAAACCAATGACTTTTTTGACGGGATTAAGATATTTTTTCATTTCAGACATATCTAAACCTTTTTCATATCCACCAACCAAAAGGATTACACCTTTGTCAAAGGCTTTTAGTGCAGTGATGGATGCATCGGTATTTGTGCCTTTAGAGTCGTTATAATATTTAATTCCATTAATTTCTCTAACGAATTCTATACGATGTTCTACGCCTTTAAAATTGCTTATAGCAGTTATTATATCTTCATCATTTACGCCGACTTTTTTACAAGCTAGTATAGCAGCAATGATATTTTGAATATTATGTTTTCCTACAACCTTAATGTTATCAGTAGAGATTATTTTTTTATTATCTACATAGATATAATCATCTTTTAGATATGCATATGCATCATCATTTTCTAAAGAGAATGTTTGGATTTTACAATTTACTGGATATTTATTTGTGTAGTCTTTAATCAACTCATCATCCTTGTTCATGATAAACAAATCATCATCCTTTTGATTACGATATACTTCTGTTTTTGATTTGTAGTAATTATGAAGAGAACCCATCGTTTCAAGATGGTCTGGTCCTAGATTAATTATTGTGGATACTTCTGGTCTAAAGCTAATGATATCTACTAATTGATGATTAGAAATTTCTAAAGAGATATAATAACCTTCGTTTTCCATTAAGTTATGTTCTAAAACTAATTCACATAAAGGAATACCGATGTTGCCGCCAACTAGCGCTTTGTCCTTATATGCTTGTTTTAAGATTTCATAAACTATTGTAGTGGTAGTTGTTTTGCCATTAGTGCCAGTAATCGCAATATAATGTTGAGGTTTACTTACATCATAAGCAAGCTCTATTTCGGTAATAATAGGTATGTTTCTATCTTTTAATTTTTTAACAATAGGGCTTACAGGAGGCACTCCTGGATTTTTTACAACCAAGTCAAAATCTCCATCAAAAACACTCATCATTTGATTAGTTATTTCAACATTCATTGATTTTAAAATATCTACATCTTCTGGTTTTGGTTCTTTTATTTCTGATAATGTAATTTGTGCTCCTAATTTATTTAGCAGTTTAATAGCAGCCATACCACTTCTAGCTAAACCAATAACAAGCACTTTCTTATTTTTATATTCCATAAAATTATTTTACCATTATTGACTAACAATTACTGATTAAGTACAATGTTGACTATGCCTAAAGTTATTCTTAGAAATTTAAATGATGATTATTATGAAGAAAATATAGTTACTGATACTATGAATAATAATTGTTTATTCTATACTGATCGTGATAAAAACAATGTTGAAGTGTGTATTTTTGATGATGGAATTTGTTTATTTAAAGAAGCAAAAGACTATATGTTAGAATTACATCTTAGAAATAAGACTTATGCCAAAATAACAAGTTCTGAAGGAATTGTTGAAATTGATGTGAAAATGGTTGAATTTAGTAAAAATAATGTTAATATATTAGTGCACTACCTCATCGATGGTGAGGATAAAGTGATAGAAATAAAAAATTGAGGTATTTAAATGACTAGTGTTAAATCTATGACAGATGTTGCCTATGACATTCTATCTAGTAAAAAACGTTGTGTAATGTTTAGCAAACTTTGGGAAGATGTTTCTAAAATATGCAACAAATCTTCAGATTATATTTCCCAATTTTATTCTGATTTAACTCTTGATTCTCGTTTTGTTTCTTTGAAGGATAACAAATGGGATTTGAAAGAACGCCGTACATATTCAGAATCACATGTCGACTTAAGCAAAATTGAATTAGGTGAAGATGAACCTGAAGAAGGCGAAACTCCTGAAGAAGAATCAGATATGGGTGGTTATGTAAACAGCGAGGATACTTATTAGAGCTCAAGTTGAGCTCTTTTTTGTATAATAAAGTAAGAATGAAATACTTAATATTTGACTTTAATGGTACTGTCATAGATGATGTCGATATTTGCATCGCTTGTGAAAACCAAACCATCAAAGAATATAAGCTTCCTAGAGAACCATTAACTAAAGATGAGTATCTTCATCTTTTCACTTTTCCTGTAAAAGATTACTATACACGTGTTGGCTTTGACTGGAATAAATATACTTACGAAGAAGTTGGTGATTACTGGTTTAAACAATATTGTAGTAAGAAAGATGAATATAAAGTTTTTGATGGCGTAATAGAGATGCTAGAAAAATCTCATAGGTTAGGATATAAAAATATACTTCTTTCTGCATCAGATTTAAATGAACTAAAAGGTCAAATCAAACATTTGAAGATAGATCATTATTTTGATGAAGTATTAGGCATTGATAATATCTATGCTGGTTCAAAAGTAAATGTCGCATTGAATTGGATTAAAGATAAAGATCCTAAGGATTGTTTGATGATAGGCGATTCTTTACATGATAAAGATGTAGCTGATGCGATGGGCGTAAGATGTATCTTAGTAGCTAAGGGACATCAAGCAAAAGATGTATTGCTTAAAGAAACAAATGATGTTGTAGATGATATTAGAGAGGTTCAAATATGAGAATAGGACAATCACAAGATATTCACCGTCTGGTAGAAGGAAGAGATCTTATAATTGGGGGAGTAAAGATTCCTTATGAAAAAGGTTTATTAGGTCATAGTGATGCTGACGTTCTGTTACACGCAATTATTGAGGCCATAATTGGTGCGATGGGTCTAAAAGACATTGGCACACATTTCTCTGATAAGGATCCAAAATACGAGGGAATCAGTTCCTTAACTTTATTAGATGAAACATATAAGATGATGATAGAAAATGGTTATGAAATTGGCAACGTTGATTCATTAATTGTTATTGAAAAACCAAAGATGGCTCCGCATATTGATGAAATGAGAAAAAATATCGCAGAACATTTACATTGTGATGTAAATAAAGTCAATGTTAAAGCAACTTGTGCTGAAGGTCTTGGCTTTATTGGCAATGGCGAAGGTGCAATGGCTCAGGCTGTATGTATAATAAATGAGATTTAGTAGTTTTTAATAAAATTGAGCATTAAAAAAGGTATCTCCCGATACCTTTTTGATTGACTAGATTTTATCGTTACAGCCTAATACATCAACGATCTTATGTTTAACTAATTCTTTGATGTTTGCTCTAGCTGGTTTTAAGTATTCTCTAGGGTCAAATTTTTCTGGATGTTCATTGAAGAATTGACGGATAGAACCAGTCATAGCTAGACGTAAGTCAGAGTCAATGTTAATCTTACATACAGCCATCTTAGAAGCTTTTCTTAATTGTTCTTCTGGAACACCAACTGCATCTGGCATCTTGCCACCGTTTTCATTGATTACTTTTACCCATTCTTGAGGAACAGATGAAGAACCATGTAGAACGATTGGGAATCCAGGAAGTCTCTTTTGTACTTCTTCAAGGATGTCGAATCTTAGTGGAGGAGGTACCAAGATACCTTCTTCGTTTCTAGTGCATTGTTCTGGTTTAAACTTGTAAGCACCATGAGATGTACCGATAGCGATTGCTAATGAATCACAACCAGTTCTCTTAACGAATTCTTCAACATCTTCAGGTCTAGTGTATGATGAATCTTCTGCAGAAACGCTAACTTCATCTTCAACACCAGCTAATGTACCTAATTCAGCTTCTACTACTACGCCATGAGCGTGAGCATATTCAACAACTTGCTTTGTAATAGCGATGTTTTCTTCAAATGATTTAGAAGAAGCATCGATCATAACAGATGTGAAACCATCATCGATACATGATTTACAAGTTTCGAAACTATCACCATGGTCTAAGTGAAGAACGATTGGAAGACCAGTTTCAATTACAGCAGCTTCAACTAATTTGACTAAGTAAGTTCTGTTAGCGTAAGCTCTTGCTCCTTTAGAAACTTGTAGAATTACTGGGGCATTGCATTCTTTAGCTGCTTCAGTAATACCTTGGATGATTTCCATGTTGTTAACATTGAAAGCACCAATAGCGTAACCGCCATTATAAGCTTTCTCAAACATTTCTTTTGATGTTACTAGTGGCATATTTTTTCTCCTTTTATTTGCACATATAATTATAACTCAATATAATGATTTTATGAATTTAAAACAGACATTATTAGCGAATAATTATTCAATTATAGCCTCAAATGGCTATTATTCTTTAGATAGTGGTATAAAACCTGTAATTAGTAAAATTAAGGATGATAAAGACTATTTCTCAGGTTTAGAAGTGGTTGACAAAATAGTAGGCAAAGCTAGTGCCATGCTTTTAGTATATTCTGGAGTAAGTAAAGTATATGCTTTAGTACTTTCACTAGCTGGTAAGCAGATTCTAGATAAATATAATATTGAGTATCAATACGATGAATTGGTTCCTTACATTATTAATAGAAGAGGTGATGGTATGTGCCCAATGGAAATTACAGTTAAAGATATTGACGACTTAAAAGATGCATATGATGCGTTATTAAATAAAGTTTATGAGTGATTATATTAAAGATTTACGCAAAATAGTAGGCCATCGTACCTTAATTCAAACTGCAGCAAGCGTCATCGTAGTCAATGATAAAGGCCAAATCCTATTAGGGAAAAGAGCAGATAATCATAAATGGGGTTATGCTGGCGGTTCAATTGAAATTGATGAGAAGGTTGAAGATTGTGCCTTGAGAGAATTATTTGAAGAAACAGGGCTAGTAGGTGAAGAACTGGAATTTTTTATGGTTAATTCTGGAAAAGAAATTCATTATGTATATCCTAATGGTGATGAGGTATCAAATGTTGAGATAGTCTATACATGTCATAAATATCACGGCGTACTAAAACCTCAGTTGGAAGAAATTAGTGAATTAAGGTTTTTTGATGTTGATAAAATTCCTGAAGAGATATCTGACCCTATTAAACCTGTAATAGATGAGTATGTGAAAAGGAATATTAATTAATATATTGTATAATTGTTATTGTTATGAGTTTTATTGAGGTTAAAAATGTTAGTTTTTCATATAGTGAAACAAACAACGCGATAGATGATGTTTCTTTTAATATTGAAAAGGGCACATATACAACCATCATTGGTCACAATGGTTCAGGTAAATCAACAATAGCTAAATTGATTGCTGGTTTGCTTACACCTAAGGCTGGTGAAATTTTTATTGAGGGTGTAAAAGTGTGCGAAGAAAATATGCCTACAATCAGAAAGAAGCTAGGCATCGTTTTTCAGAATCCTGATAATCAATTTATTGGTTCAACTGTCAAAGACGATATTGCTTTTGGTTTAGAGAACCGTAGAGTTGAACCAAGCAAGATGGATGATATCATCTTAGAGTACGCAAGCAAGGTTGGTTTAACAGGTTTATTAGATAAAGAACCACAAAATATGTCTGGTGGTCAAAAACAAAGAGTAGCTATAGCTGGAGTTTTAGCTATGCAACCAAATGTCATTATCTTTGATGAAGCTACAAGCATGCTAGATCCAAAAGCACGAAAAGAAATTAAAACTTTTATGTATGATCTATCAAAGAACCCAGATTTTACAATTGTTTCTATAACTCATGATATAGAAGAGGTTTTACAGTCTGAAGAGTGCATCGTCTTAAATAATGGCAAGTTGTTTATGCAAGATAAACCTGAAAACGTCTTTAAGCATCCAGAAGAATTAAGAAAAATAAATCTTGATATTCCATTTATAGAACTAGTCAAAGAAGCTTTCGCAAAGAAAAAAATAAAAGTAAATGCAGATAATATTGAAGGTGTAGTAAAACAGTTATGCCAATATCGTTCAAAGAATTAAGCTATGTCTACGATTTAGGTATGCCATATGCCCATAAAGCATTAGATGACATCAACCTAGATATTCAAGAAGGCAAAATTACAGCCGTCATAGGCGAAACAGGCTCAGGTAAATCAACTCTAGTTGAACACTTGAACGCTTTACTATTGCCTACTTCTGGACGTTTAGAGATCTTGGATCATGAAATAGTCGCAAATCAAAAACATCGTTTCTTGAAACAATTAAGAAAAGAAGTTGGACTTGTATTCCAATTTTCAGAACATCAACTATTTGAAGAAACAATAATAAAAGATGTAATGTTTGGTCCAAAGAATTTTGGTTTTACTGAAGAAGAATGCAAGAAAAAAGCTGTTGAAGCATTAAAACTTGTAGGCATCGGTCCTGAATATTATGAAATCTCACCTTTGGAATTATCCGGTGGTCAAAAAAGAAGGGTAGCTATTGCCGGTATTCTAGCAATCAACCCTCAAGTGATCGTTTTAGATGAACCTACAGCAGGTTTAGATCCTGTTGGTGGCAAAGAAATCATTAATCTATTTATAGGATTAAATAAAAAATTAAACAAAACAATAATCATTGTTACTCATGATAACGAGATGGTTTATAACTATTGTGACAATACAATTGTTTTAGCTAAAGGAAAAGTTGAATATTCAGGATTAACTTTAGATTTATTCAATAATAAAGAATTGGTAGACAAACTTAAGTTATTGGAACCACAAATTGTATCGTTAAAAAATGAATTAAGAGAAAATGGCTTCAAGGTATCGGATAATATCCGTACGATAAATGAAGTTGTTGAGGAAATAAGCAGGCAAGTAAGATAGATGAATAATTTAGTTTTAGGAAAGTATATACCTCTAGATTCGATAATGCATAGATTGGATCCACGTGCTAAACTAGTGGCTTTGATCTTGATGATTGTCGCTATATTTGTGCCAAAAAGTTGGTATGTTTTTTTAGTGATTGGTATTATCTTAGTTGTTGAAATTTTATTAGCGAAGCTTAATTTTAAATATGTTTTATCATCAGTTAAACCAATGATGTTCATGATGGTATTCTTATTGATAATTAATGTTTTAACTCTAAAAACTGGCGATCTATTAGTTAAATTAGGTCCAGTAGAAATATATGCAGACGCATTGTTCAATACTTTGTTTGTTGTGACAAGACTATTATTAATGATTATGGTTACAACAACTTTAACTGCTACAACAAAGCCTTTAGATTTAACTTTAGGCATTGAACACTTATTGAAACCATTACAAGTTATCAAATTTCCAACACATGAAATTGCCATGATGATTTCGATTGCCTTGAGATTTATTCCTACCATCATAGAAGAAACAATGAGAATTATGGATGCACAAAAATCACGTGGCGTTGATTTTGAGAATGGTAAATTATCTGAAAAAATAGGCGCTATATTATCATTGATTATTCCATTATTTTCCGTTGCATTTGAGAGAGCTTATGAATTAGCAGATGCTATGGAAGCTAGAGGATATGTTCCAGGTGCTGAGCGTACAAGATATCATGTATTGAAATTTGAAGTTCGTGATTATATTTATTTATTTTTAAATATTGTTGTAATGGGTTTAAGTATAGCTAGTAGGTTTGTCTTATGAGATATAAAGTAACAGTATCTTATGATGGTAATAACTACGTTGGCTTTCAATCACAAAAAAATGGTTTAGCTATTCAAGATGTAATTGAGAAAGCATTAAAGAAAGTATTTGTTAAAGATATAAGAATTGTGATGTCATCGAGAACTGATGCAGGAGTACATGCGATAGGGCAAGTATTCCATTTTGATGATGATAGAATAATTAAACCAGAAAAGCTTCAATACGCAATAAATAGTTCAACTCCTAAAGATATCTATATTAGTAAAATTGAATATGTTGATGAAAGTTTTCATGCACGTTTTTCGGTAAAAGAAAAAACATATCGTTATTTAATCAATATTGGTGAATATGATGTTTTCAAGAATGGCTATGCATACCAATGCCACTATAAATTAGACATCGATTTGATGAAAAAAGGAGCCGAGTTATATCTGGGAACTCACGACTTTGGTTCTTTTAATACTTCTAGTTATACTGAATATCCTAATCAAGTTAGAACCATTAAAGAATTTAAGATCGTAAAGAAAAAAGATATGTTGTACATCACAGTAACTGGCACAGGTTTTTTAAGAAATATGGTCAGAATAATGGTTGGTACGCTTATTGATTTAGCTAGAGGCCAAAAGACTTTGGCAGATGTTAAACAGATGGTTGATGTTCCATGTAAAAATACTAGAAGATATAATGTCGACCCGCATGGACTTTACTTGGTAAAAATTAAATATTAGAATTTTCTTATGAGTAAAAAAGTGTTAAGAGTATTATCAATAGTCGAAATAATAGTTGCCATAGCAACATATTTTATTTTGATATATGAATATTCTACTAACCAATATATATTGAAGATATCTGTTTTAAATACTCCTGAAGCTAAAGCTTATTGTATAGCTTTATATACTATTCCTTGCATTCATTTAATTGCAGGCTTGGCTGCTTTTATCTTTAATGAACATAAGAAACTGATGATTTTTTTTGGCATATTGTTATGTTTAACAGCACTTCCTCATATGACAGTAATCATTGGCGACCTGTCCAATGTTCGAGCTATTATTTCTTTAGTGTTTGGCTTAATCTATTTAATAGCCGCACTTACTTTGCCTAAAACAAAAACATTAAAAAACCCTCAATGATGAGGGTCTTATTTTTATAATGGTGCCGGCTATAGGACTCGAACCTACCACCTACGCGTTACGAGTGCGTTGCTCTACCTGATGAGCTAAGCCGGCAGCACTTATATGATAGCATTTCTCAAATAATTAATTAAAGTTGATTTTTTGTTTACAAGCTTTTTATGATGAATTAAATCTATTAGATGGTTTTTTACTCTTTTTATTTCTACACCTTCATAGCCAAATTCTTTAATCGTAGTTCCATCGATTTCTAAGTCATTCAACATCACCATATATTTATGTAGTTTGTTATATCGAGAAGTGAAATCATAATGATGTAATTCACATAAGTATCTTAATATATCATTTTGATAAATGTTAGAAAGACATGTTATAAATTCATAATCATCATTCACATCAATCTTTGCAGCATGTTTTAGGGAACTTATTAATTCAATTTCTGCTTTTGAATACTTTAAAGCTTTTAGATTGTTTTTGTCGTTATCTTTTAAGATATAGGCTAATGAGTATAAAGGATTTGAAAAATCATTTTGTTTACGTTCAATTTGTTCTATAGACATAAAAGTATTGAATATTTCGTGGTATTCATTGATAAGCTTAAAGGCGCTTTTATTGTCTAGTATTTGTAGAAGTTCATCTTTTTTTCTTTCGTTAGAGATATATTTCAAAAGGTCTTTATTTCTATAGATTGCTTTATTAGTTTTATCTTCAATCTTAAAATTTAATTTTGCTTTAAATCTAAGTGCTCTTAAGATACGTAAGCCATCTTCGTTAAAACGTGTATCAGGATTTCCGATTGCTTTTATGCTTTTGTTTTCTAAATCTTTGATGCCGTTAAAATAGTCGACTATTTCTTCGTCTTTGTTCATACATAAGGCATTAATAGTGAAATCTCTTCTTTTTAAATCTTGTTTGAGATTAGAAGCGTATTCTATTTTATTAGGACGACGATGGTTGGTATATACCCCTTCTTTGCGATAGGGGGTAATATCTATTTTGACTTTATCTATTAAGACAATTATTGTTCCTAAATCTTTACCGATGTCGTATTGTTGATAATTTGAAAAGCACATCTTAATGGCGTTTGGATCGGCGTTAGTTGTGATGTCATAATCTGTTACTTTTTTATGTAACATATAATTTCTAACAGCACCACCAACTAAAAAGGCTTCATAGCCTTTATTGTTTAAAATGGTTAGTGCTTCTTTTATTTGTTTTTTCATTGTTTGTTGATGATGCGTTTATATTCTTCAAGTCTTACATCATAAGCAGTCTTAAGGTCTTCTTGAAATGGAAGTTCATCTTTGCGTAAGACTAGTTTAGTGAATTCTGGGTTTAGTACTAAGATTGGCCCAATAAGATATGTTGCGATTAAATTGTTTTTTCTAATGCCTGCATAATTATCGTTGTCATTTAGTCCAATACCATATATCTTTTCAAAGATTTTTTCTTCGCTAGTTGTACAAGTAGTGAATTGAGATTGGAAAGCCACGATTTCAATATCTTTATATTTACCTAAGAAGATTGAATTTTTACGATTGATCATATCTCTATTGCTATTGATATCTAATAATCCTAAACCTTTAAAGATAGTACCATCTTTATCAACAACTTGATTGCCAAAGACTTCCATAGCATTTCCCGTTAGTAAGAAAGTGGTGCCTTTATTTATTAATTCGTTCAATTTGTTGATATAAGGCTCAAGCTTTTCTTTGATGATGATTTGACTATTTTCTGACATAGGACCCATATAGATTAAATCGGCATTATTTTTTACAAAATAAGGTTCTTCATCAATGCTAGTTTCGATAAAGGTTGAATCACTTAGACATTTCTTTAGATAGACAACATTGCCACGATCACCAAAAAGGTTACATAGGTTAGGATATAATATTTCAATTATCATTTCGTTAACCTCCTATGTAGTGTTTCTTTAATACCTTTATATGAATTAGTATTGTACATATCCCATAAGATATAGATCTTATCAACTGATAGATCTAATAATTCTGCTGTCTTAATTTCATCGAGACTACAAATGATTTTATTTTCATCAACGCCTGCTAATAATAATCTTACTTTGTAGTCGTAGCTTCTTTTACCACCCACAACTATTTGCTTAATTTTTGGATCTTTTAGAAATTCAAAATCAGTATCATAGATCCATGAAACTATTTCTGAAGATTTACGATTTTCATGTTCATCATCAAGAATCATCAAGACACTTTTTTCTTCTTTATCATTTGATACAGTTTCAAAACTATTTGAACATGCGATAGCGTTCATGCCTTTTGCCAACATCGAAATGACAGTCTTATCAGCTATTTTTTCATCTAAATATCTAGAGGCTACAATTTTCTTATCTTTTAATCCTTTAGTTATTTCTTGATCTGTTAAACCAAATTCTTTTAATAATGCGATGATTGATATTTCGTTATACATATCAATAATTCTATTGCCACCAACTAAAGGGTATTCACCAACATTAGTTTGTAATTGATTGTTATGATTACTTATTGCTATGTATTGTGCTTCACTAGATTTGAAATCACAATTTGGACAATATCCTTGGCCGATTGAATTATATCTAACGAATTTCCATTTTAATTCACTATGACATTTTGGACAGACTGTAATATCTTTTACGATATTATCTTTAAATTTTTCATTTTCTTGGACTTCTACTTTATAAAATACCTTATCATTATCTTTTCCAAGTTGTGAAGAGATTAAATCATCAGCGTTCAAAATCAATTTTGTTTGTTTTGGTAAATATTTATTGATGATATCAAAGATATATTCAGTATGAGGATTTCTCAACATGGTATCCCTTTGAATATTGCTTACAATTAAATATTCAGGAGTTAAATAAGGGAATACAGTTCTAGCACTTCTTTCGTCTAGTTCTAGACATGCAATGTCTTGATGACATACGCCATTTAAATCACAATTATTAATTAAAGATGAAGTGATGCCAGTCAAGATATTAGAACCTAGATGATTGTCTATCACAGAATAACCGTTTGAAAGAAAACTGTCTTTTAATAGATTAGTTGTACTAGTTTTTCCATTAGTTCCACTCACCATTATTAGGTGTTTTGGTGGAGTTATTTTTCCTAAAATATCTTTATCAAGTTTAAGGGCTACAGCACCAGAAAATACTGAGCTATTTTTGCCTAATAGTCGTAAGATTTTATATGTAGATTTGGCTATTAACAGCGTAATAAAACGTGGTGTGCTTGCCATAAATGTATTATATCATTCTGTTGTATAATTGATGTATGGTTGTTTTCTCGCAGTTAAATGAAAACCAAAAATGTGCAGTTGAAGATACGCATAATCATATAAGAATAATCGCGGGTGCTGGTTCTGGAAAGACCCGTGTTTTAACTATGAGAATTGCTTATTTAATTGAAAAAAATAATGTTTTGCCATATCACATTCTCGCAATCACTTTTACCAATAAAGCAGCTAAAGAAATGAAATCAAGAATTAATGAGATGCTTTCTGATAAAGGTGTCGGTTGTCACATTTCAACTATTCACTCTTTATGTATGCGTATATTGTCAGAAGATATCATAGCCTTAAATTACCCGCGTAATTTTACGGTTGTCGATGCAGATGATCAGAAACAAATTTTAAAAGAAGCATATAAACTAGTTGGTATTGATAAGAAAGAATATGCATATGGAAGTATGTTAGATTATATTGCCGACAACAAGTATCAAGACATCAAGCCTGATAAAGCTATGAGCTTCACTTATGGTGAGCCTCGTTTAATCAATAAAGCTAAAGTATATGCTTACTATCAAGAAAGACTTGAGAAGATGTATGGCTTGGATTTTGATGATTTAATCTTGTTTACGACAAGATTATTTGATGAAAATCCTGTAATTTTAGAAAAGTGGGCAAAACGTTTTCACTATGTTCATGTTGATGAATTTCAAGATGTTGATAAAGAACAGTATAAATTGATTAAACAATTATCTAGTTTTCATAACAATTTATATGTAGTTGGTGATCCTGACCAAACTATTTTTACTTGGCGTGGCGCTGATGTAAATATCATTACAAATATGGACAAGGATTTTACTGATTTATATACCATTATTCTTAATGAAAATTATCGTTCAACTAATAATATTTTGTCGGGTGCCAACAGTGTCATTAAAAATAATAAGGAAAGAGTAGAAAAAGATTTATTTTCTAGAAATGGTGCTGGCGATAGAATTATTCATAAAACATGTTTCTCAGAAGCTGCTGAGGCTAACTATGTTGCCAATCAGATCATCAAGTTAAGAAATGATGGTTATAACTATCGTGATATTGCGATACTATATCGTTCAAATTATTTATCAAGAGATGTCGAAAAAGTTTTATTAGAAAATCGTATTCCTTATGTTATATATGGTGGTTTAAGATTCTATGAACGTATGGAAGTAAAAGATATCTTATGTTACTTAAGAATGATTACAAGAGCAGATGATTTAGCTTTAATTAGAATTATCAATACGCCAAGAAGAGGTGTTGGCCAAAAAACTATTGATGCGATTCAAGAGATTGCGAATAGTAAAAATATGACGATGTTCGAAGTATTGAAAGCTGGCTTATATCCAAAGAATAAAGACACTTTTGATCATTTTGTGAGGATGATTGAAAAATGGCGTGTTGATGTTGAAAGCTTAGATTTAGAATTGTTACTTAAAGAAGTTTTAGATGATTCTGGTTATCGTACGATGTTAGAAGTTGAAAACGAAACAGAAAGATTAGAAAATATCAAATCATTGTTGGATGATATTAAAGAATATTCTGAAGATTATCCTGATTCGACATTAGATGATTATTTACAGATGATATCTTTATATACTGATAGAGCTAGTGAACAAGTATATGATTCTGTAAATCTTTGTACGATACATAGTGCTAAAGGGTTGGAATTTGATTGCGTATTTGTAATTGGTTTATCAGAAGGTGTATTCCCATCGGAGAAAACCTTATCGGAAGGATTAAAAGGATTAGAAGAAGAAAGAAGATTAGCTTATGTTGCATATACTAGAGCTAGAAAATTGTTGTATCTAACTGAATCAAGTAGTTTTTCTTATGTTTTGCAATCAAGTAAATTGCCTTCTAGATTTATTAAGGAAATTGATAATTCTTATATTGAACATGTCGACGATCACGTTACACCTATGTCATCTATGCTATTCGATGAAGAAGTAATCGCAAGCAGCAGAGTTAATAAAGAACCAAAGGATGATATGTATCGCAAAGGAGATATTGTCATTCATAAGATTTATGGTGAAGGTGTCATTTTGGCTAATGATAATGGTGTTGTAAGCATAGCTTTCCCACATCCTACAGGTATTAAAAAGATTCTAGCTTCACATCCATCTATCAGAAAGAAGACAAAAGATGATTATAGTTAAGGCCAAATCAGAAGATCTTCCTTGCATTATGGAAATTGTAGAAAAAGGAAGAAAAAAGATTGCGGAATACGGTATTGATCAGTGGCAAAATGGTCATCCAAATCTCGAGATGTTTAAGAAAGATATTGAAAAAGACCGCTTGTATGTTTTAAAAGATGAGAAAATACAGGGTGTATTTGCACTAATAGATCATGATTATAGTTATGATGAGATAGATGGCAAATGGCTAGATGATTCTGATTATGTTGCTGTTCATCGTGTTGCGGTTAATCAAAAAGGTTTAGGAAGTTATCTATTTAGTGAATTAAAAAAACAATATCGTCATATACGCGTTGACACACATAAGGGTAATATCGCGATGAATAAGTGTTTACTTAAAAACGGTTTTACTTATTGTGGAGTTATCAGTTTAAAAGATGAACATGGCGTCTTAACCATTCAAGAGGGTGGAGGATTAAGAAATGCCTATGAATATATTGAATAGTCTTAATTCTTAAATGTTCAATAAAAAAACACTTTCATAATTATGAAAATATTTTCAGAAAAAAATAGTTGACTTATTTTCATAAAATGTAATAAAATTCAATTAGAAACTTTGAACCGAATAGTATCTCAAATGATTCGTTGTAGAGAGATTGTGATTGGTGAAAGCAATTGCGATAGTTTGTAGAGAATACATCGGTGAGTTAAATGTTTGAATAGAGTAGAACATTTCGGTAACTACCGTTAAAAAGTTAGGCTATGATAGTAGTCGATGAGATTATTACAGTGATGTGATAATGAATTAAGGTGGTAACACGTTTCTTACGTCCTTGTTAGGGCGTTTTTATTTTCTTGGGAGGAAAGCAAATGAAAAAATTATTAGTAGCGTTGTTAACATTGGTTATGCTTACAGGTTGTTCAGGTTCAACAAACAAATATAATGTAGGCGTTATCCAATTAGTGCAACACGATGCTTTAGATTCAGCAACACAAGGTTTTGTTGATTGTCTAAAGGACGAATTTGGTGATGACATCAATATTGATGTTCAAGTTGCTTCAGGTGATAGTGCTGTATGTTCAACTATGGCAACTAACTTTGTAGCTGAGGGTGTTGATTTGATTATGGCTAATGCCACTCCAGCTTTGCAAGCAACTAGCCATGCGACAGACACAATTCCAATTTTAGGCACTTCAGTTACAGAATATGGTGTAGCTTTAGATATCGACAATTTTAATGGTATTGTTGGTAATAATGTTTCTGGCACTTCAGATTTAGCTCCACTAGATGAACAAGCACAAATGATCATTGATCTAGTTCCTGATGCTAAAGTTGTCGGTATGTTATATTGCTCAAGTGAAGCAAATAGTTTATATCAAGTAAAGAAAGTTCAAGAATATTTAGAAGCTAAAGGATTGACAGTCAAGTCTTATTCGTTCTCTGATTCTAATGATGTATCTAGTGTTGCAACTAGTGCATGTCAAGAAACTGATGTTATTTATATTCCTACAGATAATACTTGCGCTTCTAATGGTGAAGTTATCAAATCAGCTGCTATGGGTAATGTACCAATTATCGTTGGTGAAAAAGCTTGTTGTAAAGCTGTAGGTGGTGTTGCAACATTATCAATCGATTACTATGAATTAGGCAAGACTACTGGTCAAATGGCTATTAAGATTTTAAAGGGTGAAGCTAAAGTCGAAGAAATGCCTATAGAATACTTCGCAAGCCCTGTAAAGAGTATTGATAAAGAAGTAGCAGAAAGCTTCAATATTGCTATTCCTGATGGTTACGAGTTGATGGATTAATTATGATTAGTATTTCAAGTTTAATTAATCGTTTGCCTGGAGGCATTGCTCAAGGACTAATTTGGGGCATTATGGCTCTAGGAGTGTATGTTACATTTAGAGTTTTAAAAGAATCAGATTTAACTGTGGATGGTTCTTTTGCGATGGGTGGAGCAGTTACCGTTATGCTTCTACAAGTAAATGTTAATCCTGCTGTATCTTTGATTGTTGCTTTCCTTGCAGGTGCAGTTGCTGGTGTAACAACTGGTTTGATTCATACTAAACTTAAGATTCCTGCAATTCTTTCGGGAATCTTGGTTCAATTAGCTTTATTCCCAATTAACTTACATATTATGAATATGGCTGCTAATGTAGCTATTAATTTAGATAAGGTAAATTTACTTATTTCGATTAGGAAAGTTCCACTAACAATTCTTGTTTGTTTTATTGTAGCTATCATATTGATTGCGGTTATGTATTGGTACTTCGGTACTGAACAAGGTTGTGCTATACGTGCGACTGGTAATTCTAATCATATGGCTTTAGCTCAAGGCATCAATATTGATACGATGAAGATTATTGGCTTTGGTTTAGGTAATGGTTTGGTTGGTCTAGCTGGTGGTATTCTTTCTCAATATCAAGGCTTTGCGGATATCAATATGGGTAGAGGTGCTATCGTTATTGGCTTAGCTGCTATTATCATTGGTGAAGCACTATTAGAAGTTATCTTTAAGAAAGGTTGTAGTTTTTATACTAGATTAGCCTTTGTTATAGTAGGTGGAATAATTTATTATTCTGCGATGGTATTTATCTTATGGTTAAGAATAGATTCTAATGATTTAAAACTATTTACAGCTTTGATAGTTATGATATTCTTAGCAATTCCTAATTTTAAGAAAGGAAAAGAATAATATGCTTAGAATAGAAAATATCAAAAAGGTATTTGATGAAAATACCGTTAACGAAAAACGTGCATTAAATGATATAAGTCTAATATTGAATGATGGCGAGTTTGCGACTGTTATCGGTTCTAATGGTGCTGGTAAATCGACGCTGCTAAATGCGATAGCTGGTTCATTAATGGTTGATTCTGGAAAGATATATATTGATGATATTGATGTCACTAATATGCCCGAATATAAGCGTGCATCATATATTGGTAGAGTATTCCAGAATCCAACAATTGGTACCGCTTCTGATATGTGGATTGAGGAAAACCTAGCTTTAGCTAATAGACGTGGTCAAAGACGTGGTTTGGGTCGCGGCATCAATGACGAAGAAAGAAAATATTTCTTAGAGTTATTAAAAGAATTTGATTTAGGTCTAGAAAATAGAATGACTACTAAGGTTGGTTTATTATCTGGTGGTCAAAGACAAGCGTTAACCTTAATTATGGCTACAATTCAAAGACCAAAACTATTATTATTAGATGAACATACTGCTGCTTTAGATCCAAAGACAGCTACGAAAGTATTATCAGTTACAAATGCTATTGTTAGAAAATCAAATTTAACAACTTTCATGGTAACTCATAATATGAAAGATGCGATTAATTATGGTGATAGATTATTAATGCTTAACAACGGTCGTATCATTCTAGATATTAAAGGTGAAGAAAAGAAGTCATTAACTGTTGAAAAACTATTGAATATGTTTGAAAAAGCAAGTGGTGAACAATTCAGCAGTGATGCAGCTATATTAGGATAACGACATAATCGATTATCTTAATTAATACTTATATAAAAACTATCTCCAATTGCGGAGATAGTTTTTATTAGTAAAGAATAAGAAATGATTATTCACACAACACTTCAACATCATCTGGTCTTTCAACGATTGAATATTCGGTATAATTCCAACGACTATGATCATCATTCGAGAAACTAGAGCCACACTTTGTTTCACCGATTGCTTTTCCTTTAATTGGTAAAATAGTGTCATTTTTTATATCGAGTTGCCCTCCATTATAGTAGTCATAGTCTATAAGGATGATAGCACCATAAAAATGACCATTTTTAACTAAAATTCTTTCAGGAATTATTTCTATATACTTAACTATAGTTTCTTCACTGTGTTGACTACCTCCATAATCTTCGCCATATGAATTAACTAATTTTAAAACATATGAGTTTCTTTCGAGGAAGATTTTTCTACATTCATTAACAGTGTAGTCTTTTAACACGATATTGTTTGCCTTGTTTAGTGTTTTTAATTGCATGTAAGCTCCTTATTTATGCTTTTTTGAATGAAACTACTTGGTTTTTCATTGAGATCTTTACTTGATATCCCATGGCTTCAATTTCTTTCTTATAGGTCAAAAAAGCGTGGTCTATATCAAAACCAAGGATGTCTTTGACACGTGAAAAAGGAAGTTCAAGGGCTTTAGAACTATTGCTTACGACATATTTCCATAAGGGTTCATACTTGCTCATAATTATTTAATTAAATTATACAATTCACAAGAAAAAAAGACATTATTCAGATGGCTAGATATGTTAAAATATATTTGCAAAAGCACTTTCGCGAAGCTGATGACTTCTACTTGTCAGTAGTCGCGCATCGGCTTTTATTTTAAAGGAGGAATTATGGTTTACTCAAAAGAAGTAGAAAACATGTGCACAGTAAAATGTGGCGCAAGCCATGGTTGTGCTCCAATTCCTGAAGAAGGCAAATGGGTTTATTCTAAAGAAATTAAGGATATCTCAGGTCTAACTCATGGTATTGGATGGTGTGCACCACAACAAGGAGCTTGTAAACTTACTCTTAACATTAAAGAAGGTATCATTGAAGAAGCTCTTATTGAAACATTAGGTTGTTCAGGTATGACTCACTCTGCAGCTATGGCATCTGAAGCAATCGTTGGTAAAACTTTATTAGAAGCTATCAACACTGACTTAGTATGTGATGCTATTAACACTGCAATGAGAGAATTATTCTTACAAATCGTTTATGGACGTTCTCAATCTGCTTTCTCTGAAGGTGGACTTGTAATTGGTGCAGGACTAGAAGATTTAGGAAAGGGAACAAGATCTCAAGTAGGTACTTGTTATTCTACAAAAGCTAAAGGTCCTCGTTACTTAGAATTAGCTGAAGGTTATATTACAAGAATTGCTTTAGATAAAGATGATGAAATTATCGGTTATGAATATGTAAATATGGGTAAGTTCATGGATGCTATTAAAGCTGGAACAAATCCTGATGAAGCATTTAAGAAAGAGATCAAGACTTATGGTAGATTTGCTGATGCTGCTAAGTATATTGATCCTAGAAAGCAATAGGAGGACAGAAAAGTATGGCATTATTTGAAGGTTACGAAAGACGTATCGAAAAGATTAATTCTGTTCTTAATAAGTATGGAATTTCTTCAATTGAAGAAGCAAAGAAAATTGTTGATGAAACAGGTGTTGATGTTTACACAATCGTAAAAGGTATTCAACCAATTTGTTTCGAAAACGCATGTTGGGCATATATCGTAGGTGCTGCAATCGCTGTAAAGAAAGGTGATAAGACAGCTTACGAAGTAGCTAAGTCATTAGGCGAAGGTTTACAATCATTCTGTATTCCTGGTTCTGTTGCTGAAGATAGAAAAGTTGGTTTAGGTCATGGTAACTTAGCTGCTATGTTATTAAATGATGATACTAAGTGTTTTGCTTTCTTAGCAGGTCACGAATCATTTGCTGCTGCTGAAGGTGCTATTGGTATTGCTAAATCTGCTAACAAAGCTAGAAAAGAACCATTAAGAGTTATCTTAAATGGTTTAGGCAAAGATGCTGCTAAGATTATTTCTAGAGTTAACGGATTCACTCATGTAGAAACTAAATTTGATTACTTCACTGGTGAAGTTAATATCGTTAATGAAACTAAATATGGTAACAATCCTGATAGATTAGCTGTTAGATGTTATGGTGCTGATGATGTTAGAGAAGGCGTTGCTATCATGCATAAAGAAGGTGTTGATGTTTCTATTACTGGTAACTCAACTAACCCAACTAGATTCCAACATCCAGTAGCTGGTACATATAAGAAAGAATGTATCGAACTAGGAAAGAAATATTTCTCAGTAGCTTCTGGTGGTGGTACTGGTAGAACATTGCATCCAGATAATATGGCTGCTGGTCCTGCTTCTTATGGTATGACTGATACTATGGGTAGAATGCATTCAGATGCACAATTCGCTGGTTCTTCTTCAGTTCCTGCACACGTTGAAATGATGGGCTTAATCGGTATGGGTAATAACCCAATGGTTGGTGCATCAGTTGCTGTTGCAGTTGCAATCTCTGAAGCATTAAATAAATAATCAATTAATCTAGAATTAATTATTATGGCTATCACAAAACAGTGATAGCCTTTTTTGTATATAATAAAGATATGGAAAAATACCAAAACGCTAAAAAAGGTTTTATAAAATTAACGATTGGTGAAATATTAATTATTATTGATTCTTTTACAGATCTTTTTAAGGTTGATTCTTTTGTATTTATTTTAGTCTTACTTATTTTATCGATAATTGGTTTAATCATTAATTTAAAGGGCTTAAAACTAGTGGCTAAAGATGATGCTGGCTATAAAAGAGCACGTAAATGGGCAATAGGATCTTTAGTTGTAGTAATAGTAGGTGTAGTTGTAGCAGGAATTGCTGACATATTTAGTACATCTTTAGGAAGTGCAGTTAGTAAATTGATACAAGCGGGTAATTCAGCATGTGAATTTGTTGCTTCATATTTTATTGTTCAAACTTCAATTGTTATTTTAGATAAAAATGAAAAGCTTAATCTTTCAAGTTTCGCTAAGAAAACTTTGAATTTATATTTAGTTTCTTTCTTACTTGGAAACATCATATATGCATTTATGATTTTTGATTCACCAACTTTGGTTATGATTGCAAAGGTGTTATCAACAGCAGGCAGTATATTAGATTTAATCGCTAAACTGATGTATCTAATCTTCTTGTATAAGATGTACAAAATAATACCAAATGAAAAGGGATGCTGAGCATCCCTTTATCTTGTTTTTTTGTTCTAATAACTATTCAGCTTTTTCAAAGATACAAGCTTGGCAATCTTCCATTGCAGCACCTGTCCAGTATAGTTTACCATCGATAATATCGAAGTAACCTGCGTTGTTTGAAGCTGTAGATATAACTTCTTCACCTTTGTAGCTGTCGATTGTTTCGCCCTTGTATTCTAATTTTTCGCCATTTAATGTAGCTTCCATTTTCCATTCAGTATATTCTTCAGCAGAGCTTGACCAATCTACTGTAATTTCATATACATCACCATTTTTAACTACTTGAGCGTTAGCTCTTTGTGAAACTGAATCTTGATAACTACCGACGATTGGATCGTCTTCTTCACCGCTAACTAGCTTTTTGATTTCCATTGCTGCTTCTGCGAAAGCATCATCATTTGTACCATCTTGTTTAGCAAGGTATAAAGTATATTGAGTTTCGTCTACGAAGAATCTGAATAAATCGAAATCATTTGATATTACCATTGTTTCTTGGTTAGCTACATAGTTGTTGTCATCGCTATATGCACCAGAAATATCACCTTCAGTATAGTTAGCGCCTCTTAATGTGTATTCAGCACCATTTACTGTGAAGTTGTATTGGCCTACTGTTGCATCGCTAGATTCGATTACAAAGTATTTTTCGTTATCTTTGCCTGCTACAGGAATAGATACTAGATTGATTCCTGCTTTTTGATTGACTTCATCTAATGATTCAACTTCTTTCATTGGATTAACCATATTAGCTGCAGTGTTATTTTCTTCTTGCTTTTCTTCATTGCTTGAGCATGCTACTAAACTCATAGCCATTAGAACTGTAAGTAGTAAAACTAATAATTTTTTCATTTTTTAATACCTCCTTTACTACCAGACTATATTATACAGTATGTTGTTGTTTCTTTGCACAAATATGCTTTTTTGTATTTAAAAAATAGTACAAAGGTGCTATCATTAGTAGTAATTGGTTTATTATTTTTATACCTAAAATAGGAGGCTAAAATGGCTAATATTAATTTAGAAAAATATGGCATTACAGGTACGAAAGAAATTGTATATAATCCATCGTATGACCTATTGTTTCAAGAAGAAACAAAGCCTGAGTTAGAAGGTTATGAAAAGGGAACAGTTACTGAACTTGGTACAGTAAATGTTATGACTGGTATTTATACTGGTCGCTCACCTAAGGATAAATATATTGTTGTAGACGACAATTCTAAAGACACTGTTTGGTGGACTAGTAAAGAATATCCAAACGACAATCATCCAATGTCTGAAGAAGTATGGGGTAAAGTTAAAGCTTTAGCTAAAGAACAATTATCTAATAAGAGATTATTTGTTGTTGATGCATATTGTGGTGCTAACGCTGATACTCGTATGGCTGTTAGATTCGTGATGGAAGTTGCATGGCAAGCACATTTTGTTAGAAATATGTTTATCAAGCCAACAGAAAAAGAATTAGAAAACTTTGAACCTGATTTTGTTGTTTATTGTGCATCTAAAGCTAAAGTAGATAATTATCAAGAATTAGGTTTAAATTCTGAAACTTGTGTAGCATTTAATATTACTTCAAAAGAACAAGTTATCATCAATACTTGGTATGGTGGTGAAATGAAGAAGGGTATGTTCTCAATGATGAACTACTATCTTCCATTAAAAGGTATTGCTAGTATGCACTGTTCTGCTAATACAGATATGAATAAAGAAAATACTGCTATCTTCTTTGGTTTATCTGGTACTGGTAAAACTACATTATCTGCTGACCCTAAGAGACTTCTTATTGGTGATGATGAACATGGTTGGGATGATAATGGTATCTTCAATCTTGAAGGTGGTTGTTATGCAAAGGTTATCAATCTAGATAAAGATTCTGAACCTGATATCTATAATGCAATTAAAAGAGATGCATTACTAGAAAATGTAACTGTTGATGAAAATGGTAAGATTGATTTTGCTGATAAGAGCGTTACAGAAAATACACGTGTTTCTTATCCAATCAATCACATCAATAAGATTGTTACGCCTATCTCTAGTGCTCCTGCAGCAA
Source organism: Erysipelotrichaceae bacterium (assembly GCA_030531215.1). GTDB lineage: Bacteria > Bacillota_I > Bacilli_A > Erysipelotrichales > Erysipelotrichaceae > Colivicinus. The sequence goes on from JAUNNY010000001.1 coordinate 45,828, forward strand.
AGAATGTTATCTTCTTAACTGCTGATGCATTTGGTGTTTTACCTCCAGTTTCAATTCTTGATTCTGAACAAACTAAATATTATTTCTTATCTGGATTTACAGCAAAATTAGCCGGTACAGAAAGAGGAATTACTGAACCAACACCAACATTCTCATCTTGCTTTGGTCAAGCATTCCTAGAACTTCATCCTACAAAATATGCTGAAGAACTAGTTAAGAAGATGGAAAAGAATGGTGCTAAGGCTTATTTAGTTAATACTGGTTGGAATGGTACTGGTAAGAGAATTTCAATTAAGGATACTCGTGGTATTATTGATGCTATTTTAAATGGTGCTATCAACAATACAACTACTAAGAAGATTCCTTATTTCAATTTAGAAGTTCCTACAGTATTAGAAGGTGTTGCAACTAATATTTTGGATCCTAAGGATACATATACAAATCCTGAAGATTGGGAAACAAAAGCTAAAGATTTAGCTTCAAGATTCATTAAGAATTTTGCTAAATACGAAACTAATGATGCCGGCAAAGCTTTAGTAGCTGCTGGTCCAAAACTATAAATTATATAAGTCCTATTTATTAGGACTTTTTATAAAGAAGGGAGATTACATGGTTAGAATTGTTGAAACTTCAGTGCGTGATGGCCATCAATCATTGTTTGCGACAAGAATGTCTACAGAAGAAGTAGTCAAGTTATGCAAACTTTATGATGATGCTGGATACTATGCTATTGAAGTATGGGGTGGTGCTACATTTGATGCATGTATGCGTTTCTTAGATGAAGACCCATGGGAAAGACTTAGAGAAGTCAGAAAAGTTTGTAAGAAAACAAAATTACAGATGTTATTTAGAGGACAAAATATCTTAGGTTATCGTCATTATTCAGATGATGTCGTAGATATGTTCTGTAAGAAATCTATTGAGAATGGTATTGATATTATTAGAGTATTTGATGCCTTAAATGATATTAGAAATCTTGAACAAGCTGTTAAGTCTACTAAGAAGTATGGTGGAGAATGTCAAATTGCTTTATCATATACGACTTCACCAGTTCATACTATTAAATATTATGTTGGCTTAGCTAAGAAGATTGAAAAGCTCGGTGCTGATTCAATCTGCGTTAAAGATATGGCTGGTGTCTTGACTCCAGAGGATGCGACTGAATTAATCAGTGCATTAAAGAAAGAAGTTAAGATTCCAATTGAGCTTCACTCTCATTGCACGGCTGGTATTTGTGAGATGACATATATGGCTGCAATTAAAGCTGGTGTAGATATAGTAGATACTTCTGTTTCGCCATTGTCAAATGGTACTGCTCAACCATCTACTCAAGCATTATGTGTAGCGTTGAAGGGCACAAAATACGATCCTAAGCTAAACATGAAACCAATTCATGAAGCTGAACCAATTGTAACCGAGATAGTTAATAAATATATTAAGAATGGTTTATTAAATCCTAAATCATTCGAAGTAAACCCTAATATCTTAAATTACTATGTACCTGGTGGTATGTTATCTAACATGATAAAACAACTTACTGACCAAGGCGCAATGGATAGATATGAAGAGGTATTAAAAGAAATACCTAATGTTAGAAAAGATCTTGGTTATCCACCATTAGTTACACCAATGTCACAAATGGTCGGTACACAAGCTGTACTTAATGTCTTAAATGGTGAAAGATACAAGATGTGTGCTAAGGAGATTAAAGATTATCTACATGGTAAGTATGGTAAAGCTCCTGGCAAGATTAATGTAGACGTTAAAAAGAAGATTATTGGTGATGATGAATTAATTACCTGCCGTCCAGCAGATCTTCTTGAACCAGAATTTGAAAAATTAAAAGAAAAATATAAAGATATCGCTAAAACTGATGAAGATGTATTGTCATTAGCGTTATTCGAAAATGTCGCAACTGATTTCTTGAAGAAAAAATATAACAAACAAGAAACTGAAGTTGATGAATTTGAGATGTTTATCTAAGAGGTGAGATATGCAAATACTTGGAGTTAGTGTAAATACTCAAGCAGGCGAAGGTACTGGTTTAATCGCATTGTTGATATTAGCGATTATTGGGATTGCTTACTATTACCTAAAACCTTCAAAAGAGTTAAAAGAAACTACAGAAGTTGTAGAAGAAACAAAAACAGAAGTTGTACCATTGGATATCAATGATGAAGATGCAACTGTAGCAAGTTTAGTTGCGGCAATTGAATGCCGTAATGAATTTAAGAAAAATGTACAAGTTATCAGTGTAAGGAGGATTGGATAATGAAAGTTTATAAAGTTAAAGTTAATGGAAAAGTATATGAAGTAGAAGTTGAAGCAGTTGATGAAGTAAAAGGCAATATTGCTGCACCAGCAACAAAACAAGTTGAAGAGACTGTTGTAAGTGAAGGCAAAAATAATATCTTAGCTCCTATTGCTGGAAAAGTATTAGAAGTTAAAGTAAACGTTGGTGATACCGTTAAAAAAGGTCAAACAGTAGCTATTATCGAAGCAATGAAACTTGAAAACGAAATCCAATCTGCATATGATGGTAAAGTTGCTCAAGTAGTAGTTAACGTTGGCGATTCTGTTAAGAACAAAGAAGTATTATTCGTTCTTGAATAAAATGAATTATCAACTTATTCAATTTGATAAATTAGCTTCAAGTAACGATTATCTAAAAGATAATTATGAACATTTAGATGATTTCACTATTTGCCGCTGTAATTATCAAACTGAAGGAAGAGGCAGAAATAAACGTCAATGGCTAGCCGCGAAGAATGAAAACTTATTATTCTCGCTATTGTTACTTAATAAAGAAATAATTAGTAAGTATAAAGCTATTTCGATTGTTACTGCTTATTCAGTATTAAAAGTTTTAGAAAAATATGATTTGAAGGGTTTGGCTATTAAGTGGCCAAATGATGTCTATGTTGTCGATGAAAAGATATGTGGAATATTATTAGAGGCTATTTCAAATAATGAATTGCAGTGTCTGATAGTAGGCGTAGGGTTAAATGTCAATCAAACAGAATTTGCTGTTGATAATAATCCAACCTCAGTATCTAAAGTTTTAAAAAAACAGATAGATATCAATTCATTTCAATACGAAATCTACGACTGTCTAGTCAATAACATCAATAAGTTAAAGGATGGCCATGATTTCTACGAAGAGATAAAAGCATATGACTACTTAAAAGGAAAGAAAGCGTATGCGAATATCGATAACGAAGTTAAAAATGTTACTGTCATAGGAATTAATGAAGATTATTCATTAAAAGTAAGCCATGATGGTAAACAGTATGATGTGGAAACTGGAGAAATAAGTTTCCATATAGATTAGGAGGGTGTATGAGTTTTTTATACGAGAATTTGTTTAAACTTACATGGCAACAGGTTGTTATGTGGGTTATTGGTGGAATTCTTATCTACTTAGCAATTAAGAAAGAAATGGAACCATCACTATTGTTGCCAATTGGTTTTGGTGCAATCTTAGTTAATTTGCCAGTTTCTGGTGCTGTTGATCAGTTTATCAATGGCATCTTACAAGAAGGACCTCTTTCTTCTTTATATAATGCTGGTATTGCTAATGAATTATTCCCACTATTGTTGTTTATTGGTATAGGAGCGATGTGCGACTTTGGACCATTATTATCAAATCCTGCTCTTATGTTATTTGGTGCAGCTGCACAATTTGGTATCTTCTTTATGTTGTGCCTTGGTTCAATGTTCTTCCCAATCAATGATGCAGCATCTATCGCAACTATTGCTGCTGCAGATGGCCCAACAGCCATTGTTGTTGCCCAAAAACTTGGTTCACAATATCTAGGTCCTATTATGGTTGCAGCGTATTCTTATATGGCTCTAGTTCCAATTATTCAACCTCCAATAATTAAGCTTGTTACAACTGAATCTGAAAGAAAGATTCATATGGACTATGAACCTAAGAATGTTTCTAAGACAACACGTATTTTATTCCCAATCATTATCACTGTTGTTGCTGGTTTAGTTTCTCCTGCATCAGTATCACTAGTTGGTTTCTTGATGTTCGGAAACTTAATCAAAGAATGTGGTGTTTTGGATAGTTTAAACGATACAGCTCAAGACGCTTTAACTAATATCATTACTTTAATACTAGGAATTACTATTGCTTCGCAAATGCAAGCATCTCAATTCTTACAAGTTGATACTTTAATTATCTTAGGTCTTGGCTTATTAGGCTTTGTTTTCGATACAATTGGTGGTATCTTATTTGGTAAATTCTTGAATCTATTCTTAAAGAAGAAGATTAATCCAATGATTGGTGCTGCTGGTATCTCTGCTTTCCCAATGTCTGGTAGAATTGTTCATAAGATGGGTTTAGAAGAAGATAATCAAAACTTCTTATTGATGCATTCTATGGCTGTAAATGTTTCTGGACAGATTGCTTCAGTTGTTGCAGGTGGTCTGATCCTAAGCATGTTTATGTAATAGGAGGACAATGAAATGAGTATTAATTTTGCGAATTTTGTTACTAATATTCCTTATATGTTAAAAGGAATGTTAGGTCTATTTATTGCCTTAGGTGCTATTGCTTTGTCAATTATCTTATTAAATAAATTGTCTGATAAACAATAATGATATTGCCTCTTAAATAGTTAAGAGGCTTTTTTATGGCTTTAAATCATAATATACTATTGATAGAGGTGCTAATGTGAAAGTCGAAAAAGAAATAAATAATAAAGAATTAATCGTAAAGGTATCAGGTCAAATAAATACCTTAACATCTATAGATTTAGAAAAAGAGATTTGTAATGATTTAACAGGCATTGAGTCTGTTACTATTGATTTAATGCATGTAGATTATATTTCTTCAGCAGGAATAAGAGTATTTATGTATATTAATAAACAATTAGGTTACAACGATGCTCTTAAAATAATAAATGTTGACCATGATTTATATCAAGTACTTTATGATGTAGGTGTAACAGATATTATTAATATCGAAAGATATGAACAATAAAAAAAGTGTCTTTAATAGTATCAAAACAAAGTTTGCCACTATTTTAACTATAATGACAATCGTTTTTTTATTTGTTTCAGTTTTTGCGATACTGTTTAATATAGATACCGTAATGACTTTAGTATCGAATTATACATATCGTATGGTTCTTTCAGATTTCTCTCATGGAGCTATTGATATTGATGTAAATACTAGTGAGATTATATTAAATGATAATTCGCTTTTTGATTTTGATTTTTTAGATGATGAGAAAATAATCAATTCTTTTTCAAAAAGAAACTATGCGGTAAATTGTTTTGACTATAATGAGCAGACAGGAGACTATCAGGTTTTTTTCTCAAGCGTAGATGATGGTGTTGATGATGTTATTTCAGAAGAAATAGAGTCTGTATTAGCAAAAAAATCTTGTGCTGAAGAGATATTGGGTAATTACGATTATAATTGTTTTTATTTTTCTGGTGTTGACTCTACGGGTAATAAAAAAGCTATCAGTTTTATTTTTGATATTAAAGAAGCAATGAGTACATTATTTGGTGTACTTAATTTCTTCATTGGTTTTGTTATTATTGCTATCGCGGTTGCTATGATTGTAAGTTCTAGTTTTGTAAACACAATTACTAATAATATTGTTAAAATTAATGATTATTTAAAGAAAATAGGTAAGAGCTCTTTACCTGAAGAAGAACTACATATTTCTAGTAAAGATGAATTAGGTCAAATGAGTAATACTGTAAATACGATGGTAGAAGAATTAAGAGAAAAACAAACTATGGATGAAGAACTAAAATTTGCTGCTAGAGTTCAAATGAATTTTCTTCCTAATTACAAGATAGAAGATGAACGTGTTGATGTTGCTGCATATATTAAGCCGGCAAGAAATGTTGGCGGAGATTTCTATGATTATATTTTGATCGATGAAAATCGTCTTGGTTTCTTGATTGCTGATGTTTCTGGCAAAGGAACACCTGCTTCAATGTTGATGTCAATGGAAATAAATGAAATGCGTAATTCTATTAGAACATGCAATACTGTATCTGAAGCAGTAATTAAAGCTAATAATGAGTTATGTAAAGAAAATATTACCTCGCATTTTGTAACGATGTGGGCAGGAATTCTTGATTTGTCTACTGGTGTAGTTAAATTTGTTAACGCTGGTCATAATAAGCCATTGATAAAAAAGAAGGATACTGGATTTGAATTTATCAATATAAAACATAATCCTGCTATCGGTTTAGTAGATAATATAGCTTATAAAGAAAATGAAATTACTTTGAATGATGGCGAGATGTTATATCTATATACTGATGGTATCGTTGAAGCAACGAATAAAGAATCTAAATTATATGGAAATGATAGATTGAAGGTTTATTTGAATGACCATAAGGAATCATCTGTTACCGAATTAGTAGAAGGTACTATAAATAGTGTCAACGAGTTTGTTGGGGAAGAACCACAATTCGATGATATGACTTTGTTGGTTTTGAAATATAATAAACGTTAAATTATTAATATGGCTAACATTTATAAAATTGAAGATATCGATATAGAAGAATTTATTGGTTATCACAATACAAAAAAGGTAATCTTATATTACAAACAAGATTGTGTGTTTTGTAAGATGCAAATTGATGATCTTGATAGGTTTGCGAGCACATATAAAGATAATATTGAATATGCTATTTGTGATATTAAAGGTAAATCTAAATTTTGTGTTTCCAATGGAATTGATGCTTATCCGACAATTCAAATATATGATGATGGCAAACTAATAAAACAGTTTGATGCCTATCATTCATATGATGAATTAGTTAAAGAAATTTTATAATAAAAAACGTCTTGATATTTCAAGACGTTATTTTCATATGGGGCGATTGATGGGATTCGAACCCACGCATAATAGAGCCACAATCTACCGAGTTAACCACTTCTCCACAACCGCCAGGTGCTTAATTATTCTATCAAATATACGCTATATATTCAATAATAGCTATAATAAACATATAAATATGTGACGTAATTTTATTTTTTACGTGTATATAGGTGAAGGAGGTCAAAATGGAAGATAAAGATATCGTTGCTTTGTATCTTGATAGAGATGAAAAAGCGATTTATGAAACGAAAATTAAATATGGCCATTATTGTTACTCTATTGCCTATAATATTCTACATAACAATGAAGATAGTCAGGAATGTGTTAATGATACTTACCTTAATACATGGAACACTATTCCACCTCATATACCAAATGTACTTTCGACCTTTATAGGTAAGATTACACGTAGATTATCGATTGATAAATATCGTAAGTTATATGCTGATAAAAGAGGTGGTGGCGAATACGCTTTATCATTAGATGAAATAGGCGAATGTGTTGCCAGCAACAATAATACAGAAAAAGAAGTTGATGAAAAGATCTTAGTTGAAAAGATTAATTATTTTTTGTCACGAATAAATACAAACGAGAGAAATGTCTTTGTGTGTCGTTATTTCTATTTTGATTCGATTGAAGAAATAGCCAATAGATTTAATTATTCACAAAGTAAAGTAAAGATGATGTTAAGTAGAACTAGAGATAAATTGAAAGTTTATCTTGAGAAAGAGGGTTATTAAAATGAAAAAAGAAAAGATAATAGATGCAATGAATGATATTGATGATAAATATATTCAACAGGCTCATCAAGTCCAAAATAAAAAATCATTTTTTAGTTTTGATTTAGTTGGGAAGCTGGCTATAGCTGCTGTTTGTTTAGCGCTTATAGTTGCTGTTGTGCCAAGTATTATGCCTAAGATGGGCTCAAATAATGCTAAAGAGGAATATATTGAATCTTATGATGCCGTGGCTGATATGGAAATGGCCGAAGAAAACGGATATAGCGATATTGGAAGTGGTGATGCTGATTATATAACGAATGCCACAGATATTTATGAAAATAATAAAAAACTTATTGTTACAGGTAACTTAGCTGTTGAAACTGATGATTTTGATAACTATTTGAATTCCTTAAAAAACAAAGTTGAAAGTGTAGGTGGATATTTCCAAAGTAGTTCTATTGATATTTTCGATAATGAACAGCGCTATTACTATGCAACTATCAGAATTCCTGCTCAAGAGTATAATAACTTCTTATCTAGTGTTAAAGAGAATGTTAATGTTACGAATTATAACGAATATGTTGATGATATCACTGATACTTATACTGACTTAAAGGCTCGCCAAGAATCTTTGAAAGCTGAAGAAAATAAAATATTAGAGTTTTATGATCAAGCAACCAATATAGATGAATTAATGGAAATTGAATCAAGGCTAACTGATATCAGATATGAGATAGATTATCTTGAATCAAGAATCAAGAATTATGATACCTTAACAAATTATTCAACGTTGAACATTAATATTAGCGAATCTAAAGTATATACAAAGAATGTGAATTTCTTTGAAAGATTAGGCTCACAATTTGTAAATGGTTTAAATAATTTTGCGAACGTTATTCAAGATATTTTATTATCATTTGCGTATAATTTCTTACAGATCGTTCTTATTGTGATAGCTGTTGTAGTTATTATAAAAGTTGTCAAAAAGATTATTAATAAATGATGATAATCCTTTGATAGAATAATATTATGCTGGAAATCAAAGGGATTAGATTTGAAGTTGAAATAAATCAAAAACGTATAAAAAACATCTATTTGAGGGTAGAAGACGACAAAGTGATTGTTAGTGCTCCTAAATATATGCAGACATACGAAATATATAATTTTATTGAATCGAAAAGAGATTGGATATATAAAGTATATCAATACTATCAATATAAGAAACTTAACACTTTAAAATATAATGGTGGAGAGTCTTTCTATATCTTTGGTGAAAAATATAAACTAATTTATAGTATAGGCAACAAGAATGTATCCATTACAGATAAAAGCATTTATTTAACATCTAAAAACTTTGATGATGGAATTAAATATCTTTATAAACATTTTGAAAGTTTATTATTAGAGAGAGCTAATGAATATCTTAATAAATATTTGTATATATTAAGAGATTATGGTTATGATAATGTACCTGATTTGAATATTAAGTTTTTAAAAGGCAAATGGGGTGTTTGTTACACTAGAAATAACAAAATAAATATTAGTTATTACATCCTTCATTATCCAAATGAATGTCTAGAATACATTGTTATTCACGAACTTACGCACTTTATAATTCCTAATCATTCTAAACGTTTTTATGAGATTATAGAGCATAATATGCCTAATTATAAATTAGCAAACGAAAAACTAAAATTATGAAAATATTTACATTGTCTTTTTACTTGAAAGTGAGTATGTAAGCGGTTAAAATTAAAGTATATAGGGGCAATTATTAATATGAAATTGAACTATAAAAGCGAGAATACTGTCTTAGGGGTAAATTGCTCTTTACTTGCGTTTTTGCATATTAAATAACTTTTTAAAGTGAACAATTTGTAGTGTTCACTTTTTTATTACTGTTTGATAAGGAGGATATGTATGGATCAAACACTGAATGAAGTTTTATTCGATGCATGTTGCAATGGCGATCTAGCTAAAGTTAACGAATGTATTGAAAAAGGTGCCGATGTTAATTACTGCAATGGTGATGGAAGATCGATGCTTGCTAAAGCTTCTAAAAGAGGATATGAAGATATCGTTAAAAGATTATTAGAAGCTGGTGCTGATGTTAGAACAAGAAACAAAGATAACGATACAGCATTGATGGGTGCTGCAAAGCATGGATATAGAGATATATGTGAACTGTTGATTAATGCTGGTGCTGATGTAAACTCTCATGATAATGATGGTCGAAATGCCTTAATGAGAGCAGCGCTATTAGGAAAGATAGAAACAGTTGAACTATTAGTTGATTCAGGTGCAAATCTTAACGATATAGACAGTAAAGGAAGAACAGCTCTTATGGATGCTGTACTTGCCTTTAAGGTTGATGTTATTCATTACTTGTTAGCTAAAGGTGCTGATGTTAATAAACAAGATAATGAAGGTTGCACTTGTTTGATGAGAGCCGCTTATGGTGGTTATACTGATTTGGTTATTTATCTAGTTAATAGAGGAGCAGATAAATATATCAAAGATAATGCTGGAAGAACTGCAGCTGACTACATTCCAAATGATGCAGGCAGCGAGCTTCAAAATACATTGAAATAAAAAAAGGGGAAAGAACATGAAAGAATATTTATCAAAAGACATTAGAAACGTCGCTTTAGTAGGACACTCTGGTGCCGGCAAAACTGCTTTAGTAGAAGCTGCATTATATTTGACTAAAGCAATTGACCGTATGGGCAAAACAGTTGATGGTACTGCAGCTATGGACTTTGATCCAGAAGAAGCAAAGAGAGGTTTATCAGTATTTACCGCTTTAGCTCCAATCGAATGGAAAAATACAAAGATTAACTTTGTAGATACTCCAGGATATTTGGATTATGAAGGTGAAAAAGTATCTGGTTCTGCTATTGCTGATTTAATGATCATCGTAGTATCTGGCAAGGAAGGTATTGAATCTGGAACTGAATCTGCTGTTAAGTTAGCTAAGAAAAATGGTACTCCAGTTGCTTTCTTTATTAATAAGATTGATGATGAAAATTCTAGCTTTGAAAAGGTTGCTGAAGAATTAAAAGAAAAATTCGGTTCTTCAGTTGTTCCATTTATTGTTCCAACAATGGATGGTCATAAGATGACTGGTGCTAGTAAAGTATTAGAAGATACTTCTAATCCATATTATGATCAAATAGCTGAAGCTATTGCTTCTGCAGATGATGCTTTGATGGATAAGTTCTTTGAAGGTGAACCATTCACTCCAGAAGAGACTGCAAAAGGTATGAAACTTGCTCTAGCAAATGGTGAAATTAAACCAGTATTTGCAGGTAGTGCTATTAATTCACAAGGTATTGAGCAAATCTTAGATTTCATTAAAGAATTTGGACCAGTATATGCAGAAAAAGGTACAGTTAAGGCTATCGAAAGAGAAGTTAAGACTGATGATTCAGAAGCATTCTCTGCTTTGGTATTCAAGACTGTTGTAGACCCATTCGTAGGTAAAATCAGTTATATCAAAGTTATGTCAGGTTGTTTAACTTCTGCTACTGCATTATATAATTCAAAGAAAGACCAAGCTGATAAAGCTGGCGGTATGTTTGTAATCTGTGGTAAACAGCAAACTCCAATTACTAAAGTATCTTGTGGTGATTTAGCTGCATTAACTAAATTAAATATTACTGAAACAAATGATACATTATCTACAAAAGAAAATAAGATTACATTTGAAGATATCGAATATCCTCGTCCAATGTTAGGATTAGCAATTTCTCCAAAGACAAAAGATGACGAAGACAAGATGTCTGATGCATTAAAGAAAGTCTTAATTGAAGATAAATCATTGAATTTCGTAAGAAATGCTGAAACAGGTGAACAAGTATTATATGCTATCGGTGATCAACAAATCGATGTTGTTATGTCTAAGTTAAAATCTAGATATAAAGTTGAAATTGTTACAAAAGAACCTAAAGTTCAATATCGTGAGACTATCAGAGGCAAATCTGAAGTTCAAGGTAAATATAAGAAACAAAATGGTGGTGCTGGTCAATATGGTGATGTTTGGGTAAGATTTGAACCTAACCCAGATTCTGAAGAAATGGTATTCGCTGAAGAAGTATTCGGTGGTGCTGTTCCAAAGAACTTCTTCCCATCTGTTGAAGCTGGTCTACGTGGCTGTATGGCTAAGGGACCTCTAGCTGGATGTAAAGTTATTAATGTTAAAGCTACATTATATGATGGTTCATACCATCCAGTAGATTCAAAACCAAATTCATTTGAAGCTGCAGCTAGATTAGCATTCAAGGCTGGTATTCCAAAGGCTAACCCAATTCTTCTAGAACCAATTGGTAAAGTAACAGTTATTTGTCCAGAAGAATATACAGGTGATATTATTGCCGACTGCACTAAGAGACGTGGTATGATTGTTAACCAATCTGCAACTCCTGATGGTGATACATTAATTGAAGCAGAAGTACCAATGGCAGAAATGCTTAAGTACGCAACAGAACTTCGTTCAATGACAAAGGGCAGAGGTTCATACGTAATCGATTTCGATAGATATGAACAAGCTCCACAAAATGTTACTGAAAAGGTTGTAGCTGCTACTGCTGCTGAAAGAAAAGACGAAGACGAAGACTAATTTAGAGTCAAAATTAAAAGCCAAATCGATTATATGTAGATTTGGCTTTTTATATGTTTATTTTAGAACCTTGTTATTTTAGTTTATATTTGCAATCTTATTTGCTTTATCAAAGAATATTTTAAAACTGTATTTATTAGCAATTAATAACGCTATTATTGCAGTTAAGATTCCACATACAACATCTATAAATAGATGTTGTTTTGTAAACAATGTTGATAAGTAAATAAGAAGTGAAATAATATCATTCAGTCTAGGTATACTTTTATTTATTCCTTTTGCTTCATGGAGCATAATGCCACATAAAGTTGCCCAAATGCAATGAATACTAGGGCAAACATTAATTGGCTTATCAACCGTATAAATAAATAATAATAATTTATCAAAGATATTTTTAGGTACAATTTCTGGTCTATTAGTACATGTTGGGAATAAAAAGAAACATATACCACAGAAAATATAGCAAATAAGTAGAGCAGTTAAATATTTATATCCAAGTTCATCGTTTTGTTTTGATAATATATATAAAGAAAAAATGCATTGAATAAATGCTGCAAAATACGCTATTACAAATTGTGAAATAACAGGAATCTTGTCATCAATAGGCAAACTGACATCAATAAACGTTATATCCTTATATAAGAAAACTGGTAGAAAATACGCAACTAATCCGATTGATATTGTTAAGATTGCTGGAATGATAAGTTTTTTATTAATCTTCAAAATACTATAAACTCCCCTCAATTTACACACTTTCTTTATTCTACACTAATAAAGCCAAATAAAAAACTATCTTTTTTTAATGTAGATAGTTTTTTATCGTTGTTTTTAGTTAATTAGCAGATTGTTGAAGTGTAACTTGGAATGTCATTGTATCAGTGTTTCTAAGAACTTTTACTTCTACAATATCGCCAACTGCTTTAGTATCTAGGAACTTTGATAAATCACCATAAGAGTTAACTTCTACGCCATCTATCGTAAGGATAACGTCATTAGGTAATATACCAGCTTCTTGTGCGCTTCCACCTTCAGTAACATCAGAAACAATTACACCACCTGTTTGCGAAACATATTGAGTATAGACAGAAATACCTAAAGCCGCTCTGTCTTTTACATAACCATTTTCAATAAGTTCATTAACAATTCTTTTAACTGTGTTAGATGGAATCGCATATCCCATACCTTCAACTGTGGCAGATGAATATGCATTAGACATATCTTTGGCATTTACGATGCCAATTAAATTGCCATTGATATCAAATAAACCACCGCCTGAGTTTCCTTCGTTAACAGCAGCATTAGTTTGAATAACATTCATATAAACGCTGTTGATATAGATTTCTTTAGATAGGGCAGATACGATACCATTTGAACACGATAGTCCTTCTCCTAAAGGATTACCAATAGCGATAGCATCTTGACCTAAGACTAATTGATCAGAATCCGCAAATGAAACATATTTTGCATTATCTAAATCAACTTTTAATACTGCTAAATCTGTTCTTGCGTCTTTACCGATAAGTTTTGCTTCCATTATTTCACCAGTAGAAAGTTTAATTTCTATTGCATCTTCACTTGCGGCATTTTCGACAACGTGATTGTTTGTTACGATATAACCATCTTTAGAAATGATTACGCCTGAACCTTTTGCCATACCTGATGAAGTTTGATTTCCATAGAACCAGCTATAAGAAGTTGTTTCATACGTAACGGTAACTTCTACTACTGAATCATAAGTTTTTTCAATTGCTTTTACAAAATCTGTCTTTGCGCCTTCTGCATATTGTACTTCAGAAATAACATTATTTTCTGGTATGATATTTTGGTTTGGATGAGTTTTGTTGTAGAACTCCATCATTCCATAAGTTCCTAATCCCGCACCTAACAAAGCTACAAGGAACACAACAAGTAAAGTTTTAAAATTTATTTTCATTTCATCACCTCACCATCTATTATAATCTTATATGTGAAAATAGGCTGAAATTTACGTAAGTGGCAAAATGTAATATAATTTAATACATGCCTAATAAAAAAGAGAAGATTATATCAAAAAAATATGCTAAAAGGAGTTTTGCATCTGTTGGTTTAGTCCTTATAATATATAGTTTATTAGTTTTGATATTGCCAATAGTGTTAGATTATCAATTAGAATTAACTAATTCTAATATTTTGACTGATCCACTTTTATATTATGGAATTTATTTTGTTGATATTGTTTTAGGTTCTTTCATACCTTTCTTTTTATTAAAAGCACTTACTAAAGTTGAAAATAAAAAGATATTTAGAGCTGCTAAGATCACTTTTTCTGATTTGCTTATTCAGACAGTGGTATTTTTTGCGGTATGTATGTGTTTAATCTATGCTTCTAGTATGATTTTAAATACTTTTGGTTATGAGGGAAGATTATTATCTAGTATCGGTTTAAACTTTGATGCTAGCAACTTGTCATATCACTTATATGTATTTATGTTGATAGTTGTTACTCCGTTTATAGAAGAGTATGTATTTAGAGGAGTTTTACTTTCAAGTTTAGGTAGGTTTGGTAAACGATTTGCTTTAATTGCAAGTGCTGTGTTCTTTGCTTTAGCTCATAACACGATTGGTGAAATTCTTCCTGCATTTGCGATGGGTATTTTACTTGGCAAGATTACTTTGCGTTATAAATCAATTCAGCCTTCTATTATCATTCATATTCTTTTTAATGGTTTCTTATACCTATTGTGTATATTACCAAGCAAGGTTGCGACATATATGACTTATGGAATTGCAATCATTAGCGTATTAGCTGCTTATTTAGTTTTAACCAAAAGATATAAAAAGATTACTGTACAAAAATTGCGCAGTAACGAATTAACTAATGTGTTATTTTATTCTAGACCAACAGTTATTATTTCTATCATCTTAATGATTGTTCATATTGTGATGATGTATTTAATTAATTTCAATATAATTTTCTAAACAAAAACACTTCAATCGAAGTGTTTTTTATTATTTGGCTGCGGATATTGGGTTCGAACCAATGAAATGGCGGATTCAGAGTCCGCTGCCTTACCGCTTGGCTAATCCGCAATCTGCTTATTCATTATATAACGAAAAGATATCAATCAAGAAATCGAAACTGACATCTAATTTATCAATACATTTTAATTTATCTTTATCAGCTTGCGATGTTGTGTGATAGTAGGGAGTCATCATAAATAGATTATTTAAATCCTCATTATTTAAACAAGCGCTACTTTTAACGTTAATTTCATTTTCAAGTTTTAATCCTTCTATTTCTATATCTTCTATTTCATTATGATAAGGATTATCATAGACGGCTTTTTTAAGTTCAAATAAGTGATTGACATTAGGTTTTACTAGTATAAATCTACCATTATCTTTTAACAGCCTTTTTATTTCTTGTTTAGCAATTGGTGCAAAGATTGTGACTATTGTATCGATACTTTTATCTTCTAGCGGATTAGTAAAAATATTATTTAACAAGTATAAGGTATTTTTATCTTTTTTAGCTGCAATCTTCAAACCTGTTTTGCTTAAGTCGACACCAACTTTATCCTTAGCTTTAAAAAACGATGTGTAATAGCCTTCACCACAAGCTAAATCTAACAATTTATCATCTTCATTTATTAATTCATTTACAGCATCTCTTAAAAAACTGTAATATCCTTTATGCAAAAAATCTCTTCGAGCATTGATCATTTCTTTTTCATCACCAGTATTTTGTGAATTCTTACAGTTTAGATTTAAATAACCTTCTTTAGCGATATCAAAACAATGTTTGTTTTCACAAACATAGCTTTTATCTACTTTTATTAATTCGTGTTTACAGATAGGACAAATTATTTTCATAAATATATTGTACAATGGAGATATGAAAAAAGGTTTATTGATTGTATACAGTGGATTATCTGGCGTTGGCAAGGGAACTATTTTAGAGAAACTGATGCCAATGGAAGATTTGAACTTAGCTTATTCTGTTTCAATGACTACACGTGCTCCTAGGCCTATGGAGGTAGATGGCGTTAATTATTTCTTTGTGAGCAAAGAAAAATTCTATGAAGCGATTAAAAATGGTGAGCTTCTAGAACACGCAAGGTTTGTGGGCAATGATTATGGAACGCCTAAAGCTTACGTTGAAAAGATGAGAAACGAAGGTAAGAATGTTGTCTTAGAAATTGAAATTGATGGTGCTAGACAGGTTGTAAGTAAATGTGAAGATGCACTTAGTATCTATATTGTTCCTCCTTCAATGGAAGAACTTGAAAGAAGAATCCGTGAAAGAGGTTCTGAGGATGAACAAACAATTTTAAAACGTTTATCTAAAGCTAGAGAAGAAATGAAAGAAATTGGTTTCTATAAGAACGTCGTATGTAATGATGATTTAGATAAAGCCGTTGAAGAAATAAGAAATATCATCTTAAATGAAATGAATAAATAAAAAATTCACATTATGTGAATTTTTTATATTTTTAAGATTGTTACTGCAATTGAGAAATATATAACTAATGATACTGCATCGACTGTGGTTGTGATTAATGGTGAAGCCATATAGGCAGGGTCTAATTTTAATTTCTTTGCGGCAATCGGTAATAACACACCTAATGATTTGGCTAGTATTGCGGTAGCGATTATAGTTAATCCTACTACTAGCGACAAGACTAATTTAGATGGATTGTCTGGATACATTATCATTATTCTAATGGTGTTTACTATTGCTAATGATACACCACACATTGCAGCAACTGTTATTTCTTTGCCCCATACTTTTAAGATATCTTTGGTTTCAATATCGCCAGTCGCAAGAGCACAAATGATTGATGTTGAAGCTTGAGCTCCGCAGTTACCTCCCGTATCCATAATCATCGGAATAAATGATACTAGGATTGGAATAGAAGCAAAAGCTTCTTCATAGTTATTTAAAATTATTCCTGTAAAGGTTGCGGACAACATCAAGAACAATAACCAAACAATTCTGTTCTTATATATTTTGAAGACTGACATGTGAGAGTAGCCTTCATCATCTGGAGCGATGGCTGACATGATTTGTAAGTCTTCTTCATGTTCTTCTGATAAGACTTCCATAGCATCATCGACTGTGATAACACCGACTAATCTATTTTCATTATCAACTACAGGCATTGCTAAGAAGTCGTAGTGGTCAAACATTCTTGCGACTTCTTCTTGGTCGGTTGACGTTGTAGCAGAGATGACATTATCTTCCATAAAGTCATCAACAACATCATCATAGTCATGCAACAATAAATCTTTGATGTCAATTACACCAGCCAAGTATTTACCTGGATCAACGATATATAAAATGTAGATTGCTTCTTTTCTTTTACCGACTTTTCTTAATTTATCGAATACATCTTTGACAGTTGAACCCGAAGCTATTTCGATGAAGTCAGTTGTCATGATAGATCCAGCAGAATCATCAGGATACTTTAAGATTTCATTGATAGCTTTTCTTTTTTCTGGTTTAGTGTTTTTTAATAGTCTAGTTACGACATTAGCTGGCATTTCACCGATTAAATCAGCAGCATCATCGACGAATAGGCCAGAGATGATGTCAGATATTTCCTTATCTGATAATAAATTTAACAAATCTTCTTGAGTTTCAGGCTCCATATAGGCAAAAATATCTGCTGCTTCTGATTTAGGAAGTAGTCTAAAAATGATGGCTACATCTTCTTCAGATAATTCATCTAGGCATTCTGAAATATCGGCATTATTTGCATCTTCTAAAAGAGCCTTTAATCTTTTAAAGTCTTTTTTAGAGATTAGATCGATTATTTTTTCTAACATTTGTCTTCCTCCTTATTTTGTTAAGAAAGACAAACTTAAATTGACACTCGGGTGTCCATCTAAATTTGTCTTATTATTGCTGTTACATAAATGAACATCCATAAGTGCTTTTCTCCTTTTCTATTAATAGTTTATCATATGAAACTCGTTTTTTTGTAAGTAAAATGTATAAAAAAAGAGCTCTTTTAGGAGCTCTATTTTCACGATTATCTGTTGTAATATTCGATAACAAGTAATTCGTTGATTTCTGGAGTTAATTCTTTTCTCTCAGGTAATCTTACATATTTACCTTTACGAGCATCTTTATCAACTTCTACATAATCCTTGAATGATACTGTAGCTTCTAGAGATTCAGCGATAAAACTGTTGTTTCTAGATTTTTCTTTAACTTCAACAGTTGAACCAACTTTAACTTGTGCAGATGGGATATCAACTTTCTTACCGTTAACTAGGATATGGCCATGGTTAACTAGTTGTCTTGCTTGTTTACGTGTTGATGCAAAACCCATACGGTATACTAGGTTATCTAATCTAGATTCTAGTAATACGAATAAGTTTGTACCAGTAACACCTTTCATAGCAACGGCTTTTGTGTAAGTGTTAAAGAATTGCTTCTCGCTCAATCCATACAAGTGTCTCAATTTTTGCTTTTCAGCTTTTTGTAGACCATAGTTAGATTGTTTGATTCTCTTTGAAGGACTACCGTGTTGTCCTGGGATGTAAGGTCTCTTAGCTAACTCTTCACCTGTTTCTAGGATAGAGAAGTTTAGACGTCTTGAAATTCTCCAAGTAGGACCTGTGTTTCTTGCCATAAGTTTACCTCCTTAAGTAAGTACAGGTGTAAATCATTATTAGCTGTATTGATATAAGATTTTCACGAATAGCGCTTCATTACTAATCTACCAAATAGCTATCAATGCATCACTAATAACTTTACATGCTGCTATTTATGTGCTTATTTATTGTATTAAAAATGTACGTTTGTGTCAATTGAAAAATGGTATTTTTAATAGTAAAATTAACGTATATGAGCACTAAAATTGTTTTGATTATTGTGGGTGTTTTAGCCCTTATTGTTGTTATCACGATCGCTATTTTGATTAGTAATGCTAAAAAGGCAAAATTAAAGAAAGCTATTGATGATTTAAACGTCAGATATAACGAAATTAAGACCACGCCAATCGCTTTTAAGTTGAATAAAGCGCAAACGATGGCGAAACGTAATGAAAAAACTAGTACGACTGTATCTAAGTACTATCAACAATATGAAGAAGTTGAAAAACGTATCAGTGATATCCAAGATTTAATGAATAATTTGGATGATGCTTTTAGTAGTAAGAAATATAAAGATGCTAGAAATATCATTGATGAGACAAATAGCGAAATTGAAACTGTCGAAAACGAAATTGAACATATAGATAGGTTTTTAGATAAATTCTCAGAAAAAGAGAACGAACAAAGAGAATATTCATCAAAATTAAAAGAAGAATATCGTATTATTAGAAATGCTGTAAATGCGAATTCTAATTCTTTATCTATATCTTTGAATGCGATGGAAAATAAACTTAATGCTTGTGAAGAATTGTTTTCTATTTCAGAAGAATGGATATATGCTAATGAATATTCAGAAGCTCAGGAAAGCTTAGAGAAGATAGAAACTATTTTAGCCGATTTAAGAAACTGCGGAAATCACATCCCATCATTGATTAAAGATATTAAGGGTGTGCTTCCTGTAATGTTAGATGAAGTTAAAAGAGAATATGCTTTAACTAGACAAAGAGGTGTATATCTAAATCATCTTGATGTAGATGGCAAGTTACAAGAGATTGAAGACAATATAAATTCTGATACAAAACTTTTAATGGAAGGAAGTATCGAAGGCATTAAACAAAGAGTTTCAAGCGCAAAGAACACTTTAAATTCATTTGTTGACTTGTTTGAAAAAGAAAATAGATCGTTTAAAGAGGCTAAAGATACAAATGCTTCTTCTTATGAAAATATTCAAGAACTTGTTAAGATTGAAAACTATGTACGTATCGCTTATGACAAGGATTCTGCAAGATATGGTCTAGAAAACTTACAAGATACACTAAAGAAACAAAGAGAAAATACTGAAGAATATAAGAGTAGATATAAGGAAATAGATGAAGAACTGTCTTTGAACAATAAGCCTGCATCAGAATTGTTGGATGCGGCAATCGAACTTCAAAAGAAGACAGAAAATGATAAAAAGGAATTATATTCTTATAAAACAATTATTGATAAATCTAATGATGGTGAACAAAGAGCTATTTCTCAATTAGTTAAGTTACAGCTAGTTGTATCAGAAGTTGAAGCTAAGGTAGCAGAATATCGATTACCTTCAATCGCTGCAACTTATGAAAGCGATTTGAAAGCATCTTATGAACATATCGACAATATTAAGAAGCTATTAAAAGAAATTCCTATCAATATTGATGAATTAAATACTAATCTTGATGCTGCAATCGATTTTGTCTTCAGATTCTATAACAATGTCAATAATGTTGTAGGAATGGCCATCATGGTTGAAAATGCGATTGTCTTTGGTAATAAGTACCGTTCTACTTATCCAGAGATAGATCGTTCACTATCAAAAGCAGAATTCCAATTCTTAAATGGTGAATATACAAAAGCTCTTAAGACAGCAATTACTTGTATGGAAACTTTATTCCCAGAGAATGCGGATGAAAAGATAATGGAGAATGCTTAGTGAAGGTTTATCTAGATGCTGTATCTACCACTAATGTTAATAAAGATGTATTAGATACATACAAAAAATTATTAGATAAATATTATTGTAATAGCGATGCCTTATATGATGATGGCGTCGCTATTTATGATATGCAAGAAAAATCACGTAATATAATCTGTGAGCTTTTAGGAATAAAGAAAAATGAACTTATTTTTACTGCGGGCGCATCTGAAGCTAATTCTTTAGCTATCAAAGGTTTAGCTTTTAAACATCCTGAAAGAAAACATTTAATTACTTCAATATATGAGCATTCCTCTGCATATAATTCATTTAAACAGTTACAAGAACAATTTGGATATGAAGTTACTTATCTTATGCCTGATGAAAATGGTCAGATAACTAAAGAAGCAGTAAAGAAGGCGCTAAGAGATGATACTTTATTAGTTTCAATAATGTGTGTGAATAATGAGATTGGTGTAATGAATAATATCAACGAAATAGGTCAGGTTGTTAAGAAACATAGTGGCACTTATTTTCATAGTGATATTACCCAAGCTTTAGGCAAAGTTGATATAGATTTAACTTATGTTGATATGGCTAGTTTTAGTGCTCATAAGATTCACGGCTTAAAGGGTAGTGGAGGCTTAATTAAAAAGGAATTTGTTGAACTTTCGCCAATTATTTCTGGTGGTCAACAAGAATTCTCTTTACGTGGTGGTACTTCTAATGCATTAGTTAATATTGTTTTAGCTAAAACAATTAGAATAGCTTTAGAGAATAAAGATAAATATCATAACTATTTAAATGAATTGAATAAAAGACTCATTGATGGTTTAACAGGTTTGGTAAAGATTAATACTTATCCTAGTAGTTTAAATACTTTAATCAATGTTACTAGTAAAATCACTTCTGAAGTTTTATTAAATGCATTGAATCAAAAAGGTATTATGGTTTCAAGTAAATCTACTTGTGGTTCTAGAAAGAATGAACTTAATCGTACATTAGGTAGTATGGATATCGATGAAGATTATAGTATCCGTATCTCTTTCGATTATACGAATACTATTGAAGAGATTGATTATTTTATAACTTGTTTAAAGGAGATTTTAGATAAATATGCCTGAGATGTTATATGATCACATTATTGTGCGATATGGTGAATTATCTACTAAAGGTAAGAATAGAAAAGAATTCACTAGACAATTGACACATAATATTCGTAAAAGATTAACTGATTATGAAAAGCTAAGTTACAATACTTTGCACGATGGTTTATTTATAAAACTTAATGGCGAAGATTATTCTTTAATCAAACAAGATTTAAAAGATATCTTTGGATATAGTTATTTTTCAGGTGCTGTTAAGTGTAGTAAAGATATAGAAGATGTTAAAAAACTGTCTCTTGAACTAATTAAAAAGGGTGAATATAAAACATTTAAGATTCATACGAAACGTCATGATAAGAATTATCCAATGCATAGTGATGATATCAATAGAGCTTTAGCTGGTAATATTTTACATAATACTGATTTATTAGTTGATGTACATAATCCTGATATAACAATATATGTATCTGTTGATGTCGATAATATTTATATTATGGATGAAAAGGTTAGAGGTATAGGTGGATATCCAACAGGTATTAATGGTAAAGCTATGGTTATGATGTCTGGTGGCATTGATTCTCCAGTCGCTGCATATTTAACAATGAAAAGGGGTATGAGGATTGAATGTGTTCATTTTGCATCGATGCCTTATACATCTCAACAGGCTTTAGATAAGGTATTAACATTAGCTAAGAAAATATCAGTATGTCAAGAAAATATCATCGTTCACGTTATTCCGTTTACTGATTTACAATTAGCTATTTATAAACATTGTGATGAATCTTATGCGATTACAATTATGCGTAGAATGATGTATAGAATTGCGGATAAACTATGTCAAGCTCGAAACATCAAGATGATTACAAATGGTGAATCTATTGGCCAAGTCGCATCACAAACTCCTGAATCAATTAGTGTTATTGCGAAAGTTTCAGATACATTGATTTTAAGACCTCTTTGTATGATGGACAAACTTGAAATAATTGATATGGCTAAGAAGATAGATACATATGAAACTAGTATTCTTCCTTATGAGGATTGTTGTACTATATTTGATCCAAAAAATCCTGTTACTAAACCAAAAGAAGACAAATGTTTATATTATGAATCATTATTTGATTATGAAACATTAGTTAACGAATGTATCAATAATGACAAAATAATAAAAGTATCATATAGAGATGGAGGGGATGAAGATGAATCTATATTCTAAAAGAAGACAAAATGTTTTAACAAGAATGGAAGACAATAGTGTCTTATTATTGTTTTCAGGAAAAGCTATCGCTAAATCAGAAGATGAATGTTATGACTTTGATGTGAATCGTAATTTCTATTATTTAACAGGCTTAGAGAAAGAAGACATGGTGTTGATGCTTTCGAAGAATAATGGAAAGATTTCTGAAGCTTTGTTTATTCTTCCTTATAATGAATATCTTGCAAGATGGGTTGGTGGCAGGATGTCTAAGCAAGAAGCTAGTGAAATCTCTGATGTTAAGAATGTTTGTAATAGAGATGAATTAGATGATAATGTTGCTAGAATTATTGAACGTTCTAGAGGCAAACAGTTTATGATATATTTTGATTTTTGGCATTATACATATGATCAAAATAATTCTGAAGCTACTAAATATGCTGACCTTCTAAAACAAAAATATCCTTATTTGTCTTTAGTAGATATATTCCCAATCTTAACTTCATTAAGAATGGTTAAAGATGAATATGAAGTTGCTTGTATTAAGAAGGCTATCAATATCACTAATTTAGGTATTCGTAAAATGATGAAGAATATTAAACCTGAATTAAATGAAATGGTTATGGAAGGTGTATTTGATTTTGTCTTAAAAGAGAATTTGTGTAATAAAAATGCCTTTAAGACTATTGCTGCAAGTGGGCATCGCGCTACTATTCTTCATTACTCTACAAATAACCAAGTTATGAAGGATGGCGAATTATTCTTATGTGATTTAGGTGCTTCATATAAGAACTATGCTGCTGATATAACACGTACCTTCCCAGTTAATGGTAAGTTTAGTGATCGCCAAAAAGAAATATACGAAATGGTATTACAAGCACAAAGAATTGTTGTAGATCACGCAAAAGAGGGTGTCACTTTAAGAGATTTAAATAAATTAGTTGTTGATTATTATCGCGATGAGCTTCCTAAACATGGACTAACTAAAGGTGTTAATGAGTACTATTTCCATTCAGTATCTCACCATTTAGGTTTAGATACTCATGATGTTTCATTGGATGAACCACTTAGAGCAGGCTGCGTAATTACTAATGAACCTGGATTATATATAGTTGACGAAGCAATAGGAATTAGAATTGAAGATGATTTATTGATTACCGAAAATGGTTGTGTCATCTTATCTAAAGACATAATCAAAGAAGTTGATGATATAGAAAACTTCATGAATCACTAATATTTTCATAAAATTTTCATAGAAATAGCTAATATCGTAAAAGATATTAGCTTTTTTTGTAAAAAAATTAAGCATTTATAACTTTTGCCTTGAATAAATATATAAGGAGGTAAAATGATGAACATTATAGAAGTTGAACCTGAACGTCTTGAAGCTACGGCTAGTAAAGTAGAATCAGCCGACAATGATTATCAACGATATTGCCAAGCAATATACACGGAAGTTGATAAGATGTCTACTTATTGGCAAGGCAAAGACAACATCGCTTTTACAAACCAAATTAAAGCTTTTGAAGAAGATTTAAAGAGAATTTCAATGGTAATGCGTGAATACGCCGAATTCTTGCGTGATACGGCTAGAAGTTATCGTGATATGCAAGATGAAAATTATGCTCAAGCTAACAAACTAAAAACAGTATAGGAGAATTATTATGGATCAAATTAAAATATCATTACCCGAAGTGTCAAATACCGCTAGTTTGATTCGCCAACAGAACGCAAACTTAGATGAAACATTAAATTATGTTTCAATGACTATGAATGAATTGAGCAATGAATGGCATTCAAATGGTCAAGAAACACTGATATCAAGATTTAATAATTTCGCTAATAAATTTATTGTTGAATCTGAAGTTATTGAATCATATGCGCGATTCTTAGATGATACAGTATCTAAGTATGATTCTTTAGAATCAACTATTACTGCTAACGCGGCAAACTTTGGCTAAGAAAATGATTGTGTGCCTTGTAACATTCTTGTTTATGACATGTATTGTTTCATGCAAGGCACACGATTATTACTCATATAAAGAATATTTAAATACTTTAGCAGTAAAAAGCGGTATCGGTGATAGTGAAGATGTAGATAAAAACATAAATAAGTTGTTGACTTGGCAAATAATTGATACAAATGATTTAACTTTGTTAGATGAAACATTAGATTATGAACAATTATCAAGAACCATAACAAATCTAATAGAAGAAGAACCAAACAAAGTATTAAATAAAGATTATTGGACAAATAAACAAATTCAAAATAAAGAAAAAGTTGAAAAGGATATTGCAGATGAAGTCATTACGCAAACAGTTAGTTACATTAATAACCGGAGCTATGAGCCTAGTTATAGCTATACATATAAAGAAAAAGTTAAAGAAGATTTAGATGATATAAAAATAGGCGATATCTATTACGATCAAAATAAAAACGAATATAAAAAGGTGGTAGATATCATCGATGATGAATATATATTTGAGAATGTTCAATATGAAGAAGTATTTGATAGTTTAGAATTAACAGATAGTTTTGAAATAGATTTAAACAAGTGCGAAGTAATTCCAAGTAATGAATATTTAGAAAGTAATTATGTAAATAATAAATTTGAATTATTAGCCGCTAAAACACACGCATTCAATACTGATGGTTTTCGCATATCATATACCTTAAATGCATCCAATATCTCAGTACATATATCTAAAAATATAAATGGTATTAATTTCTATTCTGATTTAAGTTTGGCAAATATCAAACCCACTTTTAAATGGCAATATGATGATGACAATGTTAAACATGCATATTTTAGAATAAACTTTAATTCAACTGAAAAAGTTGGAGCGTCAATAGGAAAATATAATAATTATTATTTGAATTTTAAAGATTTAGATTCAAAGTCATTTATCAATAAACTTAAAAGCACCGTAAATCGTAGCGACGATGAACTCGAAGCCATTATTCCAATATGCACCATCAAAACACCAGTTCCCGAACTTCCTAGTGTAGAACTAGACTTAGAAGTTTTAGTTAAGATATATACCAGTGGTAAAGCGGAGTTGCAATTCTACAACAACCATAATTTAGGATTCGAGACTAAGAATGGTGAATTAAGAATAATTAATGAAACCAAAAGAGACTTCGACTTTATTGCCTCAGGAAGTAGCAAGGCTTTGTTAGGATTAAATTTTGGTATCGAAGCAGCTAAATTTAAATTAGCAGATATTGAACTTGATGGTGGATTAAAAGCTGAGCTTAAGTCAACAGTTCATTTATATGACGCTCAAGGTAACATGAGAAACGAAGAAAGCGATATATCTTATTCGACCATAAATGATATTGCAAGAGAAAATACTGATGTTGCAGTATGTGCTGATGCCTCATTTAGTTGGGTATTTGATATTCAATTCAATACATCAAAAACTAAACTATATAAATTAGGCTTTACTAAGAAAATATCAGTACTTGACGATGATGCCCAGGTTTTTGGAAATCTTCATCATATCGAAAATGGAATCTTCGTAGAGAAATGTACACGAAAAAATCGCACAAATTCACTCTTATCAACAACCATAAACTATAAAAAAATAACTTTACAAAGTTATGCACAAGTTATCTCTATAGGCGAAAACTATCAAATAAACGTATTAGGAGTACCTGAAGAGTATGAAATAGGTGACTTAAAGTATTCTAGTGAAGATTCAAATATTGCGAGCGTAAATAGTACCGGCATTGTAAGTGGTCATAATAAAGGAAGCGTCAAAATCAAAATCAATACACCTGATGAAAAGTATGATGCTTATGTAAATATTCTTGTGAGTAGTGAGTAATGTTTGTAATTATTGAAGATAAAAACAACTACTATAAATACAACGTTAATAGAAACCTTGTATATAAAAATATAGAAATATATGCCAAAAATAAACATTTCTATATTTCCTTAAAAGAAGGTTTCTATTTTTCTGATGGAAGCAAAACTAAACCGGTGTATTTAAAGGAGTACTGCATAACCAACAATATTGATTACTGCAACATCTATTTATACATATATAAAGAAGATAAAGGAATAAACGATTTCACAATATATAATAATAAAAACATCTATATATCTAGCGACAAAAATAGTGAAATTGTAATTAAGGATAAGTATTGGAAAGATAAATTTCTCAAAATAGAAAATGGCAATTTGTTATCTAATAGCAATACTTTAGTAAACGGTATAACTAAAAAGGAAACATCTCTTAGTGATGGCGATTGTATCGAACAACTGGGTTTAAAAATTATATATAATCATAATTTTCTTTATATCAACAACTTTAACATTGATGTAAAACTACCGAAATTCAAGATCAATCAAAGAGTATTAAATTATCATGTAGAAAACAATGTCGAAAAATATTATTTCCCTTTGGAAACAAAACCATTAATTGTAGAAGAATTGATAAGTTTTAGACCTAATGTTAAAACAAAAAATAGAAATATTTTAAAGACAATCATACCTAGTATTTTTATGAGCTTTTCTATGGCAATGATGGCCATTAATAATTATCTTAATAATAATCAAACAGGCTTTTCCAAAATTGTTGTAATAGTTACACCGGTGTGTATGGCTATATCAACTATACTTGTTCCTGTCTTATTCAATTGTTTTGAGAAAAGAAAAGATAAGAAACAAATCAAGAAAGAGATTAATAATTATCTTAATTATATAGATGATTATCAAAATAGACTCGATCAAAAGGTTCAAGAATACCTAGAACAACTCAATAGTCATTATTTTAGCTTGTTGCAGGCAAGAGACAAGATGTTTTATGGTGTTAAGAATTCAAAAGATTATATGCGTCTTAGCTTAGGAATGACTAGTTTTTCTATTCCGATAAAAAGTGAACATACAAATATTAAATTAATAGATGATAGATATAAAGAACTAGCAGAACATTATAGCTATATAAACAATCTGCCATTGATTCTTGATTTAGAGGAAAATAGAAAAGTAACGATTTGTTGTAAAAACAGTAAAAAGAAATACTATTATCAAAAAGTACTATTAGAACTATGTTATAAACATCATTTTGACGATTTAAATATTGCGATATTTTCTAATGATACTAGTTTATTTAATTCGATATTTAATCTTCCACATCTTTTCGTAGATAATCAAAGATTAACATTAACTAATTTTAAACAGTTACAGCTTTTAGATCAGCATAAACTTAATAAGCCATTAGTGCTGTTTCTTTACGATAAATGTGAATATGTTTTTTCTAATCCGATGATTCACATTATTTATTTTTCAACTGATATTAATGATGTTTATAAAAATTCTGATGCATTAATAGATTATGGCAATAATAATTACTTGTATCTTAAGGACAAAAAACGATTCACTTATACTGAAGAAATTATAGATTTTAATCATTATTTTTCATATTTAAGTAAGTATATAATTATAGATTCAATAGATGGAAACCGTCGTTTTAGCGATGCTTTTAAATTAGATGAAATAATAAAATATTATACGAAACGACAAGTTGGACTAAAAGCCAGCTTCGCATATTGCCATAATGAACCACTTCTATTTGATTTACATGAATCAAGACAAGGCCCTCACGGTTTAGTCGGAGGCAGTACGGGGAGTGGAAAATCTGAGCTTCTTATTTCTTTGTTATTGTCTTTGTGTATTAGATATAATCCCGAATATTTAAACATCGTCTTGATAGATTATAAAGGAGCAGGACTAGCTGATTCGTTGTCTTATAATAAAACTTTAATTCCACACATAGTATCGACCTTATCAAATCTAGAGAATAACAACTTAGAAAGATTGATCATAGCACTAAGCAACGAATGTAAGTATCGCCAAAGAAAATTTCTAGAGTTATCTAAAAAGACAAATACTCCAATTATGAATATAGATGATTACCTGTGTCATGAAGAAAAAGATAAGATTGCTCATTTGCTTATAGTAGTAGATGAATTTGCCGAACTTAAAAAGAATAGCCCTGAACAAATAAAAGAACTAATATCTATATCAAGAATAGGCAGAGGTTTAGGAATTCATTTGATTTTAGCGACTCAAAAACCAAGCGGTGTTGTTGATGATGAAATAATATCAAATAGTCGTTTTAAAATAGCTTTAAAACTATTTGAAGAAAAAGATTCTCAAGACATCATTAAAACAAAAGATGCTGCATATTTATCTAAACCTGGTCAATTTATTATGAGAGTTGATGAAGGATGCATAAATGCACAAAGTATTTATGCCAAAAACGATATTAATAATAGTGGCGAATATAAAGTTACTTTATTAGATAATACTTTAAGCGAAATTGAAACAAAGGCTGTTCAAACATCAACACCATTTACAGAGTGTTCAGCATTTTGTAAAAAGATTATTGAAGTTACAAAGGATTTAAACTATAAACCTCGAAAAATAGTTTTTCTAGCGCCAAAATCTCAATCAAGAAAGAAAATGAATGATGAATTAATAATTGGTTATGTTGACGATTACTTCAACAATAAAGTATATCCTTTATCTTTTGATAAAGATGACAGTATTTTAATTTGCAGTAATCGTAAAAAAGAAGTGAATTCTTTTATAAACTATAATGTCGAAATAAAACGAAGGGTTGTTATTATTGGAAGCCGGCGCTACGAATCTGATACTATTTGTGATTCATTGCTGTATGAGGATGATGAAGATATTTTGTATCTCTTTGATTATTTGTTAGATGTTAAATGTGCTAATTTATGTTTAATTATTGAAGATTATAATTGTTTAATTGGCTATAACGAAATATATGGAGAATATCTTTATAAGTTGTTACGTCGTAAAGAAAATATTAATTTGAGTTTTGTCTTATTGACGAGTAACACGCAGATAAATTTTAGAATCATCAACAGTTTTAAGAAGCGATTGCTCATAAATGTTCATGAACAAAATGATTTGTCTAATTTCTTTGGGATGCGTAGCAAATATGAAGGATTAAGCTATTTTTATGATGAAGAACCAAAAAGTTTTGTGGCTAATTTAGAAGAAAATATATATAAAAAAACTATAGAAACAAAACCGATTATTCCTAAAATACCGGTACATATTCAACCTCTAATATCTGTAGATGGTTGTTTATTAGGCTATAACACAAAGACCAGAAGAGAATTATATTACAAAGGTGATTTATTAATTACTTCATTCGATGAAAGACTACTGGAAAGATATAGGAAAGCATATCCTAATTGTTTTGAGATTGTTAAATATAATCACAAGTTATGTATGAATGAATATGCTAATATTTTATGGCTATCTTCAAATATTAATGCACAAAGGTTATTTATTATTAACCTTAAATTTGATTTGAAAACTAATGAAGGAATATACATAGGAAATGGCGAAAAAATACAGTTAAGGATTATAGATGAATAAAATATTAATTAGACTTTTTATTGTTAAGGAAGGCAGGGTACTAGAAGCCTATTTTGATTCGCGATTAAGTTTTAAAGATAATTTATACTTATTGGGTTATAAAGAAGAGCCACTAGTTTACGATTTTCATAAAGGAATTTTTCTTAATAACAGTGTGCCATTAAGCTTGTTTAGAATGAATAGGTTTATGGCATTTGATATCTATTAGATGATAAAATCTATTTATGAGATTTCATCATAAGTTTTTTATGTGTACCATATGTGCACTGATGTTATTTACAGTTCCTATATATAGTGAGGAAAGTTTTTACGTTGTGTACGATTACGAAGGATATGAAGAAAAGTTTGTATCTTATGATGAAGCGTTATATGACTTTGAAGGTGAATATGATGATCACGAAAATTTAGTAATTAAAAAAGATGATAAAGTCATTAAGATGAAATATGGAATTGTCAGTTTCAATGTTGATGAAGCATGTACAATAAACACAGAATACTACAGCTACAAGAAAGATGGAAATGATTACTTAAACGGTTGCTATGGTATAGATGCAGCATATATAGATTCAAATAAGGATGGTGTATTTTTCTTAATTTCTGATGATAAAGGTTTTGCGAAATATAAAGATGTTACTTTAATTCCGTATGAAGAACTAAATATCAAACCAAGTAGTTATCATACTAAGGACGGAAAGCTTTATCACGATATTAAAACTCAAACTACATATGATTATTTTTCATCGTCGATTTTTGTTAGTGAAGACATTGATTTTTTAGAAGATAACGAGATTTATTATAGCTATGATGGCCATTATTTCTACGATGATTTTAAGGTTATGAGTGTTGATTATCATAACGGAAATTATGATAATGCTATAAATAAAGAACCTTATTACAATTATTATCAATATTTGCCATATCGTTCACTGAGTAATTATAACTATAGTGATGTAGAAAAGTATTTTTATGATACCTTAGGTATCACGGGTAAACTAGACTCATATAATGATTTAGCTCAAGATGGTGCTAATGATGATATTAATAGATCACAATTATATGGCGAGATTGATTCTTTCTTCTCTTATCAATATATCTACGGAACAAATGCATTAATGTTGATTGCAAGTAGTATTGTTGATTCGGATTATGGTAAGAATGCCACAAGTTATTACAATAATAGTCTTTATACTAATATGGCTTTTGATAATGAATATGAAAAAGAAACGAATCACTATGAAAATATAGAAAAATCTATATATAGTTATGCCAAGTATTTTATTTCAGGCATATATTCTGATTATCATCGTAAAACATATTATGGAACGTATTTCGGCAATAAGATAGGTGGTATCAACGTTGAATATTCATTGGATCCTTACTATGGTGAAAAATGTGCAAGTGTTTTGAATACTATCGATACTTGTTTAGGCAAAAGTGATTACAATAATTATGCTTTAGCTATCATAAATAAAAACCTATCTTTCTATAAAGATAAAGAATTAGAAAAATTTAGTTTTAAGACTAAAAATATTAAAGAGTTATCATTAGTTATTTTGGATGAATATGAAGAATCATATAAAGTTCAAATAGATTATAGTAATAGCCAAGATTATTCATATGATTTCGAAGAAAACGTTGCATATATTAGTAAGGATGATGTTACGTTAGTTATTAATAATGGCAAAATACATGAGTTAGAATATCACAAAGTTAAATATGATTTTGATGGGGGTGTTTTTGCCAATGAAGAAAAATTAAAAATCAAGATTCCGGAAGACTGTACCTTAAATATTGAACCTAACAAAGAGGGATATCGTTTCGTTGGCTTTAATAGTGATAACGTTGCTCAATATAAAGAGATTAGTGATGTTGAATTATCTGGTTATCTTTCTGACACTTTATTTTTGAATGATTATCTAGATTTAAGTAAGGCTAAAATAAGAATCATTTATAGTGATGGAAGTGATGATGTTGAGCCACTAAATACAAATCATATATCTTATTATGACAATAGTTATGTTAATGATGCTGAAATAGAAATATCTTATAATGGCATTTCTACTAATAAAACAATCAATATTATCGAAGACGAGTATTATGGTCAGATTAAAGATGCCATAAATGATTTGGATGAAAAAAACGCATTATTTGTTAAGCGACATCAAAATGGTAGTTCTTATAAATTAGATTTTTCTGAAATAATTGCTGTTGATAAAGTTCTACATGATACCAATGGCTATAACTATCATATTTATGATAATGATCGTAATATTGGCGTTTCTGGTATGGCGCTTTCTTTATCTTATCCTGTTATTTCTAGCTTGATATATCGTGATACTTTCTATATCAAAACTAAAGATTCAGCAAAAAACGAAATAGAAAAAGTTCAAAAATACGCTGATGCTTATAATTTTAATATTGAAGATGCAATTAATATTGATTTTTCAATGAACTATACGGATTTATCATTATTAGGTCCTGTAATAATTTCTTGTGATATTAATAATGCCGATCATAATGTTTATTCTGTTTACCATCCAAATAGCGATGGGGACATAGTTAAGTGTAAAACCTTATATAGTGATAATTCTGTTTCGTTTGTAGCTTATGAAGAAGGTGATTATATCATCATGTCATTAGATAATATCAACGATATTTCTTTATTTGATGGTATTCAAAACGTCACAAAAATAAATAGCGATCCTGATAATCATGGCATTATTAGAACGGTATTCTATTTTGCAATAATAATGTTGATTGGCTTCATTAATATATTTATTAGTTATATTGTCGATAACAAGAGGAAGAATCTATGGATAGACTACAGAAAATCATTGCGTCTAGTGGACTATGTTCAAGAAGAAAAGCAGAAGAATTAATATTAGCTGGTAGAGTAAGTGTTAATGGCCAAGTTATCGATACATTAGGATTTAAAGCTCAAGCTAATGATGATATCAAGGTCGATGGCATATCATTAAACAATGAAGAAAAAGTTGTTTATATGATAAACAAACCTAAAAACGTTATATCTAGTACTAGTGATGATAAAGGCCGAACAACAGTAATTGATTTAATTGATTGCCAGTATCGTTTATATCCTTTAGGAAGACTTGATTACGACTCAACTGGACTTCTTTTATTAAGCAATGATGGAGAATTAATGCAGCAATTGATTCATCCAAAGTATGAAGTAGATAAGACTTATGAAGTCACGATTGATGGATTAATTAAAAAAGAAGAAATAACAAAATTAGAAAATGGTGTTAAAGTAGATGACTATATTACTGGCAAAGCAAAAATAAATCTAATTAGACAAAATACTAATAAATATACATCTTTTCTTACGATTACAATTCACGAAGGTAAAAATAGAGAAATAAGGAAAATGTTCCAAACTTTAGGATATAAAGTTACTAGACTTCATCGTATTAAAGAAGCAAATCTTGAAATAGGTGATTTAAAATATGGCGAATACCGTCGTTTAAAACCATATGAATTAGTTAAACTTAAAAAATATTTAAATAGGCTTGATAAGTAAAGACTTATCTTCTTCAGGATCAATGTAGATAGTTTTGTAGTTTTTAATAGAAACAAAACCTGGTTTAAAACCTTTTATCTTCTTTATATCTTTGACAAGACAATAATTGACAGGGACGCTTGATGAATAGCGTCCTTTTGAATACAAGGCTGCAAGATTTGCGCAAGTTCTAATTGCTTTTTCATTTGGCTTATCAGTGTCAATTACTAAATGACATCCATGATAATCTTTCGCATGAAACCACATATAATTAGGCTTTGCATATGAAAAAGTAAGAAAATCATTTTGGATGTTGTTTTTACCAAACGTGATGGTATTATCATCGATGCTAACTTGATATAAGTTAACTTTTTTCTTTTTCTTATTTTTAGATATTTGTTTTTTTAGATAACCATATTTATTTAGTTCTTCTTGAATATCTAAAGCATCAGAATAGTTTGCGATAGCAAGCTGTTCATTTATAGAATTTAGATATTCTAACTCATTAGAAGCGATTTGGATTTGTTCCTCGATGAAAACTTTGCCTTTTCTTTTCTTTTGGTATTGATTGTAATAACGGTTGGCATTATCTTTGATAGAATATTTAGGATCTAATTTTATTTTTATAATTTCATTATTATAATCATTCAATTCAATTTCGGATAATCCTTTTTTATTTAAATCGGAATAGGTGTATAAAAGGTCACCGCATGTGCGATAATAATCCATATTATCAGCTTCTATTAGCGAATCTTGTAATTTACCAATTTTAGTTTGATAGTGTTTAATTTGTCTTTTAACAACTTTAAATAAATCATCAGATATATTCTTGATACGTTCTTTTTCGTCGTTCTCATAGTACATTTCATCGAAACCAGTTTGTAATTCCCATTCTTCATATTGATTAGAGATATGGGTCAGTGGAATGATATGATATTCAATTTGTTCGTTATTCTTTGAAATATAGAGTTTATTGGAATTTTTAATTTCATTCATTATTTCTTCAAAACTTTGTTGGTTAAGTCTATATCTAACTTCTTGTTCAAGCACTTTTGAAAAGCCTTGTAATTGTTTAACTAAAGATTCATCAAAGTTTATATTTTTTTCCATGAAGGGATTTAATTTATTTTGTTTATCAGGGTATAAGAAGGTTGCACCAGGTAATATGGTTCTTTTACTATTTTCATATGGTGGGATCTTTTTTAGAGCATCTATTATCTTATTGTTATTATCAATTAGGATTAAATTTGCGTATTTTCCCATTAATTCTACAGATAATAGATATTCTTTTTCGTCGTATAATTCGTCTTTTGCTCTTATATGCATAATAAGATAGCGATCATAATCAAATTGTTCTATTTCATATATGAAACCATTTAAAAGGTGTTTTCTTAATACCATAACAAACGTTGATGGGTCATTATATGTCGTATAGTTCTTATCTGATAAACAAATATGATTAAAAACCGAATGAAAGGACATTATTAAATTGGTACGCTTATTTCCAGCTAAAACATTGAAAACAATCTCTGTTTTTGATGTTTCAGAAATGCGATTGATTTTTATTGGTAAATAGTAATCTAAGTCGTGTTTAACCTTGCTTAAAATAATACCATCTAATGCCATAATCCTATTATACTATTTCAGTATATTGTGATAGAATTAGTACGTTATATATCAAGAAAGAAGAGAAAAGAATGAAAGAAGTATTTAATTTTGATTTCTACGGTCGTAAGTTAAGCGTCGAGACTGGTGAAATCGCAAAACAGGCTGGAGGGTCTGTTATCGTAAGGTATGGAGACACAGTGACATTATCAACTGCTTGTGCCTCAAGTGTCGCTAAAGACACAGATTTTTTCCCACTAACTGTATCTTTTGAAGAAAAGTTATATTCAGTTGGTAAGATTCCTGGTGGTTTCTTAAGAAGAGAAGGTAGACCATCTGAACATGCTACATTAACAGCACGTTTGATTGATAGACCAATTCGTCCATTATTTGCTGAAGGTTTTAGAAATGAAGTTCAAGTTGTAAATACTGTTTTATCAGTAGATACAGATTGTTCTCCTGAAATGTCAGCTATGTTTGGTGCATCATTAGCTTTGTGTATTTCAAACATTCCTTTTGACGGACCTATCGCAGGCGTTAAGATTGGTTACATTGATGGACAATTTGTAGTTAACCCTACAGTTGAACAAGCTGCAAAATCAATTATTGATTTAACTGTTGCCGGAACTAAAGATGCTCTTAATATGGTTGAAGCAGGTGCTAAAGAAGTTAGCGAAGAATTAATGCTAGAAGCATTGATGTTCGGACATGAAAGAGTAAAAGAACTATGTGCATTTGAAGAAGAAATAATTGCTAAAGTTGGCAAAGAAAAGATGGAAGTAGTTCTTTATGAAATTGATGAAAGAGTAAGAAATTATATTAATGAAAATGGTAAGGCAAGATTAGAAACTGCAGTATCTATTCATGACAAAATGGAAGCTTACAATGCTCAAGAAGGCATTACTGCTGAAATGAAAGAACATTTTGAATCATTAACTGATTTAACTGAAAAAGAAATTACTAAGCTAGTTAAACAAGCTGGTGAATATTGTACAGAAATAATTGCTAACGAAGTTAGAAGATTAATCTCTGAAGAAAAGATTAGACCTGATGGAAGAGCTTTGGATGAAATTAGACCTCTAGATTCACAAGTTGACTTACTTCCAAGAGTTCATGGTTCTGCATTATTCACACGTGGTCAAACACAAGTTATGTCTATCACTACTTTAGGTCCTTTAGGTGATAATCAAATTATCGATGACTTAACAGAAGTTGAAGAAAAGAGATTCATGCATCAATATAACTTCCCTCCATATTGTGTTGGAGAATTAGGAAGAATGGGTACTCCAGGTAGAAGAGAAATTGGTCATGGTGCTTTAGGTGAAAGAGCTTTATTACAAGTAATTCCTTCTGAAGAAGAATTCCCTTATGCAATCAGAACTGTTGCTGAAGTTCTAGAATCAAATGGTTCAAGTTCACAAGCTTCAATTTGTGCTGGCACAATGTCATTAATGGCAGCTGGTGTTCCAATTAAGGCTCCTGTAGCTGGTGTTGCAATGGGCTTAATCACAACTGGTGATAATTATGCTATCTTAACTGATATTCAAGGTATGGAAGATCACTATGGTGATATGGACTTCAAGGTTGCTGGTACTAAGGATGGTATCACTGCACTTCAGATGGATATTAAGTGTAAAGGAATCACTAAGCAAGTATTCCAAGAAGCATTAGCACAAGCTCATAAAGGCAGATTAGAAATCTTAGCTAATATGGCTACTGCCATTGCTGAACCACGTAAAGAAGTATCTGAATATGCTCCTAAGATGGTTACATTCAAGATTCCTACTGATAAGATTAGAGAAGTTATCGGTACTGGTGGCAAGACAATTAACGAAATCATTGAAAATTGTGACAATGTTAAGATTGATATCGAAGATGATGGTAAAGTTGTAATTTATCATACTTCTAAGGAAGCTATCGATAAAGCTAAAGGAATGATTGATGAAATAACCAAGGAAGCTAAAATTGGCGAAATCTATGATGCAAAAGTTGTTAGATTAGAAAAATTTGGTGCATTCGTAGAATTATTCAAAGGCCAAGATGCTCTATTACATGTATCTAAGATTAAACATGAAAGAGTTGATAAGGTTGAAGATGTTCTAAAGATTGGTGATTTCATCAAAGTCAAAGTTACAGAAATCGATGATAAAGGCAGAATCAACTGTTCAGCAAAAGATCTTCTAGCAAAACCAGAAAAAGAAGAAAAACCAGAAGAGAAAAAAGTTGAAAAGGCTCCAGAAGAAAAAGAAGAACCAAAGAAAGAAAAACACTTTGGTGAAATCAGATTCTTCGGTAAGAAATAATGAATAAACAGTAGGGTGACCTACTGTTTTCATTTGAGCAAATCGTCATTATTTTTTATAATATTATGTATGCGCATGAGAAAGAAGAAATGGGTAATTCCATTTCTAGAAAATGAAGAAGAATATCTAGTAACTGATGCAAAACAGTTGGTTTTTAATAAAGAAGTATATCTTGAAATTGGCATGGGTATGGGTGATTTTATCACCGAAAGTGCTTGTCAACATAAAGATGTATTTTATCTTGGCTTGGAAAAAGATGAAACGTGTGTTGCTAGAGCTATCAAGAAAGCTAAAGAAAAAGAACTTGATAATTTTAAGGTCTTATTAGCAGATGCAACAAATATAGAAGAGATATTTAATGAACATAGTGTTGATTTGATATATCTTCATTTTTCTGATCCATGGCCTAAAAAGCATCATCACAAGAGAAGACTTACATATATGCCATTTTTAAGCAAATATGAAAAGATTCTAAAAGAAGATGGCGCCCTGATTTATAAGACTGATAATGAATCGTTCTTTAATGATTCCTTAGAATATTTCGAACAATCAAACTTTAAATTAATAGATATAAATAGAAATTATTATGTAGAAGGTGAGCCTATGACGGCATATCAAGCTAAATTTGTAGCTGAAGGTAAGCCTATTTTCTACGCTAAATATAAGCTAGGTTAATATAGTATAATTAAAGAGTATGAAAATCATTAAAAAGTTACTTTTAGTAGGTTTAGTATTAGTGCTTTGTGCTTGTTCAAGTGCTAAACAATATGTTGCATATACAATATATCCTGTTGGATATCTTTTAAATAGAATAGGTGGAGATAGGATTAATGCAATATCCATTCAAAATAATTCATTAGTTCAACGCTCTCAAATAGTAGAAAACTATAAAGAGATATTAGAAGATTCATCTGTCTTATTCTATATTGGTGATTTAGAACCATACTTATATGCATATGAAGATGATGTTGATGAGACAGGTGTTGTTTGGCAAGATCTATCTGTTTTAAATGCCCTATATGATTTTAAACGTTATAGTTTAGTATATGTTGATGGCAAGCAAAACTTTGTCGAATCTGATTATTATGAAGGCGATGAATTTGCAGATATCGATATGTATGGTTTAGATCTTAATATTTGGTTGTCACCAACAGGTATGCGTTCTATGGCTATCAATGTTAAGGATTATTTAGCTAGTAATTATGTTGAACAGTCTTCGTACTTTCAAGAAAATTTTGATGTTTTATACGATGAACTAATCGTTTTAGATGCAGCATATAATGCTTTAGCTACTAAACTTAACGCTAGTAATAAAACTATCAAATTTGTTTCAATGACACCATCATTTGGCTGTTGGCAAAAAGATTATGGTTTCCAAGTATATCCAGTATGTTTATCTAAATATGGTACACTTCCTACAGATGCCCAATTAGCTAAGATTAAAGAAAAAATAATTAATGATGATGTAAAATATATAGCTTATGAACCTAATATGACTTCTGATATGTCAGATTTAATGATTCAATTAGAAGAAGAACTAGGACTTAAGCGTATTTCCTTAAATAACATTTCTTCAATAACTGATTCTCAAATTCAAAATGGTAAAGACTATTTATCATTGATGTATGAAAATTTAAGCACTCTTGAATCTATTGCTTCAGTAGAGGATTAAAAATATGAAACTATTATTAATTGATGGTAACTCTGTATTATTTAGAGGTTTTTATGCTACATGCTATGGTAACATCATGAAGACTTCTAAAGGTGAATATACTAATGCGGTATATGCTTTTGCGAATATGTTAAACAAAGCATTAAACATGATAGAACCAGATTACTGTGTGGTTGCATTTGATAAAGGCAAACATACATTTAGGCATGATATAGCGCCTGACTACAAAGGTGGAAGAAAAGAAACCCCAGAAAAACTAATTCCACAGTTTGCTATGGCTAGACAAATGGTTCAGGCTTATGGAATTCCGT
The DNA here is from genome assembly GCA_030531215.1 of Erysipelotrichaceae bacterium. GTDB lineage: Bacteria > Bacillota_I > Bacilli_A > Erysipelotrichales > Erysipelotrichaceae > Colivicinus. The sequence continues at coordinate 85,679 of JAUNNY010000001.1, forward strand.
ATATTGAGTTAGATGAAATAGAAGCTGATGATATCATAGGTTCTTTAGCTAAAAAATATAAAATAGATACTTGTATTCTTTCTAGCGATCGTGATTTGCTACAACTAATAGATGATACTACTTCAGTATATGTTATGCATAAGGGCATGTCTGAAATTGCTAAGATGGATGAAAAGGCTTTGATGGATGAATATGGATTAAAGCCATATCAAATAATCGATTATAAAGGATTGGCTGGTGATAAATCAGATAATATCAAAGGTGTTGAAGGTGTTGGTGACAAGACCGCTGTTAAGCTATTAAATGACTACGACACTTGTGAAGGTATATATGAGCACATTGATGAAATAAAAGGTAAACTACAAGAAAAATTAATTAGAGATAAAGATAGTTGCTTCTTATCGAAACGTTTAGCAACTATTAAAACAGATGTTGATCTTGGAAGCGATATAGAAGAATATCGTTTAAATATTAATGAAGAAACTCGCAATGAATTCTTTGAACGTTATGAAATGCGTTCATTAATTAAAAAATCAAATACTAGAAAGGTCGAGATAAATACAAAGAAAGTATCGAAAATATCCAAGGAATTATTAGATGATTCTTTTGTTTACTTTATGTCTAATGATTTCTCATATTTTGAAAGAGAAATATGGGGTATATGTTTTGGTAAAGGAAATAAAGCTGAATATATTTCGTTTGAAGATTTTAAAAATGATGAAGATGCTATAGAGTATTTAAAATCAAATAAACATAAAATAGTTTATGATTTAAAAGCGATTAAACATTGTCTTGATTATAATAATTTATCTATAGGAGACAACACTGATGATGTTTGTCTAATGGCTTTCTTATGCAACAACAATCTAGATTCACCAAAAATGATATTAGAATACTATGGAAATAGTATCGAATATGAATTAAAGGATATTGTTGGCACGGAAAAGAAACCTAACGATTATGATGAAGTTAAAGTAATGAGTTATGCATATGATTTTTGTTTGGCTTTTACAAAAGTCTATTCAGATATTCTTAAAGAACTAAAAGAAAAAGATATGTTCGATTTATACAAAGATGTCGAGCTTCCTTTAGTTGAGGTTCTTTATTCAATGGAGAAACAAGGTATCTATTGTGATGAAGAAGCTTTAGATGAAATAGCTAATGAGACAAAAGCTAAAATTGATTCGTTAGAGAAATCTATCTTTAAAGAAGTTGGCCATGAATTTAATGTTTCTTCACCAAAACAATTGGCTGAAGTTCTATATGAAGAATTAGATTTACCGGATTTAAAGAAAGGTTCAACCAATGCTGAAGTTTTAAATAAGATTTCAGACTATCATCCTGTTGTAGGTGATATTCTTGAATACCGTAAATATACAAAATTATATAGTACTTATGCAGAAGGACTTAAAAAATATATTAGTTCAGATAAAAAGATTCATACTATTTTTTCACAAACAATTACTCAAACAGGTAGATTATCTAGTTCTGAACCAAATTTACAAAACATATCTGTAAGAGATGATGAAGCCAGAGAAATAAGAAAAGCGTTTAAACCAAGTGAAAATCATATTTTAATTAGTTCAGATTATTCACAAGTTGAGTTAAGAGTATTAGCTCATTTAGCAAATGAAAAGAAGATGATAGATGCTTTCAATGAAGGCATCGACATTCATACCAAGACTGCTATGGATGTCTTTAAAGTTAGCGAAGATGAGGTAACGCCAACTATTAGAAGACATGCTAAAGCAGTTAATTTTGGGGTTGTTTATGGTATATCTGATTTTGGTTTAGCAAATCAAACATCTATGTCATTGAAAGATGCCAAGCATTTTATTGAAGAGTATTTTGCAACATATCCTAGTATCAAAGAATATATGGATAAGCAAATTGCTTTTTGTCAAAATAATGGCTATGTTAAAACAATTTTGAATAGAAGAAGATATATTAATGAAATCAATGATCGTAATTATATGCAAAGAGAGTTTGGCAAGCGTGCAGCAATGAACGCAACAATTCAAGGGTCAGCTGCTGATATTATTAAGATTGCTATGGTAAACGTATATAAACGAATCAAAGATAATAAGATGAATTCTAAATTAATTCTTCAAGTTCACGATGAGTTGATATTTGATGTCCCAATTGAAGAAAAAGATAAAATGATTGAATTGATTAAAGATGTAATGACCAACGCTTATAAGCTAAAGGTTAGGTTGGATTCTTCATTAGCATATGGAAAAGATTGGTATGAGGCGAAATAATGCCAGAACTTCCTGAAGTGCAAACGGTTCTTGATACATTAGAGAAAAAAATAAAGAATCGAAAAATAGTTGATATTGATATACTTTATGAACCTATCGTCGATTTAGATAGCAATGTTTTCAAACATAAACTTATAGGCCAACATTTCCGTAAATTCAAAAGGAGAGGCAAATATCTGCTTTTTGAAATGGACGATATAACTTTTGTTTCACATCTAAGAATGGAAGGCAAATATTTTATCTTGGATGATAAAACCCCTATAACAAAACATGATCACGTTATTTTTTATTTAGATGATAATACACAACTACGTTATAACGATGTTCGGAAGTTTGGTCGAATGGAATTGATTTATAAAGAAAAAGATTATAAAGTATTCAAAGATTTAGGCCCTGAACCTTTTAGTGATGACTTTAATCTTGACTATTGCCACAATTATCTAAAAAATAATACCGCTCCTATTAAACAGATTTTATTAAATCAATCATTTGTTGCTGGAATTGGGAATATATATGCTGATGAGATTTTATATTATATGAAAGCCAATCCTAATACTATTGGTCACAATATTACTGAAGGCGATATAAAAAAATTGATAAAAGGATGCCGTTTAATATTGTCTAAAGCAATTGAAAAGGGCGGAACCACTATTAGATCATATACTTCATCATTAGGTGTAACCGGTAGATTCCAATTAGATTTAAAAGTTCACACAAAAGATATATGTCCAAAGTGCAAAGGAGAAATAAAGAAGATTGTAGTAGGCGGTAGAGGAACTTATTATTGCCCAAATTGTCAAAAACAAAGAATTAAAATTGCTATAACAGGAACAATTGGTTCAGGAAAGAGTGAAGCATCAAATCATTTACGCGATAAGAAGGGCTATGAGGTTTTTGATTGCGATGAGACTAATAGATTGTTATTAGAACCAAACGCTTCGGGATACAAACAAGTCAAAAAAGCATTCCCAGAATGTTTTAAAAAAGGCAAACTAGATAAATCCTCTCTCGCAAAACTAGTTTTTGCTAGTCCAAAAGATAAACAAAAATTAGAAAATATTATGCATCCTTTAATTTTTAAAGAAATGGAAAAAGCTATCGAAAATAATAAATTATTTATAGCTGAAGTTCCGTTATTATTTGAAAGTAAATGGGACAAGTATTTTGATTACAGCATTTTGTTGGAAAGTGATGAAAAAAACGTTCTAAAACATCTAAAATTGCGTGGTTTTTCACAAAAAGAAGCAAAAAGTCGTATAAATAATCAAATGTCAGTTAAGGAAAAAGAAAAAAGAGCATCAAGAATAATATATAATAATGGTAGTTTGAAAGATTTGTATTCGTCGATAGATGAAACTATAGAAAGTATTATTAATGTTAGGAACTGAGAGTTACAAGATTCAAATTAAGGGCGAACTATCTAATGAGAGATTAAAATCTCTTATCTTTTTCTATGAGCCATTGATCGGAAATGATGCTTTGTATCTATATGAGTTTATGTATTTTAGAAACAATGACAATCGTTTTAAAGAAATAAATGATTTGTTGACCAGTTTAAATATTAGTGTTGATGAATTTGAGAAAAGATGCAATATACTAAATGAATATAAATTGGTTGCGACATTAAAAAAAGGTCCTCAATATGTCTTTAAAATAAGAGAACCATTATTGATGCAAGAATTTATTAAAAATGATTTATTTGTACGTAACTTTATCTTAAAAACTTCTGGTAAGTACTATCAGGAATTATTAGCTGATATTAAACTTGACGATAATTATAACGAGTTTGAGGATATATCTAAAAATTTTGATGCTACTAATCTTCAAGATTGGTCTGCAAATGATGAAACATATTTAAAGAGTGATAACAATACTGATAATTATAATTTCAATACGATTTTTAATGTTAATACATTCTTAAAAGAAGTATCAACTAATCTATTCCCAATGCGTTTAAGAACAGAGAATAATTTGAGACAATTAGCAACCTTAGCTGATTTGTATAATATTTCATATGATAAGATGTCTAATTTCTTAACTAAAGCATGTAAATTAGATTCTGATCATATTGATTTTAATTATTTGAAGTATTTGTGCATTCATTCGAATTCTGATTATCAAAAGGTAGACCAAGGAAATTATAATGTTCCATGTTTAACTTACTTGATGTCTTTGCAGGATGGCAAAGAGGTTACTGAATATGATAAGATCATAATCTACAAATTGTCTAATGATTATAAGCTTAATCCAAGTGTCATTAACGTCTTGTTAGAACATTGTTTGAAAAATTGTGATAATCGATTAATTGAAAAATATATTTATGGAATTGCTTCAGATTTGCATCGCAATGATATTAAAAATGCAAAGCAAGCTCTTGAAAGATTAGATGTTCATTCTAATCAAGAAGAAATCAAAGAACAGCTTCCTAAATATGATACAAGTAAGAATCCTGCACTTAATGAACAAAGATTGGCAGAAATATTAAATAGAAGGACTAAATAGTGATGAATAGTATTGATTTAATTAAAAAAGACAACTATCTAGATGCTTTTATCAAAAAACATAATCTGACTGATGAATATGTTAATAGCCATATTAATGTTTTTATGCGTGTTTATGAATCACGTAATAAATGCATAAATTGCAAAGGCTTATATTGCTGTAGCCAAGCTTCAGTTGGCCAAAGATTGGATATTTCTTATGAACAAATTCTACTAGAAGAAATAGAATATTGTGATTATTATTTAGCTAAACAGAAAGATGTTTCTCTAACAAATAGTTATGTATATTCAGATATTTCTGATCAGTTAATTGGAAATGATTTAGATAATATTCAATTATTCGATGATGAAAAAGGATTATTCATAGAACTTTACGACATTCTTGATGGAAAGTCGAATAAAGGCATATATGTTTGTGGTGAGATGGGTGTAGGCAAGACATATTTGGTTTCTGCCTTAGCTAATTCGCTTGTTAAAAAACATAAAAAAGTGGCATTTGTTAAAGTTTCGTCATTTATTAACGAAATGAGAAGACTAGTTGGAAATGATACAATTATGTTTGATAAGTATATGAACGATTTAAAGAATGTTGACTATTTATTCTTGGATGATATTGGTTCAGAATCAGTTTCAACTTTCTCAAGAGATGATATTTTGTTCACTATCTTAGATTATCGTATGGAAAATAATTTAACTACTATATTTACTTCTAATTTAAATAAACAAGATTTAGTTAAACATTATACGTTTGATAAGAAAGATAATTCTAGTATCTTAAGAGCAAAAAGATTAGTAGAAAGAATAGATGTTCTAAGTAATGACTATACAATAATAGGTCAAAACAAAAGGAGGCAAACATGTTAAGAAAAATTGGTGTATTAACTTCTGGCGGTGACTCTCCAGGTATGAATGCTGCAATTAGAGCCGTTACAAGATCTGCTATTACAAATGGCATTGAAGTAGTTGGTATTAGAGATGGTTATAAGGGCCTTATTGATGGTTCTTTTATTCCTTTTGAGAAAAGATCTGTATCTGAAATAATGTCTAGAGGCGGAACTATTTTGGGTAGTGCACGTCTTCCAGAGTTTAAAGAAGAGGCAGTAATCAATAAAGGTGTTGAAAAATTAAAGGAAAATGGTATTGATGCTTTGGTTGTAATTGGTGGCGATGGTACTTACAGAGGCGCTGATTCATTAACTAAACATGGTGTAAATTGCATTGCTTTACCTGGTACTATTGATAACGATATACAAGGTACTGATTATACAATCGGTTTTGACACAGCATTAAATACAATTGTTGATTGCGTCGACAAATTAAAAGATACATCAAGTTCACATCACCGTTGTTCTGTTGTTGAAGTTATGGGAAATAGATGTGGTGATTTAGCTATTTATTCTGGCATATCATGTGGTGCTGAAATATTAATTACTCCTGAAACAGGTTATGATGAAGAAGCAGTTTTAGAAAAATTGAAATATCTAGAGAATCAAGGCAAGAATCATGCGATTGTTATCGTTTCTGAAAAAGTATGCGATGTTAATGATCTTGCTAGTAAAATTTCTAAAGTTACAGGATTTGCAGGTAGAGCTACAATCTTAGGCCACATTCAAAGAGGTGGTTCGCCAACTCCTAATGATAGGGTATTAGCTTCAAGAATGGGTTGCAAAGCTGTGGACTTATTGATTCAAGGTATTGGTGGACAATGTGTCGCTATTCAAAATAACGAAATTATTTCTATGAGTATTGAAGAGTGTGTCAACATGTCTCGTAAATCAAAGAAAGAATTCTATCGCTTATTTGATAAATTAGTTTAATATCTATATATGTATTTAATAAAAATTAGCCACTACAATGTAGTGGCTAATTTTGTTATTCAGATTTTTTAATTGCATCTTTGTGATTTAAGATTACAGGGATAACAATAGGGTTCCTATTTGTTTTTTGATATAGATATGGTTCAACTGTGTTTTTGATGCAATTCTTTAAATCACCAAATGTTACTTTTTGTTTCATTGCTTGTCGTAATGCATCGTAGACAATTTGTTCTGCTTCTTTAATTAGAGTTTGATTATCTCTAATGTATACGAAACCTCTTGAAACTATACCTGGGCGGCATAGTATCTTATTAGTACGTGAATCAATGCATACGATTACAGCAACTAATCCATTATCAGCTAGAATCTTACGATCTTTTAATACAGAAGTTGATAATCCTGAAATGTCATTACCATCAACATATATAGCATCTGTTTGAATTCTGACATTCGATCTATAAACTTCACCCTCATGAAGAACTAATGCATCGCCATTAGCACAAATAAAGCAATTTTCTTTTGGGATGCCTGTTTCAATTGCAGAATCAGCATGAATTTTCAACATTTTGTATTCACCATGTACAGGCATAAAATATTTAGGTTTAATTAATTGCAACATTAATTTTTGTTCTTCCTTTGAAGCATGGCCTGTTGTATGCAAAGAAGATAATGTAGAGTTTACTAATACCTTAGCGCCATTTCTTACAAGTTTATTTACGATGCCATTAATGTTCATAGCATTACCAGGAATTGCGCTAGAAGAGAAAACAACGGTGTCACCAGGAATGATTTTTACATATTTATGTGAACCATCAGCAATTCTAGATAAAGCTGCTAAGGCTTCACCTTGAGAGCCTGTACATACAATACAAAGTTTATCAACTGGAATCGTATTTATTAATTCAGGAGATATGAAAGTGTCTTCAGAAACATCAATTGTCTTCATTTGTAAACCGATTTCAACAACGTTTTCCATTGATCTACCAAAAACAACTACATGTCGTCCACAATCTTTTGCGGCTTTGATGATTTGTGACAATCGATTAACGTTAGATGCAAATGTTGATACTAATATTCTTCCTGAAGTTTTTCTCATAATATCATTGATTGCAGAAGCAACTTGTTTTTCCGAGATAGAAAAACCATCAACTTCTGAGTTAGTAGAATCAGACATTAATAAAGTCACACCAGCTGCTCCGATATATGCCATTTTTTGATAATCAGAATTTTGGCCGACAGGTGTTAAGTCAAACTTAAAGTCACCAGTCTCGACGATTCTTCCGTTAGGCGTATTAATTAAAATGCCCAAAGAATCTGGAATAGAGTGAATGGTATTAAAGAAGCCAACTCTAAAGTGCTCTGTTTGAATTGATGAATCACCATCAATTTCGATTACTTGTGTATTAGCTAATCTTCTTTTTTCTTGTAGTTTCTTTTCTATAAGTGCTTTCGCAAATCTAGGTGCATAAATCTTTTTAACTGGACATGATAATAAAAAGAAAGGTATACCACCTATATGGTCTTCATGTCCATGTGTAATGATTAAGCAAGCAATCTTATCTTTATTTTTAATTAAGTGAGTGTAATCAGGAATTACATAATCCACACCTAATAGTTCATCTTCAGGAAATTTTACACCAGAATCAACTATGATAATTTCATTATCATGTTCGAAACAGTACATATTTTTTCCAACTTCACCTAAGCCACCTAATGCATATACTAAAGTATCTTTCTTAGGATCATAATTAGTAACGCCATAACTATTAACACTATTTGGGTCTTTGTTATAGCAACACAATAAACGCATATATATTCTCCTCGATTATATTTTCATTCCAATTTCACTAAAAAAATTATATCTTATTATTTTTTATTATTCAATTACAGTTGCTTCAGGATCAACACGGAAAGGATTGTTCTTATCAATACGGTCATAGAAAAGAATTCCCTTGAAGTGATCTAGTTCGTGTTGAAGTATGATAGCCAAGTAGCCACCTGTTTTTATTTCAATTTGTTTATCTTGAAGTAAATCATAAGCTTTAACTTTAATTCTTTTTGAGCGATACACATATCCTTCATGATCTTCTGGAACAGATAAACATCCTTCACCAGTCTTGATATAAGATTTTTCAACTGATTCTGTAACGATTTTCGGATTGACTAAAGCATATTCTACTACTTTATTATTTTCAGCATCCTTTAAAACTATAGCTGTCATTTTTTTAGGAATACCAATTTGGATAGCACTTATACCGACAGCTGGTCTCAAGTTCTCTTTTTCTGCAATCTCTGGTATTGTTGAGTCATCAACGTATTTTAACATCTGTAAAAGAGTCTCTTTGTCTTCATCAGATAATGGCAAAGAAACATCTTCAGATCTTCTTCTAATTAATTCGTTATCATCTTTGATGATTGTATCGTTGTTGATTAACATACCCATATATTATATAACAAGATCCATGATAAAATAAGCATATGGGATTAAAACAAAAATTGCATTTATTAACTAGTAAGTTCACGATTGGCAATCCAATCGTGTTTTTTGCGGCTATTATAGTTGTTATTTTTGGCTCGTTGATGGTCATTTCTGCTGAGATGGGAAATGCCGTAGGTGATACGCAGCATTTAACTAGTTCTATAGGAAAACAAACTGCTTATGCCTTAATTGGCATTTTGTGTTTGTTGATTTGTACTAATCTTAATATACAAAGATTTTCAATTAACTTTTATTGGGCTATTTATATTGTTGTTTTAGGTTTGCTTATTATCACACGTTTTTTTGGTGAAATTAATGGTGCTTATGCTTGGATTTCTATAGGTTCTGCCACTATCCAGCCATCAGAAATTGCTAAAGCATTTATGATTGCTTTTGGTGCAAAACTATTAAACGAAACAGATGAGAATAAATTGTATGAAAACTTTAAGAAATATGCTATCTTTTCAGCCGTTTATTTTTTCGTTATTTTGGCATGGCAAAAAGATTTGGGTTCTGCTGTTGTCTTGGCCATTATTTGTTATTGCATTTTACTTGTACCTAGTGGTAAGAAGATAAGAACAGCTCAATTTTGGATGCTTGTGGCTATTTTTGTTGCTGTAGTTGGAATGGCTTTTGCGTTATCGCCTGCGTTTACCAATTTTTTAATGGAACATGATGATAACTATATGGTTGGAAGATTCTTAGCTTCTGCCAATCCATTCTTATATCAATATGACTACGGTTATCATTTAATAATGTCATTAGCATCTTTTGCGACAGGGGGTTTATTTGGTCTTGGGTACGGCAATTCAATTCATAAATATATGAATTTCCCAAATCCTTCTAGTGATTTCATCTTGCCAGTAATTGTCGAAGAAACAGGATTTGTGGGATTTAGTATTTTAATATCTTTCTATTTAGTAATAATGATTAGTCTTGCTGTATATACATTTAGGACTGATAGGATTGATAGCCGAATTATCTTGTTAGGTACTTTTTTATATTTTGTTGTGCATTTCATCTTAAACGTTGGCGGAGTTAGTGGAATTATTCCTTTGACTGGTGTTCCACTATTATTGGTCAGTTCTGGTGGTTCATCAATGGCGATGTCTTTGGCTGCACTAGGAATGTCACAACATGTAATAATGAGAAATAAGAATGCGCATAATAGCAGGAAAATACAAAAAGACACCAATCAAAACTCTTGAGGGTGATGATATCACAAGACCTACAAGAGATATGGTCAAAGAAGCTTTATTTTCTAGTATTGAGATATATTCTGATACGAGATTTTTAGATTTGTTTTCTGGCACTGGTTCTATTGGCTTAGAAGCTTTATCTAGAGGCTGTGCGGATGCTGTATTTAACGATATAAATAAAAGTGCTGTAAAAATAATTAAAGAAAACTTGAATAAAGTTAAAGAAAATAGAGATGTATATAATCTAGATTATCAAGAATGTCTTGCGAAACTTGAAGGACAGAAATTTGATTATATATATTGTGATCCACCATATAAGTTTAGCGCCTATGAAGAAATATTATATTATGTTGATAAATATAAGCTTCTAAATAAAAAAGGTATAATTATTATGGAAGTTAGAAAAGATACAGATTTAAAAGATACCTATTTGAATATGAATTTATATAAAGAAAAAAGATATGGTATCAACAAGTTATATTACTATAAGATGGGAGATTAAAATGATAAAAGCTATATATCCAGGAACATTTGATCCAATTACTGTTGGCCATTTAGATATTATTCGTAGAGCAGCAAAAATATATGACAAATTAATAGTCGCTGTAATGGAAAATCGTAGTAAGAAATGTACATTTTCTGCAAAAGAAAGAAAAGAATTAATTGAGAAATGTGTCAAGGATTTACCAAATGTTAAGGTTGTAGTTGGTGAAGGGTTGACTGTTGAATATGCTAAAAAGATTGGCTGCAAGGTTATTGTAAGGGGCATTAGAGCTGTAACTGATTATGAATCAGAATTGGCTAATGCTACGGCAAATATGAGTTTAAATAGTGCGATTGAGACTTGTTTCTTTGTTGCAAAACCTGAACTATCATTCTTATCTAGTTCTATAACTAAGGAGATTGCATCCTTTGGCGGGGATATTTCATCGTATGTGCCCAAAGCCATTGCCAAAGAAGTTTCTAAAAAACTATGTATGAAGTAATATTCTATCTTATTCAATGGACATGGGGTTTGCCTCAAAATCTTATTGGATTATTAGTATATATTAAGTATCGAAATTGTGGACATTACAAATATGAATGTTCATTAGCCACTTTCTGGAAAAAAAGAGGTGGTATATCTCTTGGTGCATTTATTTTTGTAAGAGATGAGAGATTGTTAAGCCATGAATATGGTCATAGTATTCAATCGCTTATTCTTGGGCCATTTTATTTGTTACTAGTAGGGATTCCATCATATATATGGTGTAATCATCCATACTTTAGAAAAATGCGCCATAGAAAGCATATTCCTTATGAAAGTTTATATTGTGAAAAATGGGCAACTAATATAGGAAAGAAATTTAGTTTACAGGAGAAATAATGACAATTACTACTTATCCAGTTATATTTGTAAAAGATCCTAAAAAAATCATAGAATTTTATGAAAAGTTTTTTGGCTATCAAGTTATTCATATCAATCAAGACATTTTAAATGATGATGTTGAATTTGTTCTTGAAGCCAATGATGATAGATTATCTATCATTCAATCAAATACTCATAAAGAATGTACAGGCATCAAAGTGATGACAGACAATCTTATTGATTGCTTGAAACATTATCAAGATCAGGGATATGAAATAATTGATGGTGGAAATAACGAAACATCAAAGGCTATATATCTTAAATTAGTAGATTCGTATATCGTGTTATCTAATCACATCAAGTAAGAGACTTTGTCTCTTTTTTGTTATGTAGGGAGTAGTTGACTTTTCCTATCGTTCGGTAGTAAAATTATTAAGTAGTATTTATAAAACTACAAAATTAATTATGAAAAAAAATAACACAAAACAAGAGATATTATCAGTTGCGTTAGATTTATTCTCTTCTAGAGGATATGAAGCAACTAGTATGTCACAAATCGCTGAAGCAGTAAATATCAAAAAAGCATCTTTATATGCTCACTACGAAAGTAAACAAGCAATATTAGATGCATTGATAGAAACAATTACAAAACAATATGATAATAAATCATTATTTTCGAATAATGATTTTTCTAAGTTGGATTCAGCCGCTGAATTTTCTGAGTTGGTATTTAAACAAATTGATTACATTATAAATAATCCTCAAGTTAGAAAAATAAGAAAACTATTTATGATTGAACAATTTAGAAATAGTGAACTTGCTTCGTTATGCAACAAATACACATATGAAAATGTACTTAATTATGGAATAGAATTATGTGAGCACTTAATTAAGAATGGTGTCTTTGTTAATGAAGATTCAACAATAATGTCTTCAGAATTAATGTTTCCTATTTCGATGTGGATATTCTCGTGTGATAGACAACCACAAAGACAAGAGGAAGTTATGAAATTAGTTGATAAACATATCAAACAGTTCTATAAGATGTATAAGAAATAAAGGAGATTATTTTAATGAAAACAGTATCGGCAAAAGTGTATTATTTATTAGCTATTGGTAGTTTTGCTTTTGCGGTTCTATTTATGTTCTTTACAGAAAATAAAGTGTATGCAATTATGTGGCTTGCTATTGGTGTTGCTAATATGTGCATTGGTGTTAATAAGTCTAAGGATAAGAATAAATGAAAAATAATATTGAATATATTGAAATATTAGTAGCTGTCGTTTTTATTGGAATAGTATTTTCAATTCTTTTTAATACAAGAAAGGATAAATAATGAAACTACTAAAATTAAGCAAGGAATATAAAAAACAGTTTGAAGATATGATGGAAGAATGGGTTTCATACAATAACGAACATCCAGAAGTTGATAAATCACCATTTGCGGTATTCAAAAATGATTATCGTGATTTTGATAATTATCTTAACAATTTAGAAATAAGCAATCCAAAGGGTAACCTAGTTCCTGATTCAACTTATTTCCTATATGATGAAGATAATAATACAATGATTGGAGCTGTAAATATTAGACATTACTTAAATGATGGTCTTCTTAAATACGGTGGCCATATTGGTGATGGCATAAGGCCAAGCCAAAGAAGAAAAGGATATGCGACAGTAATGATTAAACTTGCATTACAGGAATGCAAGAAATTAGGCATTAAGAAAGTATTGATGACATGTAATAAAACCAATATTGGTTCTGCCAAATCTATCATCAACAACAAAGGGATATTAGAAAACGAAGTGATAGATGAACATGGTGAGATATTACAAAGATATTGGATTGATATAAGCAATGCATAAACAAAGGAAAGAAGGTATACAAAATGCTTAGAATAGAAAAGTTAACAAAAAAATATGGAGACATTAAAGCAGTAGACAATTTAAATTTGCACATTCAAAAGGGCGAAATATATGGCTTTATAGGTCATAATGGTGCTGGTAAAACTACAACATTAAAAAGTGTTGTAGGCATTTTAAATTTTGATGAAGGTGAAATTTATATTGATGGAGTTTCAATCAAAGAAGATCCGATGGCATGTAAGAAGAAGATAGCTTATATTCCTGATAATCCAGATTTATATGAATTTATGACAGGCCTTCAATATTTGAACTTTGTTGCTGATGTTTTTGAAGTTGACACCGAAGAAAGAAAAACTAAGATTGATAAATATGCAGAAATATTCGAAATAAAGGATGCTTTGAGTCAGCCTGTTACTACTTATTCGCATGGTATGAAACAAAAACTCGCTATTATTTCTGCATGGATTCATAGTCCACAACTAATTATTATGGATGAACCATTTGTAGGCTTAGATCCTAAAGCTGCTCATATATTAAAAGAAATGATGAGAGAAATGTGTGATGAAGGTGGAGCCATTTTCTTTTCAACACATGTATTAGAAGTTGCCGAAAAATTATGTGACAAAGTTGCCATCATCAAGAATGGCGTCTTAATTAAATCTGGAACAATGGACGAAGTTAAGGGTGATGATTCACTTGAAGAAGTATTCTTAGAATTGGAGCAATAACAATGTTAAAGTCGTTAATTAAAAAACAATACTATGAATGCTTTAGAGGATACTTTATCAATAATAAAACTGGCAAAGCTAAATCAAAAGCAAGCATAATAAGCACATTTGTGTTTTTTGCGTTTGCTATGCTTATTTTGTCTTTTTGTTTTTATGGTTTAGCTTACAATAGTTCACCATTTCTTTCAACGGAATATAAATGGTTATATTATTCACTTTTTGGAATGACGGCAATTGGTTTAGGAATTTTTGCTAGCGTATTTAGTACATCTAAATCTTTATATAACGCAAAAGATAATGATTTGTTGTTATCGATGCCAATTAAAGAAAAAGATATCTTACTCAGTCGTATATCTTTAGTCTATGGTTTAAGTTTGCTTTATACTTCAGTAGCTTGGATTCCGATTTGTATTCTTCCATTTGTTGAAGTGGGTTTTGATCTAGTTGTATGTCTATTAGATATCATATTGTTATTTGTTATTGCATTATTCACTAGCGTATTATCTTGTGCAGTTGGTTATGTTGTTGCTGCAATATCTAGAAAAGTAAAAAATAGAAGTTTAGTTACAACATTACTTTCATTAATATTCTTAGGTGCTTACTATTTTGTTTGTTTTAAGTTTTCTTCAATAGCTGAAAATATTGTACTAAATGGTGAAGCTATCGCGGATAAGATATCTACTTGGGGCTATCTTTTCTATCAACTAGGGTTAGGCGCATCAGGCAATATTTTGTCATTTATTATTTTTACAGTAATATGTATAGCTTTAGCTTATGTCTGCTATATAATCCTAGTAAAATCATTCACAAGAATTGCTACTCATTCTGGTGTAGAGACTTCTACAAATAAAAAAATAGTATATAAACAAAGAAAAAAATTATCTTTAGCTCTTTTAGGCAAAGAATTCCGTCGCTTTGTTTCTACGCCAATCTATTTATTAAATTGTGGATTGGGAATTGTTTTTGTTATTGCAGCTGGAGTTTACTTATTTATTAAGGCTAGTACAATTAATCCTATTATTGAAGCATTTTCTTCAGAGTTTCCAATTGTCAAGGAACTAATACCATTGGTTGTTATAGTGATAATTTGTTTGATAATAGTTATTAATGCGATAGCTGTTCCTTCTATTGCTTTAGAAGGAAAGAACTTGTGGATTCTTAAATCTTTACCTATAAAGACTATTGAAATTTTAAATGCTAAAAGACTAGTACAAGTATTATTTAATGCAATTCCTTCTGTAATAGTTGCTTTTATAATTTGCTATGCACTAAATGTCGAAATATCAAATTCGATTATGACTGTTTTAAATATTTTCTTATATATTGAAATATCAGCTTCTATAGCTTTGTTGGTAGGGATGATCAATCCAAACTTTACATGGACGAATGAGGCTCAACCAATTAAACAAAATTTATATTTGCTGTTAGATTGGGCGATTTGTTTAGTATTATTAGCATTATTAGTAGGTTCATATTATTTCTTCTATGATAAAATTCAAGTCTTTGATTACTTAGAGTATATGATAATTGCTCAATGTTTGATATTCTCTTTATTGAGAAGATTGCTAGATACTTGGGCAGTGAAAAAATTCAACGAACTATAATTAAACTATTGTATATATGCTTATAAAATACGTTTCATAAAGAAACGTATTTTTAAAGGCATCAAAGTAGAAACGGGGTGGGCAAAATGATAAAATATAAAGGTGAGGTGCATGTTATGAAATTAATTAGAAAAACACTTATTTCTTTATTAACTGTATTCATGTTATTTACATGCGTTGGATACGGTAATTTAGGAATTGCAGAAGAAAACGATGAAACACTTACTAGTGAAGAAAACAATGACAATATCAATTATGAAGATGAAGGTGATAATGTTATTGAAACAATTAATGAAAATATAGAAGACGAAGAAATCTTCGTTGTTGAAGAAAACGAAGAAGACATAGACAAAGAAATAGAGATAGCTTTAAATGGAGCTAATGTTGGAGCACCATTTCCTATTCCAAAAGAATATGTTGAAAAAGTAACCAATATTTCTAACACTTTTATTAGTGCATTTGGCAAAAAGGGAACAGAATATTTTACTAAAATGACCTCAGGTATTTCTGGTATCTTTTCACTTTCAATGGATATTCTTCAAAAGGTTGGTGCTTTTGGCATGACCCAAGAAGAAAAAGATCGTGAAGCATTAAATAATAGATTGAATGCCATCGATTCTAAATTAGATCAAATTGATGGCAAAGTTGACTCTCTTCAAGAAACGCTAAATGAAGCAATCAAAGCTATTGATGAACAATTACAAACTATTTCAGTAAAACTAGATAAAGAGAATATTACAGCTGTTGCGAATATTGCTGCTGATTTAAAGAATGAAATGAACAATTATGATGCAGCATTAACTTATCAAATTCATACATGGTACAACAATGATAACATTGAAGATTATTTAACTACATCAAGATTATATGTTGTTAGCGTTCCAGCAACTCCTCAAAAAGATGCTAAAGATGTAAGAATAAAAGTCCCAAAAGATGTAATGATTGATGAAATAGACAATTATACTATAGAACATTTAGATGATGGCGATGATGGTTGGGTTGTAGATAAGAAGGAAGAGATAGTTGAAAAAATATTTGCCCAAATATTTGATAACATGCTTGATGATGAAGATGGTTCTGGAGATTTGAATGATTGGATTAAGGGATACGATCCAAGCTATGTGGATTGGAGTTCATATAGCAAAAAAGATGAAATCAGAAAAGTGTTTGCAGATGCTGGTTTATTATCACTATGTATTAGAGCAGCTAAGAATATAGCTTCAGCAAGTACATCTGGTGCAACTACTTATGTATCAGGATTAATAAACGATTTCACAAAGTATTGTAATTATTTATCTGAAGCAGAAGGTAGATACACATCTCCTTTACAAAGCCAATTCAATATTTATGCAGCTTTAAATGCATTCCAAGGCGATTTAAAGCTTCAACTTACTTATGATACAAAAGACGAAGATGGTAAGGATATCACAAAAACTATCGATACCAATTTAGCTGATTTGGCAATGAAAAATTATATCGCCGAGTTAGGTGATATCGGAACATTTGTTGGTATCATGGCTAAAGCAAGTGGAAACTATGGCGAAGATTCTGACATGGTTAAGTTAATATATATCCCATGGGCAGCAGCTGAAGATAGTCTTATAAAAGCTTACAATGATTTCTATCATATGGATGGTGAAGATGATGGTGCAGTTCCAATTGATAATTATTGCTATATCACCAAATCAATTCTTGACTACAAGACTGGCACATTAAGCAGTGTTATTGATATGAAATTCTATGCTTGGGAAAATGGTTTTGGTACAGATATTAAGTCTTTCCGTGATACTTACATGAGAGAAGACTGGACATATAGTATAGATAATTCATTAATGGTAAGTAACACTAACTTAAGTTTAATCAATGCTTATTATTCAAAGATTGGTGGTGGTGATAATTTCACTGACTATCTAAATAATAGAAAAGTAAATATAGAAGAGGAAATTCCTACTACTATTGTTACAAGATTTATTGGTGGCAGAGATTTTTCTGGTGATGATAAAGTATCTATGTTCATTAAAAATTGCCACAACAATCCTGACAAGTTTAAAGGAAAAGATTATTTAAAAGGTGATGTAACTACCGTTACTTCTTCTAGCAGTCATTTCAAAATTAGAAGAAAAGCTGTTGCGGATGTTTATGATTTAAGCACTAATACTGCTACTAATTCAAAGCGTTTAGGTGCTGTAGCATCTTTCTATGAGAAATACACATTCAAAGATGATTTAGTATTATTCTGGGATGCTGAATATAATAACCCTCAAACCGTAGAGGAAAGAATAGCGTTAGCTAAAAAAGAAGAAGGTTTCTATTATAAAGATCGTTGGGATAAAAGAGGTGATCCTGAAGAAAGATACACAAGTTCTGTAACTTATAACCGTACATTTGGTACTATCGTAAGTAGACCTCTAGGCTCTGACGTAGATTATTACGATACCGTTACTACTGTAAATCCTTCTAATCAACTTAGATTTGATTTGTTCAATTTAGATAGCATTTCATCAGTACTAAGCAAAGATGAAATCGAAGCTTTAAAAGTATATTCAAATAGAATTGATAAAGCCGAATCAAAATTAAATGAGATTGCAGTTAAGAATGGCATAGATTACGAAGTATATCTTGATGAAACAGCTACTGATAATTTGAATTTTAATACTTATGATGAAATATATAATTACCTAGTTAGTGATGGTTTTGTAAACTCTATCATAAGTGATATGAAAACATATTCAGATATGTTGAAGACGTTTGTCAAAAATAATTCTGAATTGTATAGTCTTGATTATTCTGATGGAGAAATCACAGAGATTACTAAAAAATCAATTGAAGTTTTATTAGATTGCGTTGTTTTAGATAAATATTCAACTTCAAATAGAAAAGACCTTAAGAACATTTATGATATGAGTACTGGCAAATTGTACGTATGGAATGTAAATAAGAAAAAATATGTTGAATACAAAGCAAGTGATGATAAGATTATCAAAACTGATAAAATAACATCAGCAGAAATTGAAAGTGGACAAAAAACACCAATTATGCTTGAAGGTGATTATCCAACTTCTAAGTCTGTCATATCTATGAGATATATTCCTAAGATGACTTTGTCATTTGAAATTAAAGACAATAATGGAAAGAAAAACTATGAAGTACATCCTGTATTTACTTTTGTACCTATCATAGTATGGAATGATAATTCTAATGCTGAAAGATCATTTGAAATTCCTGAATCTGTATTATCAATAATTGATATTGAAAATAATAAGGGAATAAAGGTTGCTTTACCAGTTCTTCAAGCAAATGAAAAGGACAATAAAGCACAAGTTGTTCAATATGTTGATTTAGCTCAGGTTGATAATCATATCTTAGACGGAACGTATAAGATTAGTGGTTCTGGTTTAAATAAGTATGTTCTTCTAACGTTGAAAGAAAATGGTCCTGTATTTGTAATGAATACTTATCACAAGAGCAATCACGATTATTCAGCTCCAAGCACAGGCATTTAGTTAAATATTGATAAGACTTTGGCATTTAGTCAAAGTCTTTTTGATTTGATTGAAAAAATGAAGAAAAGGGTATTATTAGTATTTATTATTTTTATTTTTGGTGTTTGTAGTCTTCTTTTTGATGTTGTTAATAAAAAGGGAAGTACAACATCATATTATTTAGCAGGTGATCAAGTTTTGATTGAACTTTTTGGTGAGGATGATAATGTTATATCTCTACCAAGAGGAACTGTACTTAATATTAAAGATAAAACTGTCATAATCGATGGGATTGAATATAGACAATTTTTATTAGATGACGATATTTATTATGTTTTAGAAAAAAATCTAGTATCAGAGCGAAACGATTGTGTTTTAGAAAACAAATTATATACGTTAAGAAATTGCGCTTTAACTTCAGACTATGATTCTTATGAAATAGTTGACTATCTATTTGAAAATCAAGAAGTCGATGTGACTGGTTTTCATGAATTATTAGAAGATGGCACTGTTGATTATTACTATGTAAATAATACAGGATATATGTCTGGTAAATACTTAGCTAGCAATTATGAAGATGCATCATTAGATGCAAGTATCTATAATGATGTTGGTTTTAATTATGGCGGCGATCCTACAAAGATTAAATACTATAAAAAAGATGAAGTTAATTTTGTAGATAATAAGATGCCTGATATAGTGAGAGCTTTATATATAAATGCTAATCAAATTTGGAATATTGATTCATATATTGAATTAGCTAAAAGAAATAGTAATATTAATGCTTTTGTTGTAGATATAAAAGATTGTTATATTGATACGCAACTTGCGTATTATTCTGAGGTTGCTTTATCATATGCGCCATCAATATCTAATATTCCTAATACTTATGATGAATATAAAGAAGGCATAACAAAACTTAAAGATGCTGGATACTATGTTATAGGCAGAATAACAACATTTAAAGATGATGCTTTTGCGAACGATAATATTGATGAAGCTTTAATGTTTGATGGTGATTACTACACTTATTCTGATGTTAAATGGCCAAGTATTTATTCACGTAAAGCATGGGAATATAATGTTGCATTAGCTCTTGAAGCGGTAAATGAAATGGGATTTAACGAGATTCAATTTGATTATGTAAGATTACCTGAGAGCGTTACAGATGTAGACCTTAGAAATATTTATGATGAAGATAGACTTGAAGCTATTTGCAATTTCCTTAATTATGCAAAAGACAAGTTACATGAGGCTGGTGCTTATATATCTGCTGATGTATTTGGCGAAACAAGCGGTCATAATCAAGATGAGTTTTCTTGTTTTGTTAGTAATTACGGACAATTTTGGCCAGCCATTTCAAATATAGTTGATGCGATTTCTTCTATGCCATATCCTGATCACTTTGCAGCTTATTCTTACGATATTGCTCATCCTTGGGAAGATGTATATGATTTGATGTATTCATGGGGTAAAGCGACATACTTGGCTCAAGAAAACACATATTATCCCGCAAAATGTCGCACTTGGATTCAAGCTCAAGATTCTAATAGATATGGTATAGAATATACGAGTGATTATATTATTGATCAAATACAAGGCTTAAAAGATGCAGATATATATGATGGATTTATGACTTGGAATGCTGCATCAAGTCTTAGTAAATACGAATCATATATTGATTATATAAACTGACATAATGGAGTTTTAACAGTAGTTAGAGTGTTTATTTCTTTTTGATAATTAATTTTTAACACTATCAAGTGCTTTTTATTCTATTTTTTGTAAATTTTTATGTTAATTTGTAGCCATTATTTGTACATTTCGTATAAAACTGTGTAAAACGCTGAAGGGCGTATATACTATGAAAGCAAAAATTAACAAGGAGTAATCTATGGAAAACGCAAAAAGGGGATTTGAAAAATTATTTATAGCTGAAATTTTAGTTATTATTGGTAGTTTTAGTTTATTTGTAACAAAAGAATACTGGTATTTAGCTATCGCATTCATTGTAATTGATATAGCTGCTTTCTTTATTAATTTAAAGGGATTAAAACTAATGGCTAAAGACCAAGAAGGATATAAGATGGCATATAGTTTTGCGATATTTGGTATAGTAGTTGATGTTGTTTCGTTAGTTCTTGCTGTTGTATTTGATAGTAAGTCTGAAGCAGCAAATATCTTAAACAATACAACAGTTGCTTTATCAGATGCTATCGAATTCGCAATTTGTTTCATTGTTTTAAATACATCTATTAAATACTTACAAAGTGTCGGTAATGAAGAACTAGCTAAGTATGCAGATACTACAAAGAATTTATTATTATTTGCATATTGCGTATCGATCGCCATAGATTTTTATCTTTCAACCAATATCGAATCATGGGTAGCTTTAATTGGTATTATTGCTGGATTAACCGCTTTAGTTGTTGTGATAATTGGACAAATTAGATACATCATTTTCTTAAAGAAGATGAAGGAAACATTATAGAAATAGATACTAACAGGATTATCAGAAGAATCAGAATAATCGAAACTTGTTTTTGAAACTTTAATAGCAGTGTCTAGTAATATTGTCTGAATTGAATCCCCAAAAATTGATTAAAATCAATGATGGAGATTCTTTTTTAAGAAACGTAAATTAGAAGACAAATATCAAATGTTGGAAGCTATATACCATGCTTGTATATATAATAAAATGTAATGAATTAACTATAAGATAGAGGGGAAACCATGGAACTTATAAATAAAAATTTAAAGAAAGTTGGAATTGTTAATTCAATATCAATTGCTGTAGCAATATGTCTTAGATTATTTCAACTAAAAGACACTCACTTAATTGCCAATATTGATGGCGTTGTTTGTATATTAACTTTATTATTTGGTATATTTTATTCACTTTCTGGTTATAAAAAGGATGCTGCCAAGTATTTTAAAATATTTACGTTATTATTCCTTGCAAGTAGTATAGTTACTGTTGCTTGTGGTATTGATTTAATAATGGCGAATGAAGGGCCTATTATTACTAACCAAGGTTATTCTTTAGTTGCATCTAGTTTAGCCATAGTATTTTGTGCAGCTATTATAGCTTTCGGTAAAGATTTGGGAAAAAAGAAATCAAGTAATTTATCATATATTATTATGGTTGCAGATGTTGTTAAGTTATTACATAGTTTATTTATTAAAAATGAAACATTTATTGCAACAGATTTTTTAAATCTTGTATTAGCTATCATTTTGTTGGTTTTTATAAGTGCAAAATATGCTGATAAAGCATCACGTGGTGCTAAATAATAAGTTCAAAAAACAAATATATCTAATATATCAATTATTTCTATTATAGACTGTGAATAAACAGCATTTTTTCTCACGAAGTGTGATAATTAAAATTTAGCACTTTCCTATTGACAGTGCTAATGCATTATTGTAATATATTAGCAGTAGGAAGTTTAGAGTGCTAAAAAGGAGGCGAGGATATGACATTAACTATTAGAATGATAGACATCCTAAAAGCTATCGTTGATGAGTTTGTCGCTACGGCTGAACCTGTTGGTTCAAAGACGTTAGTTGATAAATATAAGTTGCCATATTCTAGCGCAACGATTAGAAACGATATGGCTGCTTTAGAGACTATGGGATATCTAGAGAAACCACATACTTCCGCTGGTCGTATTCCTTCAAATAAGGGTTATCAATATTATTGTGAGCATTTATTAAAGAGGGATATGGATGAAGAAGTTAAACTTGCTTTAACAAGTATCTTCGATAATAAGAATATGAATATTGAAGATGCTATCAAGGAATGCTGCAGAATTGTTTCTGACATGACAAACTTGGCATCTGGTATGTTAGGTCCTGATGCTAAAAAACAGTGCTTAGAGCACATTAGAGTGTTCCAGATTGATCCTAAAACTGCGGTATGTGTATTTATAACTAATACTGGTTATACCGAAAGTAAGACCTTCAATTTCCCTCAAGAAGTATCAATAGAGGATATTCAAACTTGTACTGATATCTTGAATGATCGTCTAAGAGGTACACCAATATGTGATTTATCAGAGAAGTTAGAACAATTAAAACCTGTTCTAAATAAATCTGTAAGAAGGTTTGAGATGTTGTTTAATGCTTTTGCAGGAGCATTCGTAAAATTCGCTTCAGAAACGTTATATTTCGATGGAACATCAAATATGATGTATCAACCTGAATATGCTGACATTGAAAAACTAAAAGAGATGACAAAATTCTTTGATGATTCGAAAATGTTTAGACGTCTAGTTGATCATGAACTTCAAGAAGACAACGTTATTGCTAAGACACCAATGGGTACAGAATTAGTATGGAAGGATGATATCGCAATCATATCCAACGAAATTAAGATTGGTAAAGGCAATGATGATAATGCTAGATTGATGGTAGTTGGTCCAAGACGTATGGAGTATTCACGCGTAGTTAATTTATTAGACTTTATCTGTAAAGAAATAGAAGATATGTTTAATTAGAAGGGACAGTATGAAAAAAGATAAGAAGAAAGAAATTCAAGAAGAAGAAAAGAAAGAAAAACTAGAAGAGATTCAAGGCGAAGCTGTTGAAGAAGAAATAGTTGAAGATATCAACGAAGAAGATGAAGTCGAAAAACTAAAACAAGAAATTGAAAAATTAAAAAATGATTATGCTAGAGCTTATGCTGATACCGAAAATCTTAAGAAAAGATTGATGGCGGAAGCAGAACAGACAAGAAAGTATCGAATACAAAGCTTTGGCAAAGAAGTATTACCGGTTATAGATAATCTTGAAAGAGCTTTAAAAACAGAAGTTAGTAAAGAAGATGAAGGTTTCTATAAGGGAGTTGAGATGACTTACAATCAATTAATCAACGCATTAAAGAATGAAGGAATTGAAGAAATTGATTGCTTAAATAAACCATTTGA
The DNA here is from genome assembly GCA_030531215.1 of Erysipelotrichaceae bacterium. Classification (GTDB taxonomy): domain Bacteria; phylum Bacillota_I; class Bacilli_A; order Erysipelotrichales; family Erysipelotrichaceae; genus Colivicinus. The sequence continues at coordinate 109,892 of JAUNNY010000001.1, forward strand.
CGCAAACTTACATCAAGCACTTATGCAAGAAAAGAAAGAGGGCGTTGAATCAGGAATAGTCATAGAAGTGTTACAAAAAGGTTATCTACTAAAAGATAGAATCTTAAGACCAGCAATGGTTAAAGTATCTGAATAAGGAGGAAAGAAAGATGAGTAAAATTATTGGTATTGACTTAGGTACAACAAATTCATGTGTATCTGTAATGGAAGGTAAAGAAGTTAAGGTTATTACTAACCCTGAAGGAAATAGAACTACACCTTCTGTTGTAGCATTCAAAGATGGTGAAATCATTGTTGGTGATGCTGCAAAAAGACAAGTAGTTACAAACAAGGATTCTGTAACTTCAATCAAGAGATTGATGGGTTCTAATGAAAAAGTTGATGTAAATGGAAAACAATATACACCACAAGAAATCAGTGCAATGATTCTTCAATATATGAAGAAATATGCTGAAGGATATTTAGGTGAACCAGTTACAAAAGCTGTTATCACTGTTCCTGCATATTTCAATGATGCGCAACGTCAAGCTACTAAAGATGCTGGTAAGATTGCTGGTTTCGAAGTTGAAAGAATTATCAACGAACCAACTGCTGCAGCATTAGCATTCGGTATTGATAAGACTGATAAGGAACAAAAAGTATTAGTATTCGACTTAGGTGGTGGTACATTCGATGTTTCTATTCTAGATTTAGCTGATGGAACATTTGAAGTATTAGCTACTGCTGGTGATAACCATTTAGGTGGTGATGACTTCGATAATGTTATCGTTGATTGGATGGCTGATGAATTCAAGAAAGAACATCATGGCATTGATCTAAAGGCTGATAGAATGGCTCTTCAAAGATTAAAAGAAGCAGCTGAAAAAGCTAAGAAGGATTTGAGCTCAATGGTTCAAACTCATATCAATCTACCATTCATCTCTGCTGATGAAACTGGTCCATTACACTTAGATATTGATTTAACTAGAGCTAATTTTGATAAGATGACTAAGCATCTAGTTGATAGAACTGTAGGCCCAGTTAAGCAAGCATTATCTGATGCAGGTTTAACTCCTAACGATATTGACCAAGTATTATTAGTTGGTGGTTCTACAAGAATGATTTCTGTTCAAGAAGCTGTAAAGAATGAATTAGGAAAAGAACCTAATAAGTCTGTAAACCCTGATGAAGTAGTTGCTATGGGCGCTGCTATTCAAGCTGGTGTTATCCAAGGCGATGTTAAGGATGTATTGTTACTAGATGTTACTCCATTATCATTAGGAATTGAAACATTAGGTGGTGTTATGACAGTATTAATTCCTCGTAACACAACTATTCCAACACAAAAATCACAAATCTTCTCAACTGCTGCTGATAATCAACCAGCTGTTGATATCCATGTTCTTCAAGGTGAAAGACCAATGGCCGCTGACAACAAGACACTTGGTAATTTCCAATTAACAGGTATCGCTCCAGCTAGACGTGGCATCCCTCAAATCGAAGTAACATTCGATATTGACGTTAACGGTATTGTTCATGTAAGTGCATTAGATAAAGGTACTAACAAGAAACAAGAAATCACTATCACTGGTTCTTCAGGCTTATCAGATGAAGAAATCGATAAGATGGTAAAAGAAGCTGAAGAAAATAAAGAAGCAGATGATAAGAGAAAAGAAGAAATCGAATTAAAGAATAAAGCTGAAAGTTTCGTTGCTCAAATTGATCAAACATTAGAAACAGAAAATGCTAATGTCAATGAACAACAAAAAGCTGAAGTAAAGAAGTTAAGAGATGAACTTCAAACTGCTATTGATAACAATGACTACGCTACATTAAAGAGCAAACTAGATGAATTAGAAAAAGCTGCTCAAGCAATGAGCGAAGCAATGTATCAACAACAAGCACAACAAGCTCAAGGAAATCCTCAAGCTGGTCCAGAAAACAACACTGGAAATGCTAATGATGATGTAATTGATGCAGATTTCAAAGCTAAGTAATTAATTAAGAAAGGGTGGTATTATGGCCGATAAACGCGATTATTACGAGGTCTTAGGTATATCAAAAGGCGCCAGCGAAGATGAAATAAAAAAAGCTTATCGTAAACTCGCTAAGCAATATCATCCAGACGTAAACAAAGCGCCAGATGCTGAAGCCAAATTTAAAGAGATAAACGAAGCATACGAAGTATTATCTGATCCACAAAAGAAATCGACATATGATCAATTTGGATTTGCGGGTATGGATGGTGCTAACTTCGGTGGCTTTGGCGGTGGCTTTGGTGGCATGAATATGGATGATCTTGGTGATATCTTCTCTAGCTTCATGGGAGGTATGGGAGGATTCTCAGGATTCAACTTTGGTGGCGGATCACGCGCAAGAAGTGGTCCTATCAAAGGTGACAATCGCTATATGTCAATGGATATAGAGTTCCTAGATTCTATTCATGGTGTTGAAAAACTTGTCAACATTGCTGTCGATAAGAAATGTAGCCATTGTGATGGAACAGGAGCCGCAAGTTCTGCTGATATAGAAACTTGTCCAACTTGTAAAGGAACTGGTAGAGTTACTAGACAAACACGTACAGCCTTTGGTGTTATGCAACAACAAAGTGTATGTCCTGATTGTCATGGTACTGGCAAGCATATTAAAAAGAAATGTCCATACTGTAATGGTGAAGGATATAACCGTGTTAAGGAACAAGTTGAGGTTAATATCCCAGCTGGTATCAGTTCAGGTCAACAAGTTAGAATATCTGGCTATGGTGAACGTGGCGAGAATGGTGGACCTAATGGCGATTTATATATCGAAGTTAGAGTAAAACCTCATAAGTATTTTATAAGAGATGGAAATGATATATATATCAAGATTCCTATCTCATCAGTTGATGCAACATTAGGTACTAAAGTTGATGTTCCTACATGTCATGGTGATGTAGAACTAAGCATTCCAGCAGGAACTCAACCAGGCCAACATCTAAGATTAAAAGGATATGGTGTCAAAGATGTTAGGGGTTCTTCTGTTGGTGATCAATATGTAGAAATAGAAATAACTATTCCAAAAAAACTATCAAAAACTGAAAAAGAACTATACGAAAAACTACATTTAGAAGATAGTAAAGAATCAGTATTTGATAAATTTAAAAAAGCATTTAAGTAGGAGCAATCCTACTTAAAAAAGCATATTCATTAGCACTCTCAAATATAAAGTGCTAAAGGAGGTATTAAAATGAATCCTGAGTTAATGACAGAAAAATTACAAGAGATTTTAGTCAAAGCAATAAGCATTTGTAAACAAAACAATAATCCAGAATTATGTTCTGAGCATATGATGTCTGCTTTCTTAGTAGATAGAGATATCGTTGATTTATTAGCAACATATCACACAAATGTTAATCAATTGATAAACATCAATGATTCTTATCTTAATAAGTTAGCTACATCAAATTCTAACAGTGAGCCATCAGTAAATAGATATGTTTCACAATCATTTAATGATGCTTTAAAGAAATCACAACAAAGAAAAGATAAGTATGTATCATTATTCGATATGTTCATCACAACATTATTTAATAACTCGAGTGTATGTGAAGAATTAAGAAAATACTGTGGCTTTACAAAAGAAGACATTGAAAATTTATACAGCAAGAATAGAGGTGGTAGTGTGATCAATAATCAAGAAGATGAAAACAATTTAAATCCTTTACAAAAATATGGCCGTAATTTAGTTGATGATGTTAGAAATGGCAAGATTGATCCTGTAATCGGAAGAGATGATGAAATTAGACGTGTCATTGAAATATTGTCTAGAAAAACAAAAAACAATCCAGTGTTAATTGGAGAACCAGGTGTTGGCAAAACAGCAATTGTTGAAGGATTAGCTTGGCGAATCTTTAATAACGATGTACCTCTAGGATTAAAAGACAAAGATTTAATAGAACTTGATATGGGCTCTTTAATCGCAGGTGCTAAATATCGTGGTGAATTTGAAGAAAGATTAAAAGCTGTTTTAAAAGAAGTTCAAGATAAGAATGGCCAAATAATCTTATTCATCGATGAAATTCATAATTTAGTAGGTGCTGGTAAGACTGAAGGCGCTATGGATGCTGCCAATTTATTAAAGCCAATGTTAGCTCGTGGTGAACTGAGATGTATTGGTGCAACTACTTTTGATGAATATCGTAAATATATTGAAAAGGATGCAGCTTTAGAAAGAAGATTCCAAAAAGTTACAGTTGATGAACCAACTGTTGAAGATACAATTTCTATTCTTAGAGGACTAAAAGATCGTTTTGAAGCACATCATGGTGTAGTTATTAAAGATGATGCCATAATCGCTGCAGCAAGTTTATCTAATAGATATATAACAGATAGATTCTTACCAGATAAAGCGATCGACCTTATTGATGAAGCTTGTGCTTCAACAAGAGTTGAAATGGATTCTAAGCCTGTTGAAATAGATGAACTAACTAGAAAGATTGATACTCTAGAAATTGAAAAAGTATCTTTAACTAAAGAAAAAGATGATGAAAAGACTAACAAGCATCTAGAAGAACTAGAAAAAGAATTAGCTGAACTAAAAGAACAAAAGAATATATTAGATGCAAGATGGAATAAAGAAAAAGATGATCTTCAAGCAAGTAAGAACATCAAAGAAAAACTAGAGATAGCTAAGCTTGAAATGTTAGATGCCCAAAATAATGCCGATTACGAAAAAGCATCGAAATTGCAATATGAAACTATTCCTAATCTTGAAGCTAAACAAAAAGAATTAGTATCTAAACAGGAAGATAGAATGCTTTCAGAAGTAGTTGATGAAAATTCCATTGCAAAAGTTGTATCGAAATGGACACACATCGAAGCAAGTAAACTATTATCTAGTGAAAGAAGTAAATTGTTAAAACTAAAAGATTCTTTAGCAAGCCGCGTTATGGGCCAAGATGAAGCACTAAATTTATTAGCGGATGCTATATTAAGATCTAAAGCTCAAGTATCTGATATCAATAGACCAATCGGTTCATTCTTATTCTTAGGCCCAACTGGTGTTGGTAAAACAGAAGTTGCGAAAGCTTTAGCTCAACAACTATTTGATGATGAATCAAAGATTGTGAGAATTGATATGTCTGAATATATGGAGAAGTATAGTGTATCTAGATTGATTGGAGCTCCTCCAGGATATGTTGGATATGAAGAAGGTGGCCAACTAACAGAGGCTGTTAGAAGAAAACCATATTCAATCGTATTGTTAGATGAAATAGAAAAAGCTCATCCAGATGTATTCAATATCTTATTACAAATACTTGATGATGGAAGAATCACCGATTCAAAAGGTGTAACGGTAGATTTTAAAAACACTATCATTATCATGACTTCTAATTTAGGTAGTGAATTTGCTTTTGAAAAAGATGAAGATAAGAAACAAAAAGCATATGAACAAATAATCAAAGCAACTTTCAAACCTGAATTCATCAATCGTATAGATGAAATAATAATCTTTAATCCATTAGATCAAGATGTAATTAAACAAGTTGCCAATAAGTTCTTGACTATCTTGAAAGATAGATTAGCTCAATCTGATATTGAACTTGTGGTAAGTGATGATGCCTTAAATAAGATAGTTGAATGTGGCTTTGATGAAACGTATGGCGCTAGACCTATGAAACGTCATATTCAAAGAGCCATTGAATCATTAATTGCTAAGTTTATACTTGAAAATTACGATAGTAAAAAGATAGAAGTATATCTTAATACAGATGGAAATTATGCTGTTAAGAAAATAGCGTAATCATATAGCTAGATACAACAAAAGTATCTAGCTTTTTGTTTGTAATAAAACGGGTTGTTATAATTATGTTAATTGAGGTATTGATATGTTAGAAAAATTTAAAATTGATTTTCCTGCGTTTACAGGTATAGAAAAAAGAAATGTTTTTGTATATCTTCCATTAAGTTATGACGGCAAAAAGAAATATCCAGTATTGTATGCTTTTGATGGCCATAATCTTTTTAAAGATAAAGACGCAACATACGGCAGGGCTTGGCGTTTAGATAAATATCTAGACAAAAATAATGTCGATTTAATAGTAATTGGTGTTGAATGTAATCAAGGTAAACATGGTGAAAGAGAAAATGAATATTCTCCATTTGAATTTCAGTATCCTAAGAGAAATAAATATGGCTTTTATGGCAAAGAAACAATGGATTGGTTTGTGAACGAGTTAAAACCATTTATAGATAAAAAATATAAGACCAAAACTGATCGTGAAAACACCTTTATTATGGGCTCTAGTATGGGTGGTATTATGGCTAGTTATGCTTTGATTAATTACAATAACGTTTTTTCAAGAGCTTGCAGTTTATCACCAGCATATTTCTTATATAAAGATAACGCCTTCAAATACTATGAAATTAAAAAAAGAATAAAGAAAGATAGTTATCTATATACAGATTATGGTACTAAAGACCTTTACCCTAAAAAAGCCATTCCTATTTTTAATGGTATAAATACAATGTTTGTTAATTCAGGCATTAACGTTACAAGCAGAATCATATATGAAGGTGTTCATCACGAAACATGTTGGGAGAAACAATTAGTCTTTGCGATTAATGTCTTAATGTATAAATAATGATTTATTAATGTTGTATAATTTCTAAGTATGAATATATTAGTTATAAATCCAGGATCGACATCTACAAAGATTAGTGTTTATGAAAATGATTCAGAAATATTTACTAAAAGTGTTTTTCATGATGCGGATGTTTTAGAAAAATACAACAATATTAATGATCAAATTCCTTTTCGTAAGGAAGTTGTCTTGCAAATGCTTAATGACAACGGAATAAACATTGAAGATATTGATGCTTTTGTCGGTAGAGGCGGTGGAGCTTACAGCCAAAAAGAAGGCGTTACAATAATAGATGAATATTTATATGCTGATACTTTAAAAGGCGTTGATGGAAGCGATCATCCAGCTAAACTTGGTGTCTTAATTGCTTATGATTTTGGTACAAAATATGGTAAACCTATGTATACTATGAATCCTACCAATCTAGATGAGTTGACAGATGTTGCTAGGATCACAGGCATAGAAGGCGTATATCGCAGTCCTTCGAGTCACGCCTTAAATCAAAAAGCAGTTGCTAGATATTATTGTGAACAAAATAGTTTAGAATATGAAGATGTTAATTTGATTGTTGCACATATTGATGGTGGCATTACTATTGGTGCACATCATCATGGCAAGATGATTGATTGTAATGTTGGTTCTGGTGGAGATGGACCATTTGCGCCAACGCGTGTCGGCTCCGTTCCAATTAGATCATTAATTGATTATTTAAAAAAACATTCATTAAGTGAAGTCGAACAGATGCTTTCTAAAACAGGTGGCTTTGTTTCTTTCTTTGGTACTTCAAAAGCAGAAACAGTTAGAGAAATGATGAATAAAGGTGATAAGAAAGCAACGATTGTTTGGCACGCTATGGTTTATAATATCGCAAAACAAATAGGTGCTATGTCTGCCGTATTAAAAGGTGATGTTAAACAAATTATTCTTACTGGAGGATATATAAGATTTAATGATCTAGTAGAAGAAATCAAAGATTATTGTGGTTATATTGCACCTATAACAATCATTAAAGATAGAGAACAAGAAACATTAGCTTTAGAAGCATATAAAGTTTTAACTAATAAAAATAAAGCTATCGTTTATGAACGAAAGCCTGTATTTAACAAATTTGATTTTGATGAATAAGAAAAAGATGCTTGTGCATCTTTTCTTTTAGTCTACGTTATTAAATTTATTTTTTAACCACGTTAACTGCTTGTGGACCTTTTTCACCTTCATTAACTTCGTATTCAACAGTTGCACCCTCATCTAGAGTTTTGTAACCATCAGCTACGATTGCAGAGAAATGAACGAACACTTCCTTGCCGTCATCACCAGTGATAAAGCCATAGCCCTTAGAAGCATTGAACCACTTAACTTTACCTGTCATTAATATCCCCTTATCTAGCAAAACTATATGCACCTTTATATTATCATTTTTTTCAAACTATGTTCAAAATATTTTTACATTTAGTATAATTAAGAAAATCGTTAAGGAGAGACACGTATGATATATCCAAAATTTATAAAAAAGAACGATACTATTGGTATTTGCGCACCTAGTGCTGGAATGGGCGATAGGCTTGAATCATTAGACGAATCTATTAAAACCATTAAGAAATGTGGATATAAAGTTAAAGAAACCAAATCAGTTAGAAATTGTGGCGCTAGGAGTACAAGCGGTAAAAATAGAGCAAAGGAAATAGACGAATTAATAACTGATAAGAATGTTAAGGTTGTAAGTTGTGCTACGGGTGGAGATTATATGTTAGAAATCTTACCATATATCAATTTTGATCATATCAAAGATAATCCTAAATGGATATTAGGAATGTCTGACCCAACAAATCTTTTATATACAGTAACCACTAAATTGGATATTGCTACAATGTATGGCCATAATGGCGCTGGATATACACTTGATTTAAATCGTAGTAAGAAACAAAATCTTGATTATTTAAAAGGCGATATTAAGATTCAAAAATCATACAAGAAATATCAAAACTTTATTGATACTTGTAATGATATCAAGATATTAGATAAAGATGTGAAGTGGATAAGCAAAAAAGACGTTGACGTTACCGGAAGACTTATTGGTGGATGTTTAGAAGTTATTGAAAAGATTATTGGTACTGAATATGATTACACCAAAGAGTTCTTAGAGAAATATAAGGATGATGGTATTATTTGGTATTTTGATGTTTTTAATATGTCTAGTTATTCTTTCTATTTAACGATGCTTCAATTTAAATATGCAGGATTCTTTAAATATTGCAAAGCTATCTTAATTGGTAGAGTTGCTTTTCCAACTATTGAAGATCCTAAATTTGATTATATTAAAGCTGCAGATTTAGCATTAAAAAACATCCCACATATCTGTGAGATGGATATTGGCCACACTAAACCTGGTATGACTTTAATTAATGGTGCAATATGTAATGTGAAATATCACGATGGTAAAGGTTCTATATCCTTTAAACTTCGTTAATTTTCATTCTTTAAGACGTAATGGGTGAAGAAAAATGCCGATACTATACCGATAACTAAAGCAGAAATAAATAGAGCATTTAATCCTAAGTTATCAAATATGACACCAGCTAACGCTGATGATAGTATTGCCCCAAATCCAATTCCCATTGAAAATAGAGCCTGTCCTCTGACGGTCTCTTTTTTATTTGTGGCTTGATTAATATACGAAATCATTGCAGGAAGTATTAAACCATATGAACCTGCTTGGCATATTTGCGCAACGCACAACATAACTGTATTTGGCGCTAAAAAGATAATTAAATTTTTAATCACAAACATAAAAGCTGAAAAGATTAAACATCTTTTAGTTCCGAACTTTAATTCTATTTTTTTGTATATATAGAACGAAGGGAATTCCATAAGCGTCTTTATCAAGATGATTAATCCTAGTGATGTTGATCCTACGCCAATAGCGTTTAGTTTTAAGACATAGAAATTATCGATTAAAGTGTATCCTAAGAAGATAAATACGAACGAAACGATCACTTTAATGCAATTAGGATGATTATGTAGGAATTGTGAATAAGTTATTTCTTCTTCATCTTTATTATTGTTGTTTTTGTCTATATTAACATTATGGTTTAGAACTGTTAAAACAATCATAGTTAATAGGCAAACAAGTGATCCTAATGATAGTGCAACTCTAAAAGGTAATCTTTCAAATAAAACGCCTAATAAAAAGCTAAACGTTCCAAAACCTATTGAACCAAAAGCTCTCGCTCTTTGGAAATTTACGGCATAGTTATTATCGTTTAAGATAAAATGAGCAGAGTTATATAGCGCTTCTAATAAAGATACAGTAGCAATAATTGTAATAAAAGCAAAAGCCGCAATAACATTTGGTGAAAGTTCAATAACATTCAGCATACATGCACCAAAAGCAAATGCTGTTTCAATAATCAATACTTGAATGATAGTTAATGTTTTCGATTTATCAGTAATATCAGAAATGAAAGGCTGCAAAATAAAGCCTACAACATTACCAATTGACATGATAATACCAGCCATCGTAGAACTGAATCCTTTTTCTAGTAAGATGTATGAACCAAAAGAAAAAGTAAAGCCAGCATACATTTCGTATAGTACTAAGGCAGTTCCATGTAAATAATTTATTTTTTTATTCATTAGTTCTTCTTAAAAAACATTCCTAAAGCAGCACCCGAGATGCCACCGATAATATGCGTAATATGTGAAATAGTATCAACAGTACTAATATCAGCTAAGAATTCGTTGCCAAGCCACAAAGCAGCAACAAGAATTAACGTGATAGGAATTCCATCACTTCTACCTGTTACTGATGCTAACAAAATAAAAGCAAAAACAACACCCGATGCACCCAAAAGGATAGTATCTGGATCAATTATTGAATGCATAATGCCTGTAACCAGGGCTGTAACAACTATAACAACAATCAAACGATCGTGGTATTTTTCTTCTAACATTGGTCCTAATAACAAGATATATAGAAGATTTGAAGTTAAATGAGACCAACTCGCATGTCCAAAGACATGACCGATAAGCCTAATATAGGTTAGGGGATCTAACAAGCTAGAACGATATGTTGAAAATAGTAAATATGTAGATTCACCACCAGTAAGCATTGAAAGCAATAATACAACAAGGCAAATTAGACAAAATCCAAGGGTAATTCTAGCATTGAAGTATATTCTAAAGCCGTTTTTCTTCATATTTTTATTATTGCATAATTTGTTCCTTTTTTTTAGAATTAAAACATGGATTATAAAACTTCTTTAGTGCTTGAAGGTGGCGGATTACGTGGCGCATATACGGCAGGCTGCCTTTCGTGGTTATTAGATAATGGTTTAGAATTTGATAATGCTTATGGTATATCTACAGGCGCTATTCATTTGTGCAGTTACTTATTAAAATCAAAGAATTATTTACGTATTATTTCTACACAATATATTAACGATAAAAGCTCAATTGGTGCCAAGTCTTTTTTGAGATGCGGAAGAATCGTTGATTACGATTATATGTTTAATACTTTGTTTATGGAAACTGTTCAATTTCCTTTCTCTAGATTAAAAGATATTAAATCTAGTGCATATATAGGCTTATATGAGTTGGAAAAGGGTGGAACAGAATATCATCGTATTCAAGATATTTGTTTAAAAGAACTTCAAGCATCTACAACTTTGCCATTGATTGGCCAAGTAATGGAAATTGATGAGAATCGTCATATCTTGGATGGTGGCATCACTGAAATGATTCCAATTAAGCAAGCAATCAAAGATGGCTGTAAGAAGCATTTGATAATCGCTACTAAACCAATTGATTATGTAAGAAAACCATCAAAGAAGTTTATTGTTGATCTTATGAAATTGGTATATCCGAAGTGGCCAAGTGTTGCTGATGATTATAAAGTAAGAGATAAAAATTATGTTGACCAAATTTCTAGAATTAAAAAGGTAATTGATGAAGGCGATGGATTATATATGTGCCCATCAAGAAAAACCAATGTCACTAGATTAGGCGGCAGTAAAGAAGAATTAGAAGATTTATATGAGCTTGGTTATCAAGACATGGAAGCTCAAAAGGAAAAAATATTTGCGTTATTTAAATAAACTATTAACAGTGTTAATATCTTTGACATTGTTTGGCTGTAGTTCTAATCAAGAAATAATACAAGAAGAAATTGAATACATAGAACCTATGAAAGAGGTTTTTATATTTGAAGAAATTGATCGAGATCTTCAAAATAAAATACTTTATGCTAATAACAATCTTGATTATCAAAACTATCAATTTAAGATGCTTTTTTCCGATATATATGATCAGGATGTTGAAGATATATTTGGTAATGTCGTTAATTTAAATGATTATAAATATCTAGTGTTTGATGTTATATCGACTGAATGTTCACATTGTAAAAAGATTGTATCAGAGTATTTAGATGACTATCTAAATGGATATCCTGATTATCAGTTTGTACAATATTTTGATGAAGGAAATAAAGATGATATTTTAAAGTTTTATTCTGATTTGGGTGTTTCTATACCTGAAAAAGTTATCATTATAGAAAGAAGTGATGAGCTTCATGATTATATTTACAACAAAGTTGGTATGAAGGCTTATCCAACACTTAATTTCTTTTTAGATGGTAAACTTAGATATTCAACGGTTGGCGAATTGGATATTCAAGCATATCGTAAAGCTATTGAAGTAGGTTTTATAGACCCTATTGAACAAGAAGATTTATTAAACAATGATGGTGAATCTTTGTTAGAACTTGATAGATCAATTGATGATGTAAAGAAATCTTTAAGTAAAGAAAACCAAGATAAAATCGCAAACCTTTCAGAAGATAAATATACCGAAGAATTGACTTATAAGCTTATGGGAAGTAAATGTGATTATGATGATTTATTAAAAGGCAATGCGATATATATAAGTGAAATAGATGATTATAGTTACTACAAAGATAAACAGGTTGTCTTGTTGTATATTTTTTTAGAATCAATAGAAGACGAAGATAGAATAGACAAAGTTAATGAGCTTATCGCAAGTAATGATAATTATGAGTATATTGTTGTCTTTATTGAATCCACATCTTCGAGTTCAACCGTATATAAAAAGATGAACAAAAAAATAGAAGGAGCACCGATTGTTTCAATCTTGGGAAAGATGCCTGCTGATTTTTATAACTATGGTATGGTTGCTTTTCCTAGTGCAGTCTTCATAGATAAGTCGACATTTACCGGAGGCTATTCAAAAATAAATGATGTTGAATCGTTTAACTATGCATTAGATTTATTCTTATCTGATAATAGTGTTGCTTATGTTAAAAACAATTAAATGGTTTTCTATCAACATCAATTGAGAAAACCATTTTTTCATTTGTGATAGGGTGTAATAATTCTAGACTATAAGAATGAAGGGCAATTTGTTGCCCAACTTTAGCTTTTTTATTGTATCTTTGATCACCCCACAAGGCATGGTTTCGTGATGAGAATTGTACTCTTATTTGATGAGACCTTCCTGTTTTTAATGCAATCTTAACAAGTGCTAAATTATCTTTTCTTTTTAATGTTTCGTAATCGAGGAATGCTAACTTACCACGTTTATCTACTGTTACCGTATTTGTTTTTTGATCTTTTAATAAATAGTCTTCAAAATGCCCTTTATCTTCAATGTTGTTGTCTTCGACGATTGCTAAATATGTTTTTTTGAAGCTGTGTTCTTGGACTTGTTTACTTAGTCTTGAGGCTGCTTTAGAAGTTTTCGCAAAGACACATACACCTGATACTGGTCTATCTAGACGATGAACCAATCCTAAATAAACATTACCTGGTTTATTATATTTTTCTTTCAGATATCCTTTACACATGCTTAAAAAATCTTCATCTTTAGAATCATCTTCTTGCATCGGAATGTTGATTGGTTTATTTACTACTAAAAGATGATTATCTTCGTATAGTACTTCGATCATCTATACCACCTTGTTGTTTGACCACATGGTAAATAATAGTCTGAGTCCTTTATCTTGATGCCTATTTCATCAGCTTCAATTGTGCCTTGAAGGTTGTATTTTTTAGTATGAGTATCCATTAAGTTATACATTACTTGTTTTGAATATCCTGTGGTGTATGTATTGATAATAAAGAATAGCGGATTATCAGACAAGATGTTTAAACAATTCTCTATTAAAGGATTTATTTTTTCTTCAAATTTAAATAATTCGTTATCTGGTCCTCTTCCATATGATGGCGGGTCCATAATGATGCCATCGTATTTTCTTCCTCTTCTAGCTTCTCTTAAAATGAATTTTAAAGCATCATCGCAGATAAATCTTATAGTATGGTCTTCTAGATGAGATAAACGCATATTATCTTTAGCCCATTCAATAATGCCCTTAGATGCATCTAAATGAACGACTTCATTAGCTCCAGCACTTGCGGCAACCATACTTGCAGCACCAGTATATCCAAATAGATTTAATACTTTAATATTTTTCTTGTGATTTATCTTTTCATAGATGAAATCCCAGTTAGCTGCTTGTTCAGGGAATAAACCAGTATGTTTAAAGCCTGTTGGAGCAACTTTAAAAGTCAAATCACGATAGTTTACAGTCCATGATTCTGGTAATTTATGTTTGTATTCCCAATAGCCACCACCAGAATTAGAACGGTGGTAGAAAGCATCGGCTTTTTCCCATAATTCTTCCTTCTGTTTTGACCAAATTGCCATTGGATCTGGACGGCGTAAAATATAGCCTTTTATGTTTTCTAATTTTTCTTTATCCCCAGCATCTAATAAAGTATAATCGTTGAAATTTTGTGAATATATCATGACTAAATTCTATCATGTTGTTGTAAAATATTGCTATGGACATAAGGAAACAGATTCTTGATTACGTGCCTTATAACGAACTAGAAGAATCTGATAAAAAGACTATTCTAAAGTGTTTGGATATCTTTCCTGATATTTTTAGTAGAAGTAACTGTTTAGCTCATATGACTGCTAGTGCATGGGTAACAAATAAAAATCATGACAAAATTTTGCTTGCTTATCATAATATCTATGATTCTTTTTCTTGGCTTGGTGGGCATTGTGATGGCGATGAAGATTGTCTAGCAGTAGCTATTAGAGAAGTTCAAGAAGAATCAGGAATTAATAATGTTGTTCCTGCTAGTGAAGATATTTTTTCTATAGAAGCATTAACGGTTGATGGACATTATAAAAAGGGGAAATATGTTTCTTGTCATTTGCATCTAAATGTTACATATTTATTAGAAGCAGATGATACAGAAACATTAAAAGTAAAAGAAGACGAAAATAGTGCAGTTAAGTGGTTTGATTTTGATAAAGCGGTAGCTGCATCTAATGAAAAGTGGTTTAGAGATAACGTTTATAGTAAACTTAACAACAAGATGAAGGAGTTTTATGAAAACAATTAAGAAAATCGTTTTTACAGGTGGGCCATGTAGTGGCAAAACAACATTCATGTCTAGAGCTGAAGAAATCTTTGGTGAAAGAGGATATCGTGTCATTGTCGACAATGAATCTGCTACTGATTTGATTTCTGGTGGTATCTCTCCAGCTACGATGGGTATGTATGAGTTCCAAAAATACGTTATTACTTTGCAACTTACAAAAGAGCAACTATGTTACAAAGCTGCCCAAGAAATCCAAGGTGATAAAGTGTTATTGTTCATTGACCGTGGCTTAAAAGATGATGAATCTTATGTGGGAAAAGAAAACTTCTGTAAAATCCTTAAAGATTTTGATATTGACTATGAAGATGTAAATAAACGTTATGATATGGTTATCCATTTAGTAACTAGTGCCAAAGGTGCTGAAGAAGCTTATGGCTTTGAAAGCAATAGTGCAAGATACGAGACTATTGATGAGGCAAGAGAAATGGATGATATGGCATTAAAAGCTTGGCAAGATCACCCAAATAGAGTAATTATTGGTAATGAAACTGATTTTGAAGTAAAAATGAGAAAAGCCATTCAGACTGTATTCGAATATTTAGGTGATGAAAAACCAATCGAAGTATTTAAAAAGTATCTTGTGGAAATTGATAAAGATACAGTTGAAAGAATTAAGAAGGAAGTTGATTACTCGAATGTTCATATCATTCAGCATTATCTAATTTCAACTTCTGGCAGTGAAAGAAGAATAAGAATGAGAGATAAAAATGGTAGTGTTGTTTATTACTATTCTGAAGCTTCTTATATCTCTACTAACGAAAGAATTAAAAAAGATAGAATCTTATCAGAAAGACAATACAATGGTTATGTATCCGAGATAGATAAATCATTAAATAAGATAGATAAGATTAGACATTCTTTCATCTATGATAATTTATTCTTCAAATTAGATATTTTTGATTTCGATGAGACAAAGGGCTTATTGTCGGTACAGCTTCCTGAAAATGTTGATAATGTAAACATCCCAAGTTATATCAAAGTAATTAAGGAAGTTTCAGATAATAATGCTTACAAGAACTACTATTTGGCTAAATCACAAAAGTACTAATAATAGTTTGAATATTGTATTTTAGCGCTATTTTCTTGTGGAAATAGCGCTTTTATATGGTATAATATCTAAGCGAATAGAAAAACTATTCCTTGTCTAGAAATAGACCGTTAGTCCAAAAGGAGGTAAAAGATGAAACAATACGAGACTATGTATATCATCAAATCTAATCTTGATGACGCTGCTAGAGCTGCTTTAGTTGAACAAATGCATGGCATTATTACTAACTATGGCGGAACTATCGACAACGTTGATGATTGGGGCATGAGAGATTTTGCTTATGAAATCGATGATATGACAAAGGGTTACTATGTTGTAGTAACTTACACAGTAGGTGTTGAAGGTTTAAATGAATTCGATCGTTTAATGAAACTTAACAATGATGTCGTTCGTTTATTAACAATCTCTACTGATGAGAAAAAGGGTAAATAACAGATGATTAATCGTGTTATTCTAGTTGGTCGTTTGACCAAGGATGTTGAATTAAGAAAAACTAATTCTAATACATCCGTTTGTAGCTTTACATTGGCATGTAACAGAAGATATGCACAACAAGGCGCTCAACAAACTGCTGATTTTATCAATTGTATTGCTTGGAGGCAATCCGCAGAATTCTTAGCTAAATATGCTAGCAAGGGTGCTATCGTTGGTGTTGAAGGTAGAATTACTACAAGAAGTTATGATGGCCAAAATGGAAAAGTATATGTTACAGAAGTTACTTGTGACTCTGTACAATTAATTGGTGGAAATAGAAATAGCACTTCAAATAATAATGACGGCTATACAAATAATCAAACATTTACACCAAATAATGAAGCTAGTTATGCAAATGATAGTTTAGATGATGATTTCTCTAATACTCCATCATTAGATATTTCTAGCGATGATTTACCATTTTATTGATAGAAAGGAATAAAAGTTATGGCTTTTAGAAAACAAAGAGTCGGATATAAGAAAGTTTGTTACTTCACAAAGAACAAGATTGATTATATTGATTATAAAGATGTAGAACTATTAAAGAAGTTTATCTCTCCAAACGGAAAGATCACTCCTAGAAGAGTTACTGGTACAAGCTCTAAATATCAAAGAATGTTAGCAACTGCTATCAAGAGAGCTCGTCAAATGGCTCTACTTCCTTATATTGCTGATTAGTTATTAAATAATGCCTCCATCTTTTTATGGAGGCATTTTTATTAATTTTGGAGTTTAAGAATGAATAAAACAAAGAAAATGACCCAAGGTGCAATGATGCTTGCGATCTTTGGCGCCTTGGTATTAATTGATAGAATAACTGCCTTTTTATTTACAGAATTGGTTGTTTTAGTTGTGCCAATTATTGTAATTATGTATTCAGCTATGCATACGGTTAAAGATGGTATTATTTTATCTGTTGGTATTTTGATTCTTAGTTTTATTTTAGGAAATTTGTATACATCTTACTTGGTATTTGTGCCAGTTGGCGTGGTTACTGGTATCTTGTATAGTTATTTTCTTAATAAGAATTGTAATAAGTCACTATTATTATTTGTTGCAATCATAACTTATGTCGCTTGTGAAATATTAGTATGTTTAGTGATTTATCCTTTGCTTGGTATGCCTTTTGCTAGCCAACTACAAGAACTATCAGAAGTGTTTAACCAAATGAGTCAGGCTGGTGGAATAAATTACCAATCAGTATTTGAACAAATGGGTGTTAATTTTACAGTTTTATTAACAATTATGTTTATCTTCTCAACTATACTGACTGGTGCAATGGAAGGGGTTATTATTCATTTATTATCAATTTTCTTGTTAAAGAGATTCAAGATAAAGGATGTTGAAAATACAAATATATATAACATTAAACCAAATCCTGTTTTGGCTTATATCAGTTTTCTTTCTTTATTTTCTTTATTCTTAAACCGTTATTTTACTAATGATGTTTTAAAATATATTTCTATTGTGGTTTCAATGTTTGGATTAATAGTACTTTTGTTCTATGGCTATTTATTCTTAACCATTTATGGAAAACTAGTTATGAAGAAAAATATTGGTACGATTGTTGTGCTCCTATCTTTATTTATTCCTGCGATATTAGTTGCCGTTATTATAATAGGTTTCTTATATGGTGCTGGTCCATTAAGAAAGAAACTTGAAGAACTAGTAGGTGGAAACAATGAGTAAGAGACAAGGATTAAAAGCGCTAATAATAGCAATAGCTGTTGCTACAGTGGTTGCTTTGGGAATTGCACACTTTGTATTTGAATTAAATATAATCTTAGCTAGCGTTATTGCCTTAGTATATTTGATTATTACTTTTGTTGTTTTCTTTTCTTATGATTCACTTAGAATTGAGTCAAATCAAGAAATTAAAGAAAGCATTGATAAATCTATTTCTGATGCGTTGAAACAGGGCAATGTTGGAATACTTGTTTATGATGAATTATATGAAATCACATGGATGTCTGATTTCTTTGAAGAACGTAAACTTTATAAGACAGGTGAAAAACTGTTAACCTGGTTACCAGAAATTCAAGATGTTATTCAAGGCAACAGCGATCGTAATAAGATTACAATCAACGACAATAAATATTCTGTTCATAAATTAGCTGATGCTTCAGTTTTAATTTTTAAGGATATAACAAAAGAGACTAATTTAAGTAAGATGATAGCAGATAATGCCTATGTTTTAGGTTTATTAAGTTACGATAACTATGACGAAATAAATGAAACTGAAGATGATAATTCTTATATCAATGCCAATATTAAGATGCCTGTTATGGAATACTTTAAGAAATATGGTGTTGTATATAAAACGCTTAGAAGTTCAAAGATGTTGCTAATCTTAAATGAAAAACAATATGAAGCGTTAAATAATGACCATTTTTCAATATTGAATGTTGTTAGAAGACAAGCAAAACAAGGAGATTTAGATATTACCTTATCTTTATCATTTGCGAGAGGTTCTGATGATTTAGATGAACTTAATGATGAAGCACAAGCTTTAATTGAGTTAGCTCAATCTAGAGGTGGTGATCAGGTTGCGGTCAGAAAGATTGGCGAAGATGCAACATTCTTCGGTGGATCATCTGAGGCAAAAGAAAAACAAAGTAGAGTAAAAGTAAGAGTTATCTTTAACAGTATTAAAGATTTAGTAAATAAATCAAGTAATGTCATCATCGTAGGTCATAAATATATGGATGCTGATTGCGTTGGTGCAGCGTTATGTATGTCGAATATCGTTAATAATTTTGGTAAAAAAGCATATATTGTTTCAAGAACTGGCGGTATTGAACCAACAATTAGTGAAGTAATTTATAAATATCGTGAAACTATAAATGAAAAGCACAGTTTAATTAATCAAGAAGAAGCTATAAGTTTACTAGATGATAATAGTTTAGTAATTATGGTCGATCATCACAGTAAACTACAATCTAATTCGCAAGAACTATTGGAAAAGGCAAAGCGTATTTTAATCGTTGATCATCATCGTCGTAAAGCTGATTTAGATATTAGCCCATTGATGGTATATGTTGAAGCTAGTGCTTCTTCAACTTGTGAATTAACAGCTGAATTCTTAGCGTATCTATCTAGAGACTTTGAACTTACTTCTCAAGAAGCAAATATTATGTATCTAGGTATTCTAATAGATACTGATAGGTTTAGAGTTAGAACTGGTGTAAGAACTTTTGATTCATTAAAACAATTAAGACATTATGGTGCTGATCCTGCAGAGTGCGATGATTTAGTAAAAGAACCATATGAAAATATATTGAAACGTTCAAGAATTATTAATGCTGGTAAAGCAATATATAAGAATATTTATATTTCGGAAATGAGCGAAGATAAATATTCTCGTACTATCGCTTCGCAAGCCGCTGATGCGATGGTAAAAACAAAAGAAGCTGAAGCAGCATTTGTTATCTGCAATAGCGAAGATGATGAGGTAATCGTTACTGCTAGATCAAATGGTGGAATTAATGTACAAGCAATCTTAGAAAGAATGCATGGTGGCGGACATATGACGGCTGCAGGTTTGCAAAGGACCGATACAACTGTTGCTAAAGTTACAAATGAATTATTAAGTGTTCTTAAAGATTTTAATAAGGAGGACTAAAAATGAAAGTTATTTTATTACAAGATGTTGCTAAAGTTGGTAAAAAAGGCGAAGTTAAAACAGTTGCCGATGGATATGCAAGAAACTTTTTAATAGCTAGAGGACTAGCTGTTCAGGCAAGTCAAACAGCAAGCAAAGTATTAGAAAAACAAAATGAACAAAAAGCTATTGAAGATGAAAAAAATAGACAAAAAGCTCTAGAATTAAAGAAAGTCCTTGAAGAAAAAGTGCTTGAGTTTAAAGTTAAAGCTTTTGATGGTAAAGTATCTGGTTCTGTTTCAACAAAACAAATCGAAGATGAATTAAAGAAACAAGGAATAACAATAGATAAACGTAAAATTAAAGATAACGAACCATTAAACGAGTTAGGTGCTTATAAAGTTAAAATTGAGTTGTACAAAGATGTAATTGGTATAATTAATGTTAAGCTAACGGAGAACTAAAATGAGTAATAAAGTAATGCCGTATTCTATAGAAGCTGAAGAATCCTTATTAGGGAACATCATGCTGTATGAACATGCAGCTAGAGAAGCTATTGATGCAAATATTGTTGCTGATGATTTTTATTTGGATAATCATAAGAATATTTATAATATTATGGCATCAATGTTTGAAAATAAGGAAAAGATTGATACGATTTCTCTTAGTTCAAAATTAAAAGATTATGGTATTTACGATAAAGTAGGTGGGTTAGAGTATTTAATGAGATTGGCGGATTCAACAATCTCAGCTACAAATACTAAGGAATATATTAAAATCATTAAAAATAAATCTTTAGCTAGACAAATTATCAAAGTTGGTGAAGAAATCAGTACTGATGCTTTAAATAGTGAAACCAATGTAGATGATATGTTACAAACTGCTGAAGATAAAATCTTGAATGTTACACGTTCAAGAACTGACAGTGATTTTGTTTCAGGAAATGAATTATTCGAACAAACATTGAAACATGTTGAACAAATACAAGAATCAGGTCAGTCAACAGGCGTTAGAAGTTTATTTAATGATTTAGATAGATATACTAATGGTTTCCAAAAAGGTGATTTAATTATTTTGGCTGCTAGACCATCAATGGGTAAAACTGCTTTAGCATTGAATTTAGCTGTAAATAGCGCTTCTGTTTCACAAGGCGCCATCGCTATTTTCTCTTTAGAAATGCCAGCAGAACAAGTTGCGATAAGAATTCTTTCTTGTAAGTCAAAAGTGGAAATTCAAAAAATTAGAACTGGTCAATTAAATGATGCTGATTGGTCTAAACTAAATGAAGCCTCACAAGAATTGAGAAAACAAAAATTCTATATAGATGATACTCCTGGTATTAAAGTATCAGACATGTTTGCGAAAGCTAGAAAACTATCACAAGACCATGGATTGAGTTTGATTGTTGTGGATTATATCCAACTAATAAGCGCTAATTCTAAGTCTGAATCTAGGCAACAAGAAGTATCAGAGATTTCGCGTAAGTTAAAAGCTATGGCGAGAGAATTGAATGTTCCACTAATTGCTTTATCTCAATTATCACGTAGCGTTGAATCTAGACAAGATAAACATCCGATGCTTTCTGATTTACGTGAATCAGGTGCTTTGGAACAAGATGCTGATATCGTTATGTTCTTGTATCGTGATGCTTATTATAATCGTGAAGCCAATGATAGCCAGGTTAGAGAAGATGTTGACTTAAGTTTAGCTAAACATCGTAATGGTCCAACGGGAAATATTAAACTCGCATTTGAGAAGGATGTTAATGCTTTCTATGGCATAAAAAATAATATGGAGGGATAATCGTTGAAAAAGATTATTGCGGTTATTTTCTGCCTTTTACTTGCTTTAGGCATAGTTCTAGGTTTACCTGAACTATTTGATAATAAGACTATTGAAGCCGACTTCATCAATGAAGTATCTTTAGTGGACCAAAAAGTGATTGAATATTTGGATGATGAAGTAACATATTCTAAGATTTACAATAAAGGCCGCTTGATAGGCGTTGTAAGTGATTATGATTATTTGTTGTCTTTAATAAAAGATAAATATAACGATTATAAAGACGACTTTCCTGACACAGAATTAGGTTTAGGGGAAGATACGTATGTTGTAAATGAAAAATCAAATATTTGTTTTGAAAATGTTGATGATAAGATTTTTGCTTATCTAGTAGATAATAGTTTATTAGGAATTAAAACAACTGCAGTAGAGTTTTCTACTGATAATGGTGTTTATGAAATTATCTATGTTAAAAGTAGTGACGACTTTTATGCGGCTATAGATGATTTCTTATTAAACTTTATTTCGGAAGAGTCTCTAACAAAAATAAGAAATAATGAGACTATTTCTAATCCTGAAGATTATGGTGTAGTAGAAACAGGAATTAGTATTTTAGAATCAATTACTACTAAAGAAGCAATTGTTTCTCCAGATAATATCTTAGTTGATAAAAAAGAAATATATGAATTCTTATGTTATGGCAGAAACAGTGATAGACAATATTACACAACTGTAGAAGGCGATACTTTACAAGGTGTAGGTTACTACTTCGGCGATATGTCACCAAAACAAATTGTGATGCTTAATCCCGACGTTCTAGCTAGCCCAGATCAAGTAATTACCCCAGGTATGACTTTAAATGTCACTTATTATACTTCGCCAATTACAGTTGTTGTGACTAAGGAAAATTTGTCTCAAGAAACAACGTATCCAGAAGCTCCATTATATATTCAAGATGAAGAACTAGATGCAGGTATATCTGAAACATTAGTTGAAGA
Source organism: Erysipelotrichaceae bacterium (assembly GCA_030531215.1). Taxonomy (GTDB): domain Bacteria; phylum Bacillota_I; class Bacilli_A; order Erysipelotrichales; family Erysipelotrichaceae; genus Colivicinus. The sequence continues at coordinate 132,861 of JAUNNY010000001.1, forward strand.
AGAAACGGGTTTAAAGAATACCTTATATGAAGAGACATGGGTTAATGGCGTATTGGAACAAGGTAAACTTAAATCTGAAACTGTTGTTAAAGAACCTGTACAAGGTGTCATCTCAATCGGTACGCACTATGTTAATTTAATAGGTACTGGTAACTTCCAATGGCCTGTTGATAATCCAGGAATTACTTGTTTATATATGTGCAGAGCTAACCATACAGGTATAGATATTGTTAATGAATATGAAACTTATTGTAATATTTATGCAGCTGATAGTGGAGTTGTAAGCGAAGTTGGTTATTTATCGGATATGGGTTATTACATATATGTTGACCATCAAAATGGTTTCACTACTATTTACATGCATTTAAATGAACAATATGTTGAAGTAGGCCAAAGTGTTGTCAGAGGTCAATTAATTGCTCAGATGGGTAACACTGGTAGGTCTTATGGTGTGCATCTTCACTTTACTATCGAATATGAAGGCGAAAGAATGGATCCGTGTGAATTCTTGCCATGTTCAATTGTTTCTTAGGGGTCATCTATGAAAAATAATTCAATTGTTATTATTTTACTTGTTGTTATTATGATATGGTTATCAGCCGTGACTTTTTCAATGAACCAAAAGAAAGAGACTGCTGAAAACGAAAATATAAATGAATACAATGTTTCTGGTTTTTCAACTGATTTCACAAAAATAATTGATGAAGTAAAATCATCAGTTGTATCAGTTAATGCCGATAATACTATTAGTTCGGGTTTTGTTTATAAACAAATCGATGATAAGGTATATGTTATTACTGCTTATCACGGTGTGAGCGAAGCAAATTATATTAATGTTTGCTTTGATAGTGAATATATATGTCAAGGAAATGTTATTGGCTTTGATGCCTTTAATGATTTAGCTGTAATTGAACTTACGGTTCCATATGAAATCCAAGCTATTAAGATTGGTGATGCTTCTTTATTGAAGACTGGCGAATTTGTATTAAATATTGGAACTCCTAATTCTCTTGAATATCATAATAGTGTTGAACTTGGTATGGTTTCAAATAATATTGTTACTATTGAAAACCAAATTAAATATGAAGAACAACAATATTCTTACGATATGGATTTAATTGTTCTTTCTAATAATTTAAAGGAAGGCTATAGCGGTTCACCTGTTTTTAATATGGCTGGTGAAGTTGTGGGCATGATTTTAATGAAAGAAGATAGTGATATTAGTTATGCGCTTACCATCAATGAAGCAAGATTGATTGCTGAAAAACTTATTGCTGGAGAAGATGTAAATAAATTAAATTTAGGAATCAAAGGTACTTTTGTTAAAAATCTTCAAAACTATGAAAAGAGTTATTTAAATCTTAATGTTGAAATAATTGATGGTTTATTCGCAAATAAAGTTAATGAAAATAGTTTAGCTAGTTTAGCTGGTGTTAAAGCTAATGATGTCATAGTTGCGATTAATGGCGTTGAAATGAATGATATTAATGAATATTTGAATATTTTGTATAGTGGTGAAACTAGTTATAAGTTTGATCTTATTAGAGATAATGAAAAGTATGAAATAGTCGGTAATTTAAATGATTAAGATTGTTTGTGTTGGCAAAGTAAAAGATCAAAATCTATCTTGTTTGATTAATGACTATATCAAAAAAATAAATAAATACCATAAAATTGAAGTTGTCGAAGTTAAAGATGAACCAATTACTCAAGATGAAAAAATTGTTCTTGAAAAAGAAGCAAATAGAGTTTTAGAGAAAATTAATAATGATGAATATGTTATTTTACTAGATCTTCATGGTAAAACTATTGATTCTGTATCATTAAGCAATAAAATAGATAAATTATTTATTTCCTATCCTAAAATAACCTTTGTGATAGGTGGCTCATTAGGTTTAGCTGATAGCTTAAGAAAAAGAGCTAATGAAGCTATTAAATTATCAGATTTGACCTTCTTACATCAAATGACGAGATTGATTCTCGTTGAACAAATATACCGTAGTTTTAAAATACTTAATCACGAAACATATCATAAGTAAATGCTTATGATTTTTTATTACATAATCGTTAAATTAAATAGTTAATTCCGCTTTTATTGATTGTGCAGTTTTTATAGGAC
>JAUNNY010000033.1 GCA_030531215.1 Erysipelotrichaceae bacterium
GTATCGGTGTATTAATGGGTGTATTTGGAGCAGGTATTGGTAACTTCTTAGGTATTGCTATGGGCTACCTATTAAAGTTATTCCAATAATAAAAATTAATTATTAAAATTAAAAAAAAGATGTAATCTATTGATTACATCTTTTTTATTATAAGTTTTCTTTTAAGAAATTAACTGTGTTTTTCCAGCAAATCATTTCAACTTCTTCATCGCTGAATCCTTGTTTTGATAGGGCAGCTACGAAGCTTTGAGCTTTATCTGCTGAAGGCATACCTTCAACATTTCGATTATCATTCCAACCATCAAGATAATCCATAAAATCAAATCCACAAGCTACATGTTCAACTCCTACTAAATCAGCAATTGTTCTAGCATGATAAGCTAACATATCTACTGTTTTCTTATCTTGATCATAATGTGTCATAGTTTTAGCTGAAACAACGCCAATTAATCCACCTTTTTTAGCAATAGCCTTAATTTGTTGTTCTGTTAAGTTTCTGCCGTGATTACATACGTTACGATTGTTTGAATGAGTAGCAATAATAGGTTTTGTGCTTATACCTATGATATCCCAAAATGATTTTTCATTAAGGTGAGAAACGTCGATAATCATGTTAAGCTCATTCATCTTTTTAATAACTTTTTTGCCGTTTTCAGTTAAGCCTCTAAGAGGATCTTGGTTCCAGCCTTCACAAATCGCATTAGATTCATTCCATGCAGGGATAGCAACTCTTACACCATTGTCATATAACCATTGAATCCTATTTTCAAAGTCATCATCGATACCGCACATTCCTTCAACGGAAATAAGATCTAATAACTTATCTGTTTCAATTAAATCCTCTTTAGTTTTAACCCAATGAACTTCATCAGCGTTCATTTTAATTTGTTCTTGCATATTTAGGACCATCTCTTTCATTTGATCCCAGTTTTGAGTGCCATCGTAATAACAAGCAGAGAAGACACCTCTTACACCGCCAGCTTTTTGTTTATCAATATGACGAATTTTAAATGGATTTCCCAATTCCTTATATTCTAAGCAATCAGTTCCGATGTCAGTGTGCATATCAAATACTTTCATTACTTTACCTCCCATAAATCAAATGGGTAAACCCCTTGATCCTTGAATCCTTGTAGTTTAGCTACAACACTATCTTTGTCTTCTTTATAAGTTACACCAAACCATGCGCTATCTGAAGTTAATACTTTTACTTTTGCTTGTCCTTCTTTTACAAGCTGTCCAACGTGGTTTGGAAGAAGAGCTTCATATTTTAATGGGTTAGTTTTAACACCTTCACCAATTTCGTTTATAAAGATTTCATTTAACTTTCCGATTATGCTAGGTTTAAATCCCCAGAAATTCATTGATACAGGTGTAGCTTTTTCCATTTCTATAAAGTTTCCATTATCTTCATATATGGCTGCATCATGTTTATCATTCCATTTGATAGCCATAACTTCCTTTATATTAGAAAGGTAACCATTTTCATCTTTCTTACATACGCCCCTAGTTACAGTACCATTTTCTGATAATGTGTTTTCGACTTTAAAACCAATCATACAGTATTCGTTGTCTGGAGCGTTGCTATGAAAATATTCCATTACCTTCTTAAATGAGTCTCTGCCATAGAAATCATCAGCATTGCATACAACAAATGGGTCTTCTTTTAGAATATTTCTACATGCTAGAAGGGCATGAGTTGTTCCCCAAGGTTTAACCCTTTCGGCAGGTATTTCAACGCCACTTGGAATATCGTTTATATCTTGGTAGGCATATTCAACTTCAATAAAAGGTCTAACTTTTTTTACAAGATGTTCTTCAAATATTTCTTCATGCTCTTTTCTAATAATAAGTACTAGTTTCTTAAAACCAGTTTGAATAGCATCATAAATGGTGAAATCAATAATGCTTTCTCCATTAGAGCCTAAAGTGTCTATTTGTTTAAGGCCACCGTATCTAGAACCCATACCAGCAGCTAATATTACTAATGTTTCTTTCATAAAAATACCTCTATTTAATTATACTATGATGGTATTAAATAATATAATATAAGGAAGAGAAACGAGGACTTTAATATGGAAAAATATATTCTTGCAATCGATCAAGGAACAACATCAACACGAGCTATTCTTTTTGACAAGAATCAAAATCCTGTTAAAGTAGCTCAAAAAGAAATAAAAGTTTATTTTCCTAAACCATCTTGGGTTGAACAAGATGCTAGTGAAATATGGCTATCAACTTTAGCTGTTATTAGCGGTGTATTTAGAGATGGCGAAATATCTCCTAATCAAGTTGAAGCCATTGGTATTACAAACCAAAGAGAAACTACTATTGTTTGGGATAAAACTACTGGCATTCCTATTTATCATGCTATAGTTTGGCAATCAAGACAAACATCTAATTTAGTTGATGAATATAAAGCAAAAGGAGTTGAACCTATCATTAAAGAAAAGACTGGTTTAATTCTAGATCCTTATTTTTCAGCAACAAAGATTAGATGGATTTTAGATAATGTGGAAGGTGCTAAAGATAATGATAATTTGATTGCTGGTACTATTGATACATGGCTATTATGGAGACTAACGGCTGGCAAAGTTCATGCTACAGATGTAACAAACGCTTCTCGTACTTTACTATTTAATATAAATACTTTAGATTGGGATGATGAATTATTAAAGATATTTGATATTAAGAGATCTATGCTACCAGAAATTAGACCAACATCTGGTGAATTTGGTCATGTGGATGAAATCCATTTCTTTAACAATTCTTGTCCAATTACTGCTCTTGTTGGTGATCAACAATCAGCTTTATTTGGTGAATCATGTTTTGAAAAAGGCGAAATCAAAAACACTTATGGTACAGGTGGATTTATGTTGATTAATACTGGTGATAAACCTATTGTTTCTAAGAATGGATTATTATCAACTGTTGCTTGGAAGATAGGTGATGATGTTAAATATGCACTTGAAGGATCAATCTTTATTTCAGGAAGTTTGATTCAATGGGAAAGAGATCAAATGCATTTCTTTGATGATGCAGCTAAGACTGAAGAGATTGCAAGATCTATTGATGATAATAATGGTGTTATTATTGTTCCAGCATTTACTGGTTTAGGTGCTCCATATTGGAACCAAAATTGTCGTGGTGCAATCTTTGGCTTAACTAGAGGTGCTAACGATAAGCATTTAGTAAGAGCTGCAATTGAATCTATGGCATATCAATCAAAAGATTTAGTTGAAGTAATGCAAAACGATATTAACAACAAAGTTAAAGAGTTAAAGGTTGATGGTGGAGCTGCTGCTAATAATTATTTGTTAGAATTCCAAGCTGATATTTTAGGCATTCCTGTAACAAAATGTAAGAATTCAGAAACAACAGCTCTTGGAGCTTGTCGTTTAGCTGGACTTGCAACAGGTTATTATAAAATGGATGATTTTAAAAACGAGGAAGCTATTGTTGTTGAACCAAAAATGGATAGAAACAAAGCTAATGAATTATATACTCGTTGGCAAAAAGCTGTTAAAGCTACAATGGAGTTTTAATAAAGTATGAAGAATGCTGCTTCTTATTGCGTACTTTTTTCTGCTATATGTTTTAGCTTTGGAGGTTTATTCTATAAAGTTGCAGAATGGAATAGTTTAGCAATTTGTTCAGCAAGATCAATAATTGCTTTTGTAGTTATATTAGTATTTTTATTAATTAGAAAACACAAATTCGTTTTTAATAAAAATGTAGTATTTGCTGCTTTAGCTAATTCTTTAACAGCAATTTTATATTCGATATCAAATAAAATGACTACTGCAGGCAACGTAATAGTGCTACAGTTCACTATGCCTATATTTGTTATCTTAATAACAACAATAGCATATAAGAATAAACCATCAAAATTAGAATTAAGAACATGTTTTTTGGTTTTATTTGGAATTGTATTGTTTTTTATAGATTCTATATCAGCAGGTAATATGCTAGGTAATTCTTTAGCTTTAATATCAGGAGTTACTTATGCATTGTATTTCATATTTAATAAAAAACAAGATTCAGATCCATTTACTGCTATTTTATTATCTTTGGTAATATCTTCACTTGTTGGATTGCCTGAATTATTAAATACTGATATTGTTAATAGTTCAACTAATACATTATTATCTGTAGTTGGGGCTTGGATTACTTCAACAATCTGCTGGACATCTTCTATTAGCGTATGGCTTAACTAATACTCCGGCGGTTACCGCATCATTATTATCTGGACTTGAACCTGTACTAAATCCTGTTTTTGTTGCAATCTTTTATGGAGAATTATTAACGCCATTATCATTAGTTGGCGCAATAATAGTGCTTGTATCGATAATCAGCTATAATGTGATAATTAGTAACAATAAAAAAGAAATCGTTAATTAGATTTCTTTTTTAATTGCTTTAAATGTTTCGCTAATTCCTTCATGAATTACAATATCACACATATCGTCAGCTTGGGTTGCTGATTTATTAATAATTGCCAAGTATTTTCCTCTAAAATATCTAACAAAACTAGCTGCAGGATAAACATTTAGTGAAGTGCCTAATATAATCATTAATTCACAATTTCTTATAGCGTTAACAGCGTTTTCTATCGTTTCACCGTCTAAACCTTCTTCATATAAAACAACATCTGGTTTAACAATTCCACCACATTTATCACAAAGCGGGATATCGTTAGATTCAATAATTTTCTTTAATGAATAAAATGTATTACACTTCATACAATAATTACGATGGATAGAGCCATGCAACTCATACACTTTACTAGAACCAGCTAATTGATGTAGACCATCTATGTTTTGAGTAACAACAGTAATATCTTTTCCAGTTTTTTCTAGTTCCGCAATATATTTGTGTCCAAAATTTGGAAGGGCATCTTCAAAAATCATTTTATCTTTATAAAAATCATAAAAACCTTTAGTGTCTTGTATGAAATAATGATGTGATATTATTTCTTCTGCATGTAAATTATTTGTATATAAACCAGTAGCACTTCTAAAATCAGGAATCCCACTATCAGTAGACATACCTGCTCCTGTAAAGAATACTATTTTATTACATTCATTAATTGCTTGCTTTAATTTATCTATCATACTTATATTATAATTATCTTTCTTGCAATAGAAAAGGCAGTGTTGTAATATATTTATGTAACTTCAGGGCAGGGTTAAATTCCCGATCGGTGGTATA
>JAUNNY010000015.1 GCA_030531215.1 Erysipelotrichaceae bacterium
CCCACACAGAAGTTCAACCTGTATGGGCAAATCCCTGGAAGTCCACATTACCTTATTAAATTCAATTTATAAAACACAACAAAAACAGACCGATATCGGTCTGTTTTATTATTAAATTAATAAATAAATAATTAATATTGTTTATAACATTCTTTAATATAGTTAACGAAAGCATCGCGATCTACATATGTATATAACTTACAATGGCGATCTTCATATTTTGTATTAGAATATAAATCGCAAACAGTTTGACCAGTTGTATATTTACCTTCTGGTTCAACAAAAATGCCGCATTGTTCACCTTTGAATATTTCAGGATGAACCAAATAAAAAATAGGACAAGCATCATGAATACAAGTACCATCAACATTTAGGGTTTTATATAATTCAACGACAAGTTTTAATGAATCTCTAAATAAATCCGAAGCTTTATTTCCATATGTGCCTATTTCAGCAATTTCGTCAGTATGAATATTTGCTTTAAGAGTAACATCTAAACCAAACATATGAACAAAAATACCAGATTCAAAAACTTCATATGCAGCTTGTGGATCTGCATATATATTGAATTCTGAACATGGTGTAGCATTACCGCCTACTGCCGTTCCACCCATTATATATATTTCTTTACAATAATCCTTGAAATCAGGATATTTGCGCAAAACTAAAGCAATATTTGTTAATGGACCAACCGCAACAACTTTAAGTTCGCCATTTAGTTCTTTAGCTTTTTCATATATAGCGTCAATAGCATCTTTTTCTTCAATTGGTGCTGGAGATGTCGGTATAATCACATCACCCAAACCATTTTTGCCATGAACAATTGGTGCCGTTCTATTGTCTTTAAGTAAAGGTTTGCTTGCACCTTTATATACTTTTACATCTTTATTAGCTAAATATGTAACATTTCGTGCATTATTAAAAACATCATCAACATAGGCATTACCAGCTACAGCAGAAATACCAACAATTTCGATATCTTCTAATTTATAGGCGCACAACAAAGCAACCGCATCATCAACACCTATATCAGTATCAAACCATACTTTATTCATATATTAAAACCATCTAAAGAATTCATGAACTAAATCAGTATAATCACCTTTAATTATAATATGATGGTTACCAATTGATTCAGTTAAGAAATAATTAACATCTTCATCTAATTTTAGAAGAACTTGAGTTCTACATAAATTGGTTTCTGATAAATTCTTTTCTAATGTACCAGAAGATACAAAATATCTTTGTGCTAGACCATCAGTCTTAAACACAGTGATAGGCCCTTCTTTTATTTTTCCTCTAAATGCAACACCTAGGCCAGATTCAAAGTGTGTCATAAGTTCACAAGAATCAAACATATTTACAGGTAATGTACAATGTGCAAATACTATTTCGTTTGAATCGGTTAAGATTCTAGATGGATTTGCTTGGAAACAAGGTTCACCTGTTAATTCGCCCAAAATAGCCATTGAAATTAATGAAGGAGTATCACCTTCACATGATGCGTAGATACCTTCAGCGTTCAAAATAGCTAAAGCAACACATCCAGTTCCTTTAACAGGCTTTAATAAATCAAAACATCTAACAGTTACACCATTCAAATGATACTTATCAACAATTCTTCTTAATGCGCCATAGATTTCTAAAGCTTTTTGTTTTTCAGCTTCATCAAACTTATTTGCTAAGAAAGCTTTTGTATACTCGTTTTCTTCATATTCTTTTTTAGCAATTTCATCGAAGAATTCTTGCATATCAATATCAACGATTTCAATACCATTAGTTTGTTTTGACTCATTCGCATCAACATTTGAAGAAATTAACCAATCAGACGGTTTGCCAACACGTCCAATACGGAAATTACTCAATTTATTAATTGCTGAGAAACACTTGATAATAGTAGAAATACGATTAACCATATATTCTTCAGAGCCATGAATAATTTCACCTTCAATATCTTGCTGCCTTAAGAAAGACAATATTTCCATTGATGCAGCTAAAGAATTGTTAGCACCAGTAGTCAATAAGAACATTGGTTCAGGTAATTGCTTATATACTTTAGAGAAGTTACCTTCAGTACCTCCGCCACCAATAAAACTAAATACTAAATCACAATCGTTTACTTCGTTAATGTTAATAAAATCCATATCAACATTAATCTTTTTGGCTAGTTTTTCAACTAATTCACGATTCTTTTGATTAATAGAAGCACCTTCAACATTGTCTGATTCAAAATACACAACTCCAATTTTCATTGATTCCTTACCTCCTAGTATTGTTTATCAAGATAATCAATTGCATCAAAAAATACATTAATAAATTTTTCTTTATCAACATCCATTAAAACATCAATTGGATTATTGATAATACTATCATCTTTAATATCTTCACACACGGTCATTCCTCTAGTATATTGTCCATCTAATTCTATATCCACATTATATTTCTTAATAGTAAAATATTCCGGATGTAATAAATAGATAATAGTTGTCATATCATAGATGATTGCATCTTCCATATGATGCATTAGTGAATATAAACTATAATAATTTAACATATTATAAACAAGTTTAGATACTTTATTTTGTTTATTAAAACGTTCAATATATGAAAGATTAAGTCCCCCTGCAAAACAAACTTCTATAGGAGCCATTACAATTGGCACTTTAGAATTAAAGACAATTTTAGCAGCTTCAGGATCATGATATATATTAAACTCTGATTTAACTTGAATATTACCAGAATAAACTGAACCGCCCATTAAAACAATTTGTTCTATATTATCTTTACATTCAGGATGCTTAGATAACAGTTCAGCTATATTAGTTAAAGGTGCTAATGCAACAATGGTTAGCTTGTTATCCTTAAGTTTATCGTATAAAAAATCAACGGCTGATATGTCAGAAGCTTTTTTGTGACATTCAGCAAAGACTGGACCATCTAAACCTGATTCGCCATGAACGATACCTTGTGGCTCAGGCATTCTTTTTAAAGGTTTACTAGCACCAACATAAACAGGAATATCTATATTTAAATAATCGAGAACATTCAATAAATTTTTAGTAACTTTATCAACAAGGTGATTACCACAAACTGTTGTAAACCCTAAAATATTAAAAGCTTCTTTATGTGCTAAAGCAACTAAAGAAGCTAAAATATCATCATGTCCTGGATCAGTATCAATGACGATGTTTATCACGAACTTCTCCTAATACAACATCATTGCTGCCCTTTCTTTGTCCAATTCGTTTAACAACACCTGTAACAATTAAGATAACAATTACAGCAAAATATGGCAAAGCATTAACAAGGTCAGTTGGGAATGCTTGATTTGTAGAGAATATTGCAGATACTGCACGGAATACCGCAAAGACTAATGAAGATAGTATTAATATTACGAAATTAGATGAAGCAATACCATTTGCGGCAATACCCATCCAACCTAAACCAGATACCATACCCTTAGAGAACAAACCGATTGAGTTTAAAGATAAGAATAAGCCACCAAAACCAGCATATACGCCAGACAATGCAAGAGCTAATACTCTCATCTTATTAACATTAATACCTGCAGTTTCAGCAGCTTGGTCATTCAATCCGCAAGATCTAATTCTTAATCCTAATGGAGTCTTATAAATCATAATAGCTGTCAAGATGATTACAAGCCAACAGATATAAGTAGTAACATAATGTCCTGAGAATATTTGACCGATAAATGGAATATCTTTAAGAACAGGTATATCAACAGAACCTAGTGTTGGAGTTTTTAAAGAAGCACTAGTACCCTTTTGTCCAGTAATTGTATAAAGAATAAATATTGCAAGAGAATCAGCGAATGTATTTAAAGCAATACCAACTAGAATTGGACTAGCACCCAACTTCATTGAGAATAAAGAAATCAATAAAGCAGATAAAATACCAACAATAAGACCAATTACACAGCCCATTAAAGCACTTTGTGTAAAGTATGAACCTAATACGCCACCTAAAGCAGATAAAGTCATAATTGCTTCGATTGCGATATTAGCAATACCACTAGCAGATGAAACAAACGCACCCATAGCGGCGAAAAGAATAGGAGTAGCTAAACGAAGTAGCAATGCCCAGAAACTTGCTGAGCCAAACATTTTAAATACACTAGCTATCATTTCTCTAAACCATCCTTTAATAATTTCTTTTCTCTGAAACTTCTTAGGAAGTATTGTGAAGAAATAAGTAAGATTACAACACCTTCAACAATCGCAACGATTTCAGATGGAACTGATTGATCTTTGAAATAAAGAACATTAGTACCCTTTTCCAAATATTGAATAAAGAAACTTGAAATAACTACACCTATAGGATTATTCTTACCTAACATAGCAAGTAAGTTTCCAGAGAAACCAATACCTGCGACTGATTTATCAGGTTGGAAGAATGTAGTTTGAGTCAATAATTGACAAGCACTACCAATGCCAAATAAAGCACCAGCTATCATTGAAGTTTCAATACTTAACTTCATAGAGTTTATACCAGAATATTCAGCGAATTGAGCATTTGTACCAGATAATCTAATTTGATATCCAAGTTTAGTTTTATACATAATCAAATATACAATAACCGTACATACTAATAGGATAATTAGACATGGCGTAATCTTTAATGGTTCGTAGATATAACCAAATATAGCAGATTGAATATAATCTTTGGAACCAATCGTAGAAGTTGTAGTAGTCAACATATAGTTACGAATGATATATAAAGATACACATGAATATACTGAATTAAGCATTAAAGAAGAAACCATTTCATTTATATTAAGAGTTGCTCTTAATATAGCTGGAATAGTAGTAAGTATAGCTCCAACAACCATACCAGCTAAAACACATAGATATGGATGTAATCCAGCCATACTAGATAAATCTGTGGTAGCTACAGCAGCAATTGCAACACCAGCTATAGTGAAGATACCTTCAGCGCCTAAATTGAATGCACCAGACTTAAAGATTAAAGCACATCCTAAACCTGCAAATGCATACGGAATAGTACGAGTAATTACTTCACCAAAATAACGACTCTTTTGTAATGGACCAGTTAAAATTGTTTTAAGTCCATATACAGCATCATTAGAAATAAGTAGCAATAAAACAAAAGTAATAGCTAACGCAATCAAAATAGCAATGATTAATTTAATTGCATCAAAAACTTTTGGATTAGTAATAGAAAGATTAATTTTCTTTTTAGTTTCAACTTTACTAGTCATTCATTGCACCTCCAATCTCTTCAGGAGTTTGATGCTTAACACCTAGCATATATAAACCAAGTTCTTGAGCATTAACTTTTTTAACATCAGGGAAATAACCAGATATTTCACCATTGTACATAACAATAATACGATCAGATAAATTAATAACTTCATCTAAGTCAGCAGATACTAATAGAATACCAGCACCAGCGTTACGCATTTCGATTAACTTATGATGAACTGTCTCAGCAGAACCAATATCAATACCATGAGTTGGTTGTTCAGCAATCATCATTTTGGCATTAGTATTATATTCTCTAGCAACAACAACTTTCTGTACGTTACCACCAGATAGACTTTCAACAGTTATGTTACGGTTTTCAGTTTTAACAGCAAAGTTTTCTATCAATTCATCAGATAATTCATTAATTTTCTTTTGATTCATGAATAGACCAGAATTGATATCAGCACGATCATAATATGAAGAAATTAGATTATCAGAAATTGGTAAGCTTCCTGCAATACCATCGCCAATTCTATCTTCAGGAATATAAGCCATACCAATATTTCTTCTTTGTTTAACATTCATCTTAGTTGCATTTTTACCTAAGATTTCAATTGTTCCTGTATATTTGGCTTTTTGGCTACCAACGATACAGTGAACTAAATCAACTTGGCCATTACCTTCAACACCAGCAACACCTAAGATTTCACCATTCTTTACAGCAAATGAAACGTGATTTAATTGTGGCTTTTCAGGATTACCCAAGAAAATATCTTTAATTTCTAATGCATGAGCATTATGGAAATCTTCATGAGTCTTATATTCATCCATATCGTTATCAAGATTTCTACCAATGATTAAATTTGTTAATTGATCCATTGATAGTTCTTCATTAAGATAAGTACCCTTACTTACACCATTTCTAATTACTGAAATACGATCAGAAATCTTCTTAACTTCATCAAGCTTATGTGAAATAAAGATAATGGTTTTACCTTGTTGTTTAAATGATTTTAATTGATCAAACAAGATATCGGTTTCTTGAGGAGTTAAAACAGATGTAGGTTCATCCAATATAATCAACTCGGCATCACGATATAAAGTTTTCAAAATTTCGACTTTTTGACGTTTAGCAACAGACAAAGTTGAAACCTTGGCAGTAACATCCAATTCGAAATTATATTTATCAGACAAATCTTGTGTTTTCTTAATAGCAGATTTACGATCAAGGAAACATAATTTATTAGGTTCATCACCTAAAATAATATTATCAACAATACTATAAGATGGGATAAGCATAAAGTGTTGGTGAACCATACCAATGCCCACAGCAATAGCATCTAGTGAACTTTGGAAATGAACTTCACTACCCTTGTATTCGATGGTTCCACTTGATGGTTTTTCGATACCGAAAATCATTTTCATTAAAGTAGATTTACCAGCACCATTTTCACCAACAATAGAATGGATCTCACCCTTTTCGAATTCCATGTTAATGTCACGATTTGCGACAGTACCATTAGGATAAACTTTTGTGATATCCGTCAATTTTAAAATGGATTCAGACATATGTTCTCACTTTCTAAAAAAATAGGTTATGCTCAAAAAGAGCATAACCTATAAATTGAATTAATTATTCAGAAACTGTTACAGAAACGATATTAGCATCTCTATAAGTTGGCCAGTTAGCTTCGTAATCTGGATCTGCTAAGCAGTCGTAAACTTCGATTTCACCAGCAGTAACCTTAGCTAGAGTTTCAGCAACTTCAGCCTTGATTTCTTCTGAAATGTTAGCATTGTAGTAATCATTTTCAGCAATACCAACACCGTTTACTGGGATACCTAATGCTTCAACAGTTCCTAATTTGCCATCTAATTGACCATCTACTAGTAGATGAACAGCATATTCAATAGCAACATCAGAATTCTTTAAAGCAGAAGTGATGATTGTATTAGCCCAATCAGGATTTGATTCTTTGAATTGAGCATATTGGTCTTGGTCAACACCAACACACCATACATCTGGGTTCTCTGCACAAGCAGCGATAACACCATTACCTAAGCCACCAGCAACTTGCCAAATAACGTCACAATTAGCTTGTTCAATCATTTGTTCAGTGTGTAACTTACCTTTATCAGTATCAGTGAATGATCCAGGGTAGTCGATAACGTATTGAACACCCTTGTCAGCTAATACTTGACAGTAACCAGAAATGAATTGGTTCATAGCTTGGTTATCCATACCTACAACAACACCAACAACACCAGTCTTAGTTAATGCAGCAGATAAAGTACCTACAACATAACCTAAGTCATCTAGAGCGTATTGTACGCAATAGCAATTAGCTGGACAGCCTTCTTCAGGAAGTGCAGACATATCAAAGTTCATGAACTTTTGATCAGGATATTTCTTGCATGCTTCATATAAGAATGCTTCGTATGAGCTGTTACCACTAACAACTAAATCATATTCGCCTTCTTCACAAACATTATCGAACCAGTTAGCCCAGTTAGAAGCTTCAGCAGCACCTTCAGGGTCACATTCAAATACAGTAACATTGATGTCTGTACCATTGTAGTTTGTACCATTTAACTTATCAGCACCATTAGCAATAGTGTCGAAATAAGATTGGTCGCCTCTGAATGGGATTAAGACTGCTACATTAACGGCATTTGTTTCTTCAGTTGGTTCTTCTGCTGGAGTGTCTTCGTTAGCACCGCCACCACAAGCAACTAGTGACAAAACCATTAAAGCTACTAAAACGACTTTAAATAATTTTTTCATTTTTCTCTCCTTTTTTCGTTTTATATTTAAAATTGTTAAAACAATTTTAAACCAATAGTGTTTATTTCAGAACCCTCTTGTATATAAATACCAATCAAAGAATGTAAATGCAATATATAATCAAAACTATAAGTTTCGTTGTCTATCAATAAGGTTATTTTATCAACAGAATTGTTAATTTTCAACGAGAAAATAGTGTTTTCTTGACATTTTGTTAAAGTATTTAAAATGGTATCGTTTTCATTTTGTTTTTTTATGTAAATTAGTTCATTATTCTTAATGCCTATAGCTTCATATTTTAAATATCCTAAACAATTAAAAACCAAATAACAGCCATTATTTTTATTGATTTCGAAACGCCATTCAACATTAGAGTAAGTATCTAGCAAGTGACCAATAGTTATAAAACCTGTTCCTTTAAGACCTTCTTGGAGTCTAAAATCACCATGATGTTTAACAAAACCACGAATATTAGTTTTATTATCCCCTTCATACCTTGGACCATAGACATCATAACTAAGACTACTAAAATCATATTCAACATCAGGAGTATGTTCGATATTTATATCATAGATAGTATAATCATCACCTATAAAGCCATACTTTCTAATAATTCTATTAACAGCAAAAGGAATCTTTAAGGCGTTTTTGTGAATAAAACGTTGGCCATCAACATCTTCTGCAAATACTTCTATATCTTTATCAGCCTTAACACTAATCGTATAACCAGGATAAATTGTAGGAGAAAATTCAGGATCATATCGAGAATCAAAAATATCATCGCCCAAATAATAACTATATTTATAAACTTCGCCATTACCATGCAGACCATTGTTGATAATCAAATCACCAAAGAAACCTTCGCTAGAATATGGCAAATCAAAATGATTATCATCAACAATTTCTATATTCTTTAACTTATATGCTAATTTAGCAAACATTCTACTTGATTCACTAATTGTTTGAATATTTAAACAACCAACACAACTTGAAGCATTAACAATATCATTAATTGGTTCAATCCATTTTTTATCAATATTATCAATCCCTAACAATGCGCCTAATATAGAGCCAACATTACCACAATTACAATCAGTATCCCAACCACAGTTATTTAGCATTTCCATCGTATAATCAAAATCCCCATTTCCATACATCAAAGACATAACCATCAAAGACGAGTTAGGAATTATATGACACGTACCAGGATATTTATCATAACCATAATTATTTAAAATATAGTCAAAACAAGAAAGATAATCATCACTATTATTTTCATAATATTCACATATATCTTTCATTACTTTATAGTATTCAAGATTTTTATCTAAATAATCTAAAGAATCATACACAACTTTATGAATATCATCATATTGCATAGCTAAACATATCGCTACAGCAACAAATATAGCTCCCTCATTACCATTTAAATCATGAGTAACCTTGCTGGCTTTGATAGCTAAGTCTTTAGCCAATAAAGGATCATAGCCAGAAACATATCCCCAACAATCAGAGAAGATTTGCCCACCTATTTGTTCAGCAATCATTAAACCATTCTGTTCAGAACTACCAGACTTAGGCGCTTTAATTCCATTTTTAAGATTTTCATAAGCAGTATGCTCGCTAGATATGCCTATGCCACCCCACCAAAAGAAACCAGAATATTCTTGGATATAATTCAAAAAACAATTTCCAATATCTTCAGATGTAATATCATTTTTATCTAATAAGGCTCTAACAAAAAACAAAGGTCCATTCGAGTCATCATCTGCTGCGAAAATCCCGTAGTCTTTTAAATAGCCATGTTTACCATGATATGTTTCTAATATCTTTTTGTAATCCCACGATTCTACAGGAGCACCAAGTCTAATGCCGATAATCTTGCCATACCAGCTGCTATAGACTTTATATAGATATTCTTTATAGTTTTCTCTGGTTAATTTATTCATAGATTGTTTTTAAAGAATAATATTGTTTCTTCAACGAGTTGTTTAGATTGATGCATCTTATTATCCCATAATCCAAAGCCATGGTTAGCATCATCAATAATAACAAGTTTCTTATTCTTAGCATTTTTTAGGGCATAGAAATTGTCATAGCCAACATTTACATCAACCGTAATGTCTTTATTACCATGAACAATTATCGCATTTCCTTTAAAGCTATTTAGGCATTCGATTGGATTATAAGAAATCATGTCATCAATTAATTGTTTGCTCAATTTTATTATGTCATTATCAAAAGTATTTAAATAATCACAATACCCTTTTATGTTTATCTCTTCTTTTATATTTTTTAAGTCACATCCTAGGAAGTTATCACCACCATAATCTTTAAAACATGCACCAGCCCACAAACCAATAGTTTTCAATTCTTGATGTTTGTTTGCGAATATAGATGTAAGTCTAGCTCCCATAGAATAACCAATCATACCAATTCTATTATTATCAATTGAATATGAATCGAGCATATATTTATAACATGTTTCAATATCATTTAAATTATTAGTCAATGAATAGTTTATAAAGTCTTCTTTAGATTCATCGCAACCAGGGAAACCCATTCTAATAGAACTATAACCCAATTTTGCCAATTCAGTAGCAACATCACTAAATCTACCACCTTCATGGCGATCGGCTTTAAAACCATGAACAAATATAATCAAAGCAGCATTAGCAATTTGACAATCAACGATAGTAACAGGAATATCCGTATTCCTATTTGATTTAATAAAAGTATTAATTTCTTTCATATTAATCTAATGGTTTCTGATAATAATTTCCATGAACATCAACTGTATTTTGAATATTAATAAAACAATTAGGATCAGCTTTTAAAGCTGAGCTAACAACATCATTTGATTGGAAGCTATTTACTACAGTATATAAAATCATTTCTTCTTCTTTTCTATATGCACCTAAACAGTTAATTTGCGTTATTCCATGACGTGTATGAGATAAAATTTCCGAAGTAACTTCATCAGGCTTTTTAGTAATAATAGTAATAGTTTGGTGAGTATAACGTTTATGCATCTTCTTAATCATTTGAGTGGTACAAAATTGGAAAATTATAGAATAACAAGCAACTTCCCAGCCATATATAACTCCAGCAATTAAAACCATCAAACAGTTAAAACCAAAAGTATAACTCCACAACGATTTATTATATTTATTAGAAAAATAAATAGTTAAAAAATCTAAACCACCAGTGGAAGCATTATGCTCAAGTGCTAATCCTGAACTAATTCCATTTATAACGCCACCAAAAACAGCTAACAGAATAGGTTCATCAAGAACAATAATTGGTTTTAAATAAAGTGTAAGCAAAGACACTATGCCCGTCTGTAATAAAGACAAACATGTAAACCATTTACCAATATATTTAAAAACGATAATAGCTAAAATAAGATTGATAGAAAAATAAAAATAACTGTAAGGTATATTTATTTGGAAAAAATCTAATAAAATATTACTTAAAAGTCTAGAAAAACCAGATACTCCAGAAGGATACAAACCAGCAGGCTCAGTAAAAGATGTATAAGCAGCAGCTTGTAAAGTTCCTGACAATATTACCATTGTTACATATAGAACTTTATTATTAATCTTCTTCTCCATCTATATCACCTGCATTTATTTTTTCAAAACGTTTAGTAATCTTGCTTGAAGTAGTAGCTAATTGCACAAAATCATTACCCAACTTCTCGTAATCTTTATATAAGTTTTCGCTTCTTAAAGCAAAACGATTAAATTCATTGCCAAGTTCAGCTAATAGTTTTTCTATTTCTTTAGCCTTTTCATCTTTCTTTTGTCCTAGATATATTGATTTAATTGCCGTAATATATGCCATTAATGTTGTTGGAGAGACCAAATACACTTTACTAGTGTATGAATAATCAACAAGCTCATCAAAATTTGCATAAATCTCCGCAAATATAGCTTCAGCAGGAATAAACATATAAGCCATTTCAGCAGTAACCCCAGGAATTATATATTTGTTTTTAATATCGTTTATATGTTTCTTAACATCATCTTTAAATTGTTTTTTAGCTGCATTTCTATCAATTTCTGATAATTCATCGTTGTACATACGGCGATAGTTTTCCAAAGGAAATTTAGAATCGACACATAATATTCCTAAACTATCCCCGCCAAAAATTACTGCATCTGCTATTGAACCATTAGGTAAATGATATTGTTTTTGGTAACGATCATAGTTCGTACCATACGCAGCCTCCAGCAAAGAATATAATTCTACTTCTCCAAAACTTCCACGTGTTTTCTTATCTGTAAGTATTGATTGCAAAGAAACAACTTCATTAGAAAGATTATTTAATCCCTTTTGTGCTTCATCAATCTTTACCATTCTTTCACTAATAGAATTAAAAATGTCATTTGTAGCTTTATGTGATTGAATCAGATTAGAATTAACTCTTTCTGAAAAATTAAATAACTGGCCATTTACATTATTATTAAAATCAACAAAATCTTTATTTAAACTGCTTCTAATATCATATATTGATTTAGATAACTCATTATGCAAATCATTAGTTTTTTTGTTATTATTCAATATCAAAATTAGAATGATTATAATCGTCACAACAAATAACAATGCAATAATTACTAGTAAAGTATTATTATCCATTATTCATCCTCGTTATCAACATAATTTTTAAACATTTCAAATAATTCACTATCTCTTTTGGCTTCTTGGTTGTCCCCATAAGTGATAGACCACACTAAAAGTCTAAATGCATAGACACACATTATAAGCAGAACAACAACAGATAACAAATCACTTAAATTTCTAAACATCTTCTCTTAGTTTATTATACAACTCTAAAGCTACTTTATTATTCAATACTGTCTTTAAATCTTCTAAAGAAACAGTTCGTAAATTAGATATAGACTTAAACTTTCTTAAAAGTTTATTTCGAGATTTAGGCCCTAAGCCTTTAACATCATCCAATACAGATTTATATACAGCTTTTTGTCTTAACTTTTTATGATAAGAAATCGCAAATCGATGGACTTCATCTTGCATATTTGCTAAAAAGAAAAACAAATTAGAATCCTTTTGGATTTCAATCATTTGATAATTTTCGTCCATCATATAGCTTGTATTATGATGCTCATCTTTACCTAAACCAACAATCGTAATATCGTCTAACCCTAATGAGCCAATAATGTCTTTTGCAATATTAATTTGTGTTTTAGCACCGTCAACAATTAATAAATCTGGTCTATTTAAATCATCTTTAAGAACCCTAAAATACCTACGATAAAGCATCTGTTTCATACTAGATAAATCGTCAGCAGATTCATCAAGTTTAAATAAACGATAATCTTTTTTACTAGGTCGATAGTTTTTATAGGTAACCATCGCACCTACTGTATTAACACCACCTGTATGAGAGTTATCGAATAATTCTATTGTATAAATGTCTTTATTAAAAATTCGTTTAAATTCACTAGCTATAGAATCATAATATTCGTCTTTATTGGTTATTATTTTTTTATTCTGTTTTAAGTTTTCAATACAATTTGTTTTAGCTTGTTTTAAAAGTTGATATTTGTATCCTCTTGTAACGGTTTTCCCTTCGAAAAAAGATAATAACTCTTTTGGTAAATAAACATCTTTTGCTTTATCATTAACCTCATAAAAATGATAAATGTAACTAGTAACCATATTTTCGGGATCTCCAACCAAATAATCTATGAATTTGTCACTAGATAGTAGTCTACCCTTCTTTATAAATAAACCAGTAATGGCAATGTACCCTTCATCAACCTCGTAATTCCAAATATCAAACGATTCTCTATTTTTAGATTGAACATCTTGTCTAGTTAATGATACGTTGATGGCACTTATTAAATCACGATATTCTTTGGCTTTTTCATATTCCATATTTTCACTAGCTTTATTCATTTTTTTCTTCAAATCTTTAACAGTGTCTTTATATTCACCATCTAAAAAGCTAATTATTTGTTGTTTATATTCATCACATTGTTTATCATCAAGATAATTCTTACAATAGCCAGGGCAGTTTCCTAAATGATAATAAAGACATAAATCTTTTTGAAGATTTTCGCATTTTCTAGTAGGAAATATTTTATTAACTAGATCACATAAATTCCTGGCAGCATATACATCAGTAAATGGTCCATATAATTTGCCTTTATATTTAGACTTCTTTTTTAATCTAACAACAGAAACATGTGGTTCTTTACAATCTTTAACTAAAATATATGGATATGATTTATCATCCTTAAATACAATATTATATTTAGGGTCATATTCCTTTATTAGATTATATTCAAGAATTAGTGCTTCTTTTTCTGATTTTGTAACTATATAATCGAAATCTCTTATATTAGAGACCAACTTTGTTGTTTTATAATCATGAGCACCTCTAAAATAGCTATTAACACGATTAAATAAATTAATAGCTTTACCAACATAGATGACGTTACCATCTTTATCCTTATGAAGATAACAGCCTGGCTTCTTAGGTAAAGTACTTAGCTTTTCTTTCAAGTTCATTTTTTAAATTCCACAATCGTTACGGCACTACCACCATCATAAAAATCGCCATCGTGATATTTATCTATATATTTTATTTTTTTCATTCTTTCTCTAAGTGCAGATCTTAATGTGCCTGTACCAATCCCATGAATAATCTTAACCGAAGATAAAGAAGATGCATTAGCTTTATCTAAATACTCTTCCATCAAAATAAGCCCATCTTCAACTCTTTGGCCTACTAAATTTAATTCACTAGAAACTCTAGCTACTTTTGGTTTTATTATTTTCGTATCATTTGTTTTAATTTTAGGCATCTTTTTTAGGTTATTAATAGTCGTTTTAACATTAATTCCTCTAACATTAACTACGACATTATTATTCCTAATTTCAACTATCGTTCCAATTTGTTCGTTGTCATTAATGCGTACGTTATCACCGACTTCAATTTTTTCTTCTATTTCTTCGCTAACAACAGGCTTTGCAATAGATTCTTGAACTACTTCTTCTATTTTGTTTATATCTTTGCTTGAATGTAAGTTTTGAAGTCTTGATATGGTTTTCTTCTTTTCATTTTCAATAAAATCACTCAATTCTTTTAGATAGTTTTCTCTCATTATTGATTTTTCACTATCAAAAGATTTAAGCTTAGCGTCTAATTGCTCTTTCAATAATCTATTTTCTTCTTGAAGATTATCTAGCTTTTCTTTTTCAATGCTAGTTTCTTCAATCTGTTTAGCTAATTTATTAATAAGTTCATCTTCTTTAGTTTGTTTTAAGTCTAAGTAATAATGAGCTTTATCAATAATGTTCTTATCACTAATATACCGAGAAGCAATCTCCAATGCATTAGAAGAACCGACAGCATTTTCTAAATAATGATATGTCGGAGACAATGTTTCCATATTAAAGCTCACTGCTGAAAGTAATATTGAATCATCATTGTATGAATAATTCTTAATTTCATCATAATGTGTTGTAATTACAAAACTTGCGCCAATTTCTTTTATTTTATCTATTATGGCTAAAGAAATAGCTTGAGCTTGTTTAGGATCAGTTCCGCTTACTAATTCATCAATTAAAATTAACGATTTATCACTAGCCTTAGAAAGAATTTGATCAATATTAGTTATGTGACTAGAAAATGTTGATAAAGAATCTTGTATTGATTGATTATCATCAATGTCAACTAAAACATCATCATATATTGGAACTATAGCTTTACTAGCAATTAATGGGATGCCTAGATAGGTACATACAGTAGCTAAACCAATTAGTTTTAAAGAAACAGTTTTACCTCCAGTATTAGAACCGCTTATTACTATACCTTTGTAAGGACTATAAAGACGATATGAATTAGAGATAACTTTCTTTTCATTGATTAGAGGATGACATATATCAGAATATTCAAAATATTGATCTTGGCTGATATCTGCCATAATACCATTACGAGCATAACCATAAGTTGCTTTGGCAAAGATAACATTAAGTTTAACCAATGATTCAAAATTATTACGATACATTGAACTTACACCACTTACAACATAAGTTAAATGTTTAAGTATACGATTTATTTCGTCTTCTTTTGCTTCTAAAAGTTGAATACGTTTATTGTTTAATTCAACCATAACACTAGGCTCTACATAGCTTGCTAAACCCGAAGAAGAACTACCATAGGCATATCCACCGTATTTATTCTTGTCAGAATTCTTGATTAAAAAAACAACACGATTATTTCTTTCAAATAAAGAAGGTTCCTGTAAAGAAGACATATGTTTATCAACAAATTGATAAGCACGAGAATATAATGACTTCTCTGCTGATTCTAGTTCTTTACATACTCTTCTTAATTCATCAGTACAATCTAACTTAATTTCACCATTATTATCAATGCAATTTTCTATTTTTAGAAAAACAGAATTATCTATTACAAGTGAGTCGGTATAATCTCGGATATGTAACTCTTTGTCAAAATTAGTAAACTGTTTTTTTAATCTAGAACAATGATTATGTAAAACTAATATTTTTAAAAGCTCAATTCCGTTTAATGTAATTCCCTTATCAGCTTTATCAAAATATTCGCCAACATTATTGATACCATCAAAATTAACAATAAAACCATCGTTTAAGATAGCTAAAGCTTCTTTAGTTTCAATAATATTATTTTTAATTACCAAAGGATTAAATATTACTTCTTGATTAAAAATATATTCTTTAGCTTCACTAATTGAAGCATACTCTGCAATTCTATTCTTTATTATAGGTAAATCTAAGCTACGATAATCATTCATGTTTAATTAACCATTCTTTGATACTATCTCTTGCTTCAGAAGCATCAAAATCAATACTATTTGAATCAATATCAATATTTAGATTATCGACTACTAAACTAATTAAAGAATTACTATATTTGTCTACATAACATAAAACGGTATTCTTTCTAACTTCTTGGCCATTCTTAAACAAAGGCAAAGTAAATAGAATGGAGATAACCAATGTAACTAATGTTGCATTAACAATTCCTAATAATGCACCACATATTTTATTGACAATACCTAATACAGGAACTTTATTTAGTGATTTAACAAGTAAAGATATGACGATATAAGCAATCTTTAAAGCTATAAAGACTAAAACAAAATATATAAAAGTATTAACAATTTGATCAATATTAACAATCTTAGTAATAATCATTTCTGATTTATATACATCAGATAACTTCATTATAGGATGCAGATTAGCCAACACAGGTGAAATAAGCCATGCCACAAATAAAGAAACAGCAGTATAAACTAAAGATACTAATTCAAAAATGAAGCCTTTTTTGTAACCAAAAACTATAAAAGCTATATAAAGCAAGATAATAAAGATGTTAATAAATAAAAAACAATTTTCAGGTATTTGCATACTTATATTTTAGTTAATATCAGGATTTGCTGCAATTATCATGTCGAAAATCTAATAATTAAGTTTTTATATACAAATGTAACGATATATCATCAATGTTCATATTGTATACTTATGATATGGGAACATTCTCTTTTAAATTAAGTGATGAAAAAATAAATACTTTAAAAGATACCTTTAAAGAGTACATCACGCCAAATAAGAATGAATATATTGATACTTTCATTCAAAAACAAGACTTGACAATATCGATATATAAATCAAATAAAGTTGTTTTTCAAGGAAACGACGCTTTCTTTTATGCTCAAGCATATATAGATATTAAAAAGAATAGACAAGCAGGCTCTGATGAAGTTGGAACAGGCGATGTTTTTGGCCCAGTTGTAGTATGCGCGTCCATTGTAGAAGAAGATGACTATCCTTTCATAGAAGCAAATCACATAACTGATTCCAAGGCATTAGAAGATAATTTCATTATGAAAATAGGACCTGAATTAACAAACCGCTTTAAACACTCATTGTTAATATTAGATAATTCTAGATATAACGAAGTTCACAAAACTAATAATTTAAATATGATTAAAGCAAAAATGCATAATAAGGCATACGTGAATCTGTTAAGCAAAGGTTATAGTATGCCAAGTGAAGCATATGTTGATCAATTTTGTGATATAAGCACCTATTTCGAATATTTGAGTGAAGAGAAAGATGTATATCGTAATCTTATATTCGAAACAAAAGCTGAAGCTAAATACCCGGCTGTGGCCGTGTCAAGCATAATAAGTAGATACGCCTTTTTATCATATATGGATAAATTAGAAAAACAATATGATTTTAAATTCCACAAAGGCGCATCAGAACAAGTGGATAACGATATTAAATTATTTATTGATAAATATGGTAAAAACAAATTAAATGAAGTGGCTAAACTACACTTTAAGAATTTTGAACCATATAATATATAATATTTAGGGAGACAATTTTATGAAATTAAAAGATAAATATTTCTTCACCTTAAGAGAAGACCAAAGAGATGAAGATTCAGATTCTGGTAACTTATTAGTAAAAGCTGGCTTTATTAAAAAAACTTCTGCCGGAGTTTATATGATGCTTCCATTAGGTTTGATAGTAGAAAACAAAATAGAAGATATCATAAGAAAGAATATGAATGAGACTGGTGCTCAAGAAGTAAAGATGCCTGCATTAATCGCGAGTGAATATTATGAAAATTCTGGACGTATGTCTGGATTTGGCCCTTCTATTTTCAAACTAAAAGATCGTAATGGAAAAGATATGGTTTTAGGACCTACTCACGAAGAACTATTCGCCTATGCAGCAAAATCAATGATCAAATCATACAAGAATATGCCATTTAATCTATATCAATTCCAAGACAAATTTAGAGATGAGCCTCGTGCAAGATTTGGCTTAGTAAGAGTTAAGGAATTTGTAATGAAAGATGCTTATTCATTCGACATCAATGAAGAAGGACTTGATAAATCATATAAATTAATGTTTGATGCATATAAAAAATCATTTGATATGTTAGGACTTGATTATCGTATCGTCAAGGCAGATACAGGAATTATGGGTGGCTTATTATCAGAAGAATTTCAAGCTATCGCCCCTCTAGGTGAAGATACCGTAATTTATTGTGACGAGTGTGATTATTCTTCAAATATGGAAATCTCAGAAGTAGTTAGACCTCAAAAAGAGGATAATAGCGAATTACTACCAATTGAGGAAGTAGAAACTCCACATTGTGAAACTATAGAAGATGTTTGCAAACTATTGAATGTTGATAATTCAAAATCAGTTAAAGCATTAATTATGAATGTCGATGGAGAATTAGTAATATTCTTTATCAATGGTGTAAGAGAACTTAATGAAACTAAGGTTTTAAAACTATTACAAGCAAAAGAAATAAACTTTGCGGATGATGAATTAATAGCTACTTCAAATGCTGTTCCTGGATATTGCGGTCCTATTGGCTTAAATTGCAAAGTTGTAGTTGATAAAGAAGTACTTGAAATGAAAAATTTTGTTTGCGGTGCAAATAAAAATGGCTATCATTTCAAGAATGCTAATGTAAAAGATATTAAGTATGATATTGTTGGCGATATTGTTAATTGCAAAGATGGCGATTTATGTCCAAAATGTCATAAGCCTCTTAAGTTTACTAAAGGCATCGAAGTTGGAAATACATTTAAATTAGGTACTAAGTATTCTAAGGCAATGGATTTACAATATGCAGATATCAACAATAAGCTTCAAGATGTTTGGATGGGTTCTTATGGTATCGGTATCGGAAGAACTATGGCAGCTATCGTTGAACAAAATCATGATGAAAAAGGAATCATCTGGCCTGAAATTATAGCGCCATTTAAAGCAATCATCTTAATCATGTCAACAAAAGATGAAACTCAATGTAAAGTAGCAAATGATTTATATGACAAATTACAAGCTATGGGCATTGAAGTTATGTTGGACGATAGAGATGAGAGACCTGGTGTAAAATTTAACGATTCAGAATTGATTGGCATCCCATATCGTATCACTGTTGGTAGAGGTGCAGCTGAAGGAAAAGTTGAATTTAAACATCGTAAAGACGAACAAGCTGTAGAGCTATCAATAGAAGAAGTGATTGAAAAATTAAAATAAGAAAGAAGAAAGCTCCAAATTTGGAGCTTTCATTTTATTATTTTTTATCTTCAATCTCTTTAATTAATGAACTAACTAATTCTTCGACACTCATTGATTGTTGACCTTCTTTGCCATGTCTTCTTACATTAACAGAATTAGAATTCATTTCATTATCACCAACTACAAGCACAACTGGTACTTTTGCCAATTGAGCCTCTCTCATACGATAACCTAGTTTTTCATTACGATCATCTACTTCGGCTTTAATTCCATTGTCAACAAGTATATGCATTACATTATTTGCGTATTCACTATGAATCTCGCTATTAACAGGAATGATAGTAACTTGTTTTGGAGCAAGCCATAGAGGGAAAACACCACCATAATTTTCAATTAAGATACCAATAAATCTTTCTAGAGAGCCAAAGCATGCTCTATGAATCATAACAGGCGTTTTCTTGGAACCATCTTCTGCGATATATGTACAATTAAATCTACCAGGAAGTTGCATATCCAACTGTACAGTTCCACATTGCCATATTCTTCCTAATGAATCAGTTAATTTAAAATCTAGTTTAGGACCATAGAACGCACCATCACCAGGGTTAATCTTAAATTGATGTCCAGTAGCTAAACAAGCTTTCTTTAAAGCTTCCTCAGCAGCATTCCATACTTCTATCTCACCAATAAAATCTTCTGGTCTAGTAGATAATTCGATAGCATAATTTAAACCGAAGATAGAATACACATAATCATATAGTTCCAATATTCTAGCTACTTCATCACCAATTTGAGATTCCATCAACAAAATATGAGCATCATCTTGTGTAAAGCCTCTAACTCTAAATAAACCGCTAAGAGCACCACTAGCTTCATATCTATGAACATGACCTAATTCAGAATACCTTAATGGTAATTCTTTATATGAATGAAGAGCATTGTTATATACAAGAATTGCACCTGGACAATTCATTGGTTTGATTGCATATGTTCCATCTTCAACATCAAATGTATACATATCATCTTTATAATGATCCCAGTGTCCACTAGTTTCCCATAATTCTCTATTTAGGAAAATTGGAGTATCTATTGTTTGATATCCTCTATCAGCATGTAGCTTTAGCCAAAAGTCTTCTAATGTTCTTCTTAATGTGTATCCATTAGGAAGCCAGAATGGCAAACCTGGACCGTAATCAGACATCATAAATAAGCCCATCTCTTTTCCAAGCTTACGATGATCTCTCTTTTTTGCTTCTTCAATTTGATTTAAATGAGTTTCTAATTCTTCTTGAGTTGGGAAACAAATGCCATATATTCTTTGAAGCATTTTGTTATTAGCATCGCCCTTCCAATAAGCGCCAGAATGTTTTAATAATTTAAAGTTCTTTAATTCTTTGACTGTTTCAACATGAGGACCTCTACACAAATCAGTAAAATCACCCTGAGTATATGTAGAAATAACAGAACCTTCATCCATATTATTGATTAAATCAATTTTGTATAAATCATCTTTAAATAATTCTAATGCTTCTTCCCTACTAATTTCTTTTCTAACGATACGTTTGCCATCTTTAACAATCTTCTTCATTTCTTTTTCAATCTTTTCAAGATCTTCGTTTTTGATGGCATAATCGCCTAAATCCATATCATAATAGAAACCTTCTTCAATTACTGGACCTACCCAAAATTTAGCATTTGGGAACAAATGTGTAATTGCTTGGGCAAGCAAATGTGCACATGAGTGATTCATAATACTTAGTTGTTCGTTTTCTTTTACGTTAATCATCTTTTATCCTCCTATCAATAAAAAAAGATGGCACAAGGTCGCATTCGCGAGGTACCACCTTAACTTATTACTTAATGCTTTTAACGCAAGCGACGTCTTCCTATTAAGGAGAAACTCATAAGTAGTAATCATACTATTGTGTAATAACTTTCACCAACCGTTATTTCTCTACAACACTAATAAGCAAGATCATGTCTTAATCAATGTTTCTAAAAATATTATAACAAAATTAAGATAAAAAAAAGAAGTATTACTACTTCTTCTTTCTTGCATTACTATTTAGCTTTCTTAGCAACAGCCTTCTTAG
>JAUNNY010000034.1 GCA_030531215.1 Erysipelotrichaceae bacterium
TTGTAGCATGATTAATAAGGTTATTAATAATGTAAATAACTTCTTAGTGTTATGGCTCATATAAATTATGATTGTTTAATTGTTTAAGTTTTATTAGCTCTATATACTTTATAAGACTATATAACCTCCATCAGGAAATATAGCCTTATTAAGTTATATGAAAGATTGTTTATTAAGGAATAATTAAGAGTTATATTAAATAAGATCATCTACCACTTCCAGGAACTATACTAGCAGTAAAAGTTAATGTATCTTCATACTTACCAGCTGAAGTTGGGGCAGCAGTATTCCAAACAAAAGTGCCTGTTATTGATTTAGCTGCTTCAGCTGCTTGTTTTGTGCCTTGAGCCCA
This sequence comes from Erysipelotrichaceae bacterium, assembly GCA_030531215.1. Taxonomy (GTDB): domain Bacteria; phylum Bacillota_I; class Bacilli_A; order Erysipelotrichales; family Erysipelotrichaceae; genus Colivicinus. The sequence goes on from JAUNNY010000034.1 coordinate 353, forward strand.
TACTAGTACAGTATCATCTTCCCAAGTAACAGTATTACCTGAATCAACTACTGGTTCATCAGTTTTAAATATGCTACCTGTGACTTTATAATTAGCAGTTAATGTTTTTCCATATGTATCAGTTAAAAACCAAGAATCATCATGGTTATCTTTACTACTATTCGAAGCAACAGAGATACATACTTTTCTACCATCTTCATCATTAATGTTCCAATCAGTTATAGAAACATCAACTGTAGGCTGAGTTCCATCTTTTACAGCAGTTATTAATTCAGCGGAAATAGTCCAAGTATAAGATTCACCTGTTAAATATTGAATTTTTACATCTCCTGATGTTGTATATGAAAGATTTCCATCCGCATCTTCTACAGGAGCAGTTATTGTTTGTGTTGTGTCTTCATCAGCACATATGCTTATTCCCATAATAGAGAACAAACATAATACTGATAGTAATATTGTTAGTAGTTTTTTCATAATATTGCACCTTTCTATAATCTCTATTCTCTTAACGTTTTATATTACCGTGTTTGTAAATAGAAACATTATATTTTCAATATCTTATTTATAAACAAGTATTTATTCAACAATATCGAAATCAACCTGTGATAAATCTATAGTGAAGCATACAGGTGAACTCACTGTATTTGTTGTATTTACGGAATCATACGATATGGCTCCAGCCGCACCAAAATTAAATACTTCTAACATATAATCTTCAGGTGCATTTTTACAGTTTGTTCTAAACCAAATGCTCCCAGTTATAAATAGTTTTTTAGCATCCTGTGCAGTAGTTTCATTTCCAAAGTAATCCACTAAATCTTGCAAAGATATAACTACCACTTTTGCTTTGACTGTTCTTTGGGTACTAAATGATAATTTGGAATAATAATCATCAACACCAAAATTGGTAACATAATGGAAATCATAAGAATCAGAACTAGCTTGTTCCCAACAATCTAATTCATATTCTTTTTCTATAATTGCTTTTTTAACGCTATCTGGAAGGCTATTATAGTAACCATCTCCATTCAAATATGAATCAACATCTGAACCCGAATAATTTTGATAATTTTGCCCTTCTATTTCTATTAAGTGATCTTCAGGATTTGCATTAAACTTATGATCGGGATTTGTTGCTTCCCTCCCTGCGTAAACATAGGCGTTTGACCCATTAATTTTAAGCACAGTGACTTCCATTTCATTTTCATCTTTTTCACCATCTTGATCTAAATCAAAATATATTTTTTCACTCTTTTTAGGCATTTCTTTATGCTTGATTTCCGCAGTAAATGTTAATGTATCTTCATATAAACCAGCTAAAATAGGAGCACCATCTAGCCAACTAAAGATACCAACTTGTTTTTTAGGTTCTGTAGTCTTTAATACGATAGTTTGATTGTTATCTTTCCATATTTCATCATCACTTGTTGAAGTACCTTTAATTTGATATTTAGCTTCTCTTCCTTCAGCAGTCATCATCTTATAATAGTTTGTTTCTTCTTTATTACTAGAATTTTCAATATTAAGAGAATCAACTGTGATGTTTAGTGTATTTCCTACATTTAGATTTAAGTTTTTTACTTCAACATTTACTTCTGTATTAGTTGCTGGACTAGGTGTATTTTGTCCTACCCAGATTTCTTTATTAGTTACATCGGTACCTATATTATTAGTGATAATCCATTCATATGTTTCACCAACAGAGTATTTTAATGTAACTGATTTTTGATCTTTTTCAGTTGTAAATGGGATATATGCTAATATTTTATTGCTTTTTTTCTCTTCTAAAGAAAATGCTTTTGCCTTTTTTTCTTCTCCACTATTTATTAATTCTGAAATTGGACGAGCTTCTATTGGCTCTTTTTTACCATTAACATAAATATTAATACTAATAGGCAGTTTACCTGATTCTGGTTCAGTAACAGTGTATCCTTCAGCGAGTGCTAAAGAAACTACAAAATAATAGTTTGTGTCGTATTTTAATGTATTGTCACGTACTATATATTGTTCTAGTTCTTTTTCATCTTTAACATCTTTGCATTTGTCAGCATATAGATAGTAACAAGAAGTATTATCTCTTGATAAACCAGTATCTTCAACAGGTGTTTGTACATCATTAATTAAAGCATTATATTTCAACCCACCAAATGTTGATAGTGTATCCATAGCATCAGTATCTACGCCATAGATATTTATTCCGTGTAATAATGCATCAGCAGAAGCGGCGCTTACATTTATGCCCAATATCGAGAATAAACATAATGCGGACAATAAAACAGTCATTAGTTTTTTCATATTGTTTTTCCTTTCTATATATGTAAACTAAATATTATTTATAATTAACAACATGCATATCTAATGAGTGTTGCATTAGAAAAAGTATTTAAACACAAGGTTTAAATTTTAAATTAATTAACATTTTCAAAATCTATCATTGATAAATCAATTTGGAATGCAGGATAAATTAAGAAACTATCTTGATTTGTTTTTGTTTGATTAAACTTATCACCAACAATTGACAAATATCCTCTAAACGTCGAACCCGAGCCTGGTGCCACATTTGCTGATTGAGTTGAAATAGCCACGGGACTAGTAGTACCACGTTCTAGATATAGATTGCTGATTTTGTCATTAATATCTTGCTTTGCTATATCATCTAATTCAGAGAATTTACAATCATAACCTGTATAATCTTTAAGATCCTTAGCATTTAATATATATACATTTTTAGAAGAAGTGTCACCTAAATTTATAATTGTTGCTCTAAAAACTTCGTTAAAATTAGAAACACCCACAATGAAATAATTGTTTTTATAAATTGTTTTTGGAACAATCGCTTCTTTTACTACTGATGAAAGTCCCTTATAGTAATCTTCATCATTTTCGCCGTTTAGATATTTATCTAAATCAGAATTACGATAACATTTATAAGTAACACCAGATACATTTTCACTTTCTCCATCACCAATTTGCATAAGCTTTGGCTCACCATTTTCTTCTTTTAATGGTTCTATAGACATTACCTCATATACTGTCTTTTTTTCTAAACCATCAACATTCTTAATTACTGTATATGTTTCATTTATTCCGTCACCATCGGTATCAAATTTTATTTGTTCACCTTTTATAGGCATTCTAGTTGTTTTTAATTCTGCAGTAAATGTTAATGTATCTTTGTATGTACCTGCGCCCTCAGGTTCACCATTCGACCATGTGAATATTCCCTTTGATACTACAGGTTTTTCTTCACTAACTTCATCAGTTGCTTTGATCTTGATTATTGGAGTATTTTCAGTCCAAACATTTTCAGTAGGCTCAAGTTTACCAGTTTCATCTACAGTGCCAACTTTTATGCTATATGGCTTTGTATTTGTTTCATCATCAACATCAGCCATATTCCATTCGTTCTTAGAATCAACGCTTATTGTCAATGTTTGTGTTTTCTTGATATCGGCTTTTGTAACTTTAACATTAATTAATACGTTATTATCTTCGCCTTTATCAGTTAAGACATTAATGATACCTTTATTAACATCTTGATCTACATAATTTGTGATAGCCCATTCGTATGATTCAGGAATAGAGTAAATTATATCTGTTTGTTTAGTTTTTTCGTTTGCAATAAATTCAACATAATATGGTGGGTTGCCTATGACAACTGTATCTAATTGTGATGGACTATCATCAAGTTGCTTTGCAGTTTTTCCATTAATAGTCACTTTGAAGTTATCGGCTTTTATAAAAGAATTATTGTATAACAAAATTGACTCACTCTTATCTTCAACTGGTGGAGTTTGAGCAATAAAGTAATATCTTTTTCCTGGTTCAAGATTATCAACAGGATCCATATTACCAGATTCATCATAACTATCAGCATCAATATATGCGCTTTGATAGCCGACAGCACCACTAGATACTTCTATAGGATCGCAGTTTTCTATATTAAGTTTTACGTTATAATTCCTAGTTAATTCCTCATCTGCATACATATTGATTCCATCTATAGAAACAGAATTAACTTGATATGGCGCATAAAATTTAACGACATAGAAAACTTCACTCAATCCATCATAATCAACTTCGTATTCATCACCATCTTCAGATTTCAAATTTAAAACAGTATAATCAATTGCGTCTTCCCTATACCCTTCTATTGCGAATTGAGAAATTTCAATTTCAGGAAAAGAATGAAAAAGGATTGCATATTGTTTTCCTGCAACAAGTTTTGAACCAGAATCAATTTTGGTAAAGGAATCTCCTCCATTAATTTCGGCGTAGAAAAAATTATCATTATTTCCATCACCATCATCATAATATGAAGTTATTTCTTCAGTAACTTCTCCATTGATTTTTAAAAGACACTCGCTAGGAATGGCACTACCAATAAACAAATTAAGTACCAATACCGCTATAGTCATTGCGTGCATATACGTTTCCCCTCCTTATTTAGCGTATAGTTTTATCTTTACTTTGCCATTGTTACAAGC